>JBKEFB010000054.1:0-17976 GCA_046712405.1 Zhongshania sp. | reverse complement strand
ATGCCACGCCGTTGCGCGCTTTAATACTGTTGTGGAAAGTATGTTTTTGGTCGTCGATCATGGCCTTTTTGACTCGCATTCGCTGCTCGTGCTTTGCTTCTTCATCAAGCGTCATGATGGCTTCTGCGTGCTGAATCGTATCGGCACCGCGCAAAGCACAGTGCCGACGTTGAAAGGGACAAATAATACCCTTATTTTGGGGTGTAGGTGATACTCATCATGGCCTCACGGCCAATGGAAAGATAATCGCCGAAGCTAAAACTGCGCGCGCTGACATATTCTTTGTCGAAGATGTTTTTCAGTGCCAGTTGGAGCTGCACCTGATCGTTCACGCGGTAAGACACAGTGCTATCGACTAGACCGTAACCACTTAATTCGTCATTGTTAGCGGTGTCTGCATAGCGACTGCTAACCAAGCGCAGGCTGCCACTAACTCCCCATTGCTGCCATTCTCGAGCCACATCAAGATTGGCCTGCTTATCTGCGCGGCGTTGCAACTCTAAGCCGGTGTTGGCATCGGTGGCGTCCAGTAGCGTGATGTTGGCGTCAATACTCCAATATTGGATAACGCTTGAGACACTGAACTCCCAGCCTTTTATATTTGCGTCTTCAATTTGATCGGGGCCAAAGGTGGCTGAGTTATATTGAATTAGCTTGTCGACCTTATTTCTAAAACGGCCAGCGGCCCAGCTTCCCCAGCCCTGATTTCCGCGTAGTTCAAACGCTAAATTTTCAGAAGTTTCCGGGTCCAAGGTCGCTACGCCGTAATTAGGATAGTAGAGATCGTTAAACGACGGCGCGATATAGCCTTCGCCGTAAGAGCCGATAAGTTTAATTTCAGCGCTGATGTCCAAACCTATTGATAAGTTTTTAGATTCGTTTTTGCCAAACTGTTCATTATCGTCTTTGCGAAAACCAGCAAGTGCATCAACGACGCCGTAGTCGCCCTGCCATTGAATATAGGCGGCTTTGTTGCCACGACTTGTTTCGTTGTAGCTGAGATTGCTTTCGACGTAAGCTACAGAGCGCTCGGCGCCCACCGTAAGCACATGGTGTTTATCTAGGTTTACATCGTTTTGCAGGTTGTAGATGCGCCGTTTGGTATCGAAGGTATTGCCACTTATTCCTGATGCAGCAGGGTCAACATAGCGGTAATCGATGGTTGAATTATCCACTGATTCACCGGCAGATAGAGTGAGTAGCCAGCCGCTGAGTGGCCGAAATTGGCCGCGAATATTTGCAACACTGACTTCACCTTCAGTATATGGCGAGCATTCAAATGCAGTGAAGGCGCTATCGTAGCAGCTAGTGTCGTAGTCAGCTTCGGTTTGGCTAGTTTGATAAAACGCGAATATATCAGCGCGGTCATTAATTTTGTGACTGACGCTGACATTGATGGCCGTTTGCTCAAAACCATCTTTATCGCCGCTTACACCGGCTTTGCTTGAGGTGTGATCAATACCGTCGGTCTCTTCACGTAACACGCTGATATTAGCTTTGGTTCGCTCATTGCCACCACTTAATGCGGCCACTATTTTGCGTGTGCCCTGGGTGCCAGCACCTACTTTCAGCATGGGTTGTAGGCCCTGAGTATCATGGTATTTACGGGTAATAATATTGATAACACCGCCGATTGCTTCCGAGCCATAAAGACTGGAGCGCGAGCCGCGAACAATTTCCACCCGTTCAATCAGCTCTGGTGGCAGATTGGTCAGTGCCGCACTGCCGAGAGTGGTAGAGCCGATACGCACGCCGTCAATCATTACCAAGCTATGGTCACTTTCACTACCGCGAAGAAACAGACTGGTGGTGGCGCCGCGTCCGCCGTTGCGGCCAAAGTTAACCCCCACCGCGCGGGAGAGTAACTCCTGCAAATCGGCGGGCTGAATACGTTCAATATCAGCGCGGTCAAACACGGTCACTGGCGCCAGGGTATCTGCCACCGATTGCTCGGTGCGTGTTGCCGTGACCACGGTGGTTTCTATTTGGTAATCATCAGCCGCAAAAAGCGCGGACGTTGCGAATGTAAAAATACTGCCAACAGCAGTAAGGGTAATTTTTTTCATGGTATGCCTCAGAGCTAGAAAAGAAAGCAATGAGGGAGGGGTAGGGGTTATATACAAGTATACGACCGCTGATGGAGCCCTCCGCTTCATCGGGTGAATCACAGTAGAGGCCGGTTCCGGGCTCGCCCTCTCTGTTATCCCGAGATTGCTTACCGTTGCGGGGGCAGCGTCGGCATTGCGGCGACTCGTGAGAGTATTCGCGCACCTGACTTCCCGTTTAACTCTTTGCTCCTCATTCAAGGAGCGCAGAGCACCTGCTACTTGGGGCGCACTTTAAGATGACGCTAGAGTTTTGTCAAATTGAAAAGCTGGGCTCTAGTTATATTTATTCAGGCTTGACTAGCCTTGGAGATGCGTTTAATTTCTGCGAGCAACTGCTTGTTGGCCGGCACTTTGATGTTGTGTTGGTCGGCTAGTTTGCAGATATAGCCATTGATGGCGTCGATTTCGGTGTCGCGGCCGGCGCTTATATCTTGCAGCATGGAAGAGCGATTGTTGGCGGTGGCGGCGGCAATATTGGCCACATGTTCGCGAAGATCGTCTAACCAATGCGAACAACCAAGCGCGGTACTGACCTGCAATATTTCATCGATAATTTCGGGTATTTGGGCGAGGTTTTCGGGCCTTGTTAACAGCTCACCATTGCGGCAGCCATGAATCGCAGTGAGGGGGTTAATGACACAGTTTACCGCCAATTTGCGCCATAAAACTGCGTCTATATTATCGCTGATATCCACATTTAGCGGGGGGAACGACAGTAACTCGGCTAGTTGCGCTAGGGCCACTTGTTCGCGTTTGCCGCCATTGGCGGAGGCGCCAATAAAGGTATGACCATGTCCCGCATGAACGTATTCAAAATCGGATTGCCGATAGCAGCCTTCGGTGGTGGACCCGAGCAATACTGTGGCGTGCGGAAACTCCCGCTGAATTTGCTCTGCAATACCGAGACCGTTTTGAAGCAGAAGCAATATCGCGTGTTCGTCAATGTGGAGTTTTATAGTGCTTAAAGCGCTCAGGGTGTGCTGGGTCTTTGTAGTGATCAGCAATTTGTGAATAGGGGCTGATACACTTTTCGGACAATCCGCTGCTAGCGGGCTGATTAGGGTTTGCTTGGCGCTGATTAAGTGAGTGCCGCCATGTTGTTGGTAGTTGTCTACAGTGGCTTGATTACGCAGAATAAGACGAATGTTTGCCCCTGCTTGATAGCCGTATGTTGCCCACAGGCTGCCGATTGCGCCAGCGCCGAGAATATACAGAGAGTTTGCTAATGCGGGCTGTAAAATGGCTTTTAACATGGGGTTGCCTTAGTGACGCCGTAGTTTTTTCCTGGATACATTTTGTCGTTCAGCAGGGAATGCTAAACTGCGCCCCGCAACATAACAAAGGAAATTAGGCTATGCCAGCGTTTGATATTGTCTCAGAAGTAGATCTACATGTTTTTAGTAATGCGATTGATCAGGCCGGCCGAGTTATTGAAACTCGTTTTGATTTTAAGGGTGTGGATGCGCGGTTTGAGCGCGACGCGCTGACAGTAACAATGTTTGCCGAGGCAGAGTTTCAGTTACAGCAGATGGAAGACCTGCTGCGAGCGGCTTTAATAAAGGTCAAGATCGACCCCCTAGCTATGGAACTAGCGGATGTGAAGGGTGCCGGTAAGCAAGTCAAGCAATTGGTGACTATGCAAAGTGGCCTGACCTCGGATGTCGCTCGCAAAATTATTAAGTTGATTAAAGAAAATAAAATCAAAGTACAAAGCCAGATTCAGGATGAGCAAGTACGGGTAACTGGCAAAAAACGCGATGATCTGCAGCAGGTAATGGCTTTGCTGCGAGCCGAAGAGCTTGATCAGCCCCTGCAGTTTACAAATTTTAGAGATTGATAATCTTTAACGGGATAGCTCAATGCGCCTTACGGCGAGCATAGTGGTAATGGCAAGGTTGTGAATATGAGTAGTGATGTAGAACGCGACGATTTGATCTGGTGGCGGCAAAAATCTGTCTGGATTATGATTTTTCTCGGTTTTTCTGCGGGCGTGCCATTATTACTAATTTTCTCTAGTTTATCGCTTTGGCTAAGAGAGGCTGGTGTCAGCAAAGCTGAGGTTACCTATTTTAGTTGGGCGGCCTTGGGATTTTCCTTCAAGTTTGTCTGGGCACCTTTGGTTGATAAATTACCACTGCCTTTTCTTAGCGCAGCGATGGGCCGGCGGCGTAGCTGGCTGTTACTGGCGCAGCTGGGAGTGATTGCTGCTATTTGCATGATGGCCCTAACCGACCCCCAGCAGCAATTACAGATGATGGCTGTCGCCGCAGTATTACTGGGCTTTTCTGCGGCTACGCAGGATGTGGTTATCGACGCTTTTCGGATTGAATCAGCCGACGCTCGAATGCAGGCCTTGCTTTCTTCTACATACATTGCCGGTTATCGGATTGGTATGATTGCCGCAGGCGCGGGCGCGCTGTATTTGGCGCAATTTTTTGGCAGTACCACCGATGTTTATCACTACGATGCCTGGCGCAATACCTATTTATGTATGGCCGCAGTGATGGGGGTGGGCTTGCTTACTACCTTAGTGATTGCCGAGCCGGAGCTTGGCCTTAGTCCCTATACCTACCCCACCGGGGACTACTTGCGGTTTTTCTTTGGTTTTACCTTTTCGATATCAGCTTTTGTGGCGGTGCTGTTCTTGGTGCCGTCATCGCCGCATTGGTTTGACGGTGCAATGCAGTATCTGCTGAGTTTTACCTATGGCGCTTTGCGTCTGATTTTGGCGGCTGGTGCGGGGCTATTGGTGTTTCGCGTATTGACGGGACTTGGCTTTGTGAACGCCACTCTGGTATCTGAGAGTTACACCCAACCGATCAATGACTTTATCAGGCGTTATGGCAGTCTGGCTATGTGGATATTATTGCTCATCGGCTTTTATCGAGTGTCCGATATTATCCTGGGGGTTATCGCTAATGTTTTTTATCAGGATATGGGTTATAGCAAAGATCAAATTGCCAGTGTGACCAAAATCTTTGGTGTACTGATGACGATTGTCGGCAGTTTTCTTGGCGGTTTTCTTACCCTTAAATTTGGCGTAATGCGGGTGCTGATGCTGGGGGCCATATTGGTCTCCCTGACCAATTTGATGTTTATGTGGCTAGCGGGGTTAGGGGTAGATATTGTCGCCCTAACGCTAGTGATTGCCGCCGATAATTTGAGTGGTGGTATCGCAGTTGCCGCCTTTATTGCCTGGCTATCCAGCCTAACGAATATTTCATTTACCGCTACCCAGTATGCTATTTTTAGCTCGATTATGACCTTGTTCCCAAAGTTGTTGGGCGGATACTCTGGAACGGTAGTCGAATCTGTGGGTTACCCTTCCTTCTTCTTGTTGGCTAGTGCGATGGGTCTGCCCGTCATTGCTCTGGTATGGTATCTAACAAAACGGCTTGGTAAGTTAGGCTAGTGGGGTGTACTCTTCGCATTTTAATGGTGTCAGTATGTAGCGCGGCAGCAATATTTATTAAAAAACTAAATCTTGATGCTATAAACGATGGTGCCGTGATCAGAGTAGGTGATAGTAAATGGTAAAATCTACGTCCTTTCTTGGGCGCCTTTATTATCACCATTGGCCAACGGCACTCGTTCTCTTGTGTTTGTTAATCCTGTATTACTGTCATACGCTTTACGACTTATCCTATCTGCGTGATCAGGTGGCGGGCGGTCAGTGGTGGAGGCTTTTCAGCGGCCAATTTGTTCATAACAACAGCTCACATTTATTCTCTAATATGGCGGCGCTGCTATTGTGCAGATTCTTATTGGCGATCGTGTATACCGAACGTGATTTCACTCTCAGTTTACTAAGCTGTGCATTTATGACAGGTGTGTTAATTCATTTTTTATTGCCGTCATACGAGTATTATTTAGGGGTGTCGGCGGCGCTTTATGGACTTTTGATTGCGGGTGCCTTGGCTATGTGGCGTAGACGCCCCTATGCGGGCGCGTCGTTGTTTGTGCTAATTATTGCTAAATTATCGCTAGATTATTTTGTGCCTGATTCAGTTGCCGCGGTGTCCGAGCGCATTGGCGTTCGGGTGGCTGTCGAGGCGCATTTTGTGGGCGTGTTTGCTGGTGTGCTAGTCGGCGCAGGTCAATATGCTCTGAGTTTAATCAGGCCAGCGACATTGCCGCCAAAATAATTGACCTGATTCGTCGGCGCTGGACTCTGCAATTAAATGCCCTAATTGGCGCTCATAGCTCTCGCTATTAGGCGGCAGGCTGATTTTGCCCTTGCTGTTTACAATTCTGAACCAAGGTAGGCGGCTATTTTTAGGGAGTTTACTTAGGAGCCGGCCGACGTAGCGAGCGTGACCCGGTAGGCCTGCGAGTTCAGCAACTTTGCCGTAACTACACAAACGACCCGTTGGCACGCCGTGGATAGCCGCGTAGATTTGCTGAATGCTTTCTTGATCCATTATTATCCGTTAAGTGACTCACTGGGCTTCTAGGTTGCGGGTGCGCTCCCAGTAATCCTCATAAAAGAAATCAACTTCGCCGGTTTCTAGGGAATATTCTGCCCCAACAACCATTAGCTTGCCCTCACTAATCAACTTTTCGAGGGTGGGGGAGCCGCTGCTTAGATGCTCGACCGAAGTTCTTACATTAGCACGCACACATTGCTCAATTAGTGCTTTGTGGTCGTGACGTAATTCCGTGGCAAGCAGCGTTTCGACAGCTGGACGAATACGTTTAACGATCGAATGCAGATTCTGTGATGGGATTTTACTATTGCCGGTGAGGACGTCGACGGTGGCAGTAATAGCGCCGCAATTTGAATGACCTAAAACCACCACCAAGGGGGTGTTAAAACTTAAGGCGGCAAATTCAACGCTGCCGATTCCCGATGGCGCGACAACATTGCCGGCAACGCGGATCACAAACAAATCACCAAGGCCTTGGTTAAAAACTAGCTCGGCGGGAACTCTAGCGTCAGAGCAGCCTAGCACGATGGCAAAGGGCGCTTGATTTTCGATAAGCTCTGGACGTTTATTATGGATAATAGTTGCGTAATCGCTGTTTACATTTTTGACAAATCGGGCATTGCCACCCTTTAGTCTCGCGAGCGCTTCTTGAGCTGTGATCATGTATATATTACCGTTAATTGGACTATTACTTATAGCCAGTCGCTAATGACCACACCAAAGCCAAAATTTTTATGGCGTTGGTGTATTCAATCAGGCTCTCTCCGTAGCCACTAAAGTACTTTACGTAGGCCTTTACTCGCGAATTAATAGGAAAGCTCCAGCCTAGTCTACTAGCGCCTTTGCTCTCGCGGCGTAAATTATTATGTAGCATGACGCTAAGTGTTCGCTTGTGCCACTGGTAAATACCCATCTACTCAAAATGGCTCAGGTATTTCTCGATGTTTGGGCTGCCATCATCTGCTGATGACTCTGCTAGTCGATACCAAGGTTTGGAAGGCATCGCAAAGCGATCTCGCTCAAAATACCATATTTAATATAATGCGATTCCAGCTGCGGGATAAAGGCTTGCTGCAACCCTTGGATTGATGATTAAAAATAAACTGATTTACCCCGTTGCCCATGCCCAACCATTACCGCATTGGTAAAGGTGAGCGCGAACACGAATTCGGGCTCTTGGAAGGCCGCTGACCAAGCTGTCTGCGACGCATCACAAAAGCTGCGCAACTCTCCAACCGCGCTGGCATTGGCGAGCGATTGTGCCTTCAGCTGCTGTCAGTGAGGTTATCGCTGGTTTGTGCGTGACTTTAATCGACGCACAACAAGCTGACATAAAACCATAGCAGAGCGAAGTGTGTCCCTAACCGCATTATGCTTATTGTCCCTCTGCTGCTAGCCTGTGACAGGCGCAATTGTAAACCAAAGTAAGATATTGTAATGAGGGTTTTATGCCCTAGTATACAAGGGGTGTCTGCGCTGGTTGCTGTAGCTTGAAATTGCCGCTGAGACCCCAATATCTAGATAACTGATGAGTTGAGTGAGTCTTTGATGCGATTTTTATTCCTAATATTTGTTGGCCTGCCGATTATTGAAATGTGGCTGTTGCTTAAGATTGGCGCAGTTATTGGCCCGCTACCTACAATCGCTATGGTAGTGACTACAGCGGTAATCGGTGCAGCGCTTCTTAAACAGCAGGGCTTGGATACTTTAACGCGCGCCCAACAGCGTATGAGTTCCGGTCAGGTACCTGCCACAGAGATTTTAGAGGGTCTGATGTTGGCGGTGGGTGGCGCGCTGCTTCTCACTCCCGGCTTTGTCACCGATGTCATCGGTTTCGTTTGCCTGATTGCCCCCTTGCGCAAAATGCTTGTTGCGGCGTTGATTAAACGCGGGGTAATGCAGGTGCAGGCGAATCAGTTTAGTGGCGGTCCCAGTCGTTTTGGCACCGCGGATCAAGAGTTTGGGACGAGACCCAATGTTCCCGCTCAAGATACGCCCTCTGAAGATCGGTCCGTTGACTCGGTCATTATCGAAGGTGACTACAAAAAAGAAGAATAATTTTTTGCGACCGCTCTTGAAATGTTTTCTGTTAGCCCCATCTAAAGGACAGCCCACGGTGACTTAGTGACTACACTTGGTTTTCCCTGTTGGAACATAAGCATGTTCCAGTCCGTATGAAAGGGGGTTCAGGTCAAAGCACTGCAGATTGCAAGATTCTTAGGGATTTGGGCTGATGCCGGTTTAACCGGTTAAAATAAATTCTAAATCATTGATTTAATGGAGATTGATAAAAATGAAAATTCGTCCGTTATACGATCGTGTTGTTATCCGTCGTAAGGAAGAAGAAAAAACTAGTGCGGGCGGTATCGTTTTGCCTGGTTCAGCAAAAGAAAAGCCAAATCAAGGCGAAGTACTGGCGATCGGCGAAGGTAAGTTGCTAGAGAGCGGTGAATTACGTCCGGTTGGCGTAAAAGTGGGCGAGCTGGTTATTTTTGGTCAGTACTCTGGTAGCGCAGTAAAAATCGACGGCGAAGAGCTGATCGTGCTGAGTGAATCAGAAATCTTCGGTGTGGTAGAAGCTTAATTTCCGAACAAAGTTTCTTTTGAATCAACGAACTAGTTAATAAAAGGGTTATACGATCATGGCAGCAAAAGACGTAGTATTCGGTAATGAGGCACGCCAGCGCATGGTGGCTGGTGTCAATATTTTGGCAAACGCCGTTAAGGTCACTTTAGGTCCTAAAGGCCGTAACGTTGTTCTTGAAAAATCATACGGTGCGCCAACTATCACTAAAGATGGTGTATCTGTAGCGAAAGAGATTGAGCTTGAAGACCGTCTTGAAAATATGGGCGCGCAAATGGTGAAAGAAGTCGCTTCACGCGCTTCTGACGATGCCGGTGATGGCACCACTACTGCAACTGTTTTAGCTCAGGCAATTGTGAACGAAGGTTTGAAATCTGTTGCTGCTGGCATGAATCCAATGGATATCAAGCGCGGCATCGACAAGGCAATTGCAGCTGCTGTTGCTGAAGTCAAAAAACTGGCTAGTCCATGTTCTGATACTAAAGCGATTGCGCAGGTAGGTACTATCTCTGCCAATAGCGACGCTAACATCGGTGATATTATTGCTGAAGCAATGGAAAAAGTTGGTAAAGAAGGCGTTATTACTGTCGAAGAAGGTCAAGGTCTAGAAAACGAGCTAGAAGTTGTTGAAGGTATGCAGTTCGACCGCGGTTACTTGTCGCCCTACTTCGTTAACAATACAGAAAATATGAGTGTTGAACACGACACTCCATTCATTCTGTTGGCTGACAAGAAAATCTCTAATATCCGTGAATTGCTGCCATTGCTTGAGCAGGTCGCTAAGTCTAGCCGTCCGCTGATTATTGTTGCAGAAGACGTTGAAGGCGAAGCACTGGCCACTTTGGTTGTTAATACCATGCGCGGCATTGTTAAAGTTGCTGCCTGTAAAGCACCCGGCTTTGGTGATCGTCGCAAAGCAATGTTGCAAGACCTTGCAATACTGACTGGCGGTACCGTTATTTCTGAAGAAGTGGGTCTAGATCTTGAGCAAGTGACTCTTGAGCACCTTGGTACCGCTAAGCGCGTGACCATGGATAAAGAAAACACCGTTATTGTTGATGGCGCTGGCGAAGCCGCTGCTATTCAGGCGCGTGTTGGCGAGATCCGCACTCAGATCGAAAACACCAGTTCTGACTACGATCGTGAGAAACTCCAAGAGCGCGTAGCTAAATTAGCTGGTGGTGTTGCGGTTATTAAAGTTGGTGCAGCCACTGAAATGGAAATGAAAGAGAAAAAAGCCCGCGTTGAAGATGCTCTGCACGCAACTCGTGCTGCAGTTGAAGAAGGCGTAGTTCCAGGTGGTGGTGTTGCTTTGGTTCGTGCTGTTTCTAATATTGGTCTTATTGAAGGCGACAACTTGGATCAAACCGCAGGTATCAATGCGGCCTTGCGTGCACTGGAAGCGCCAATGCGTCAAATCGTTGCCAACGCAGGTGATGAAGCATCTGTTGTTCTGGATAAGGTTCGCAAAGGAACGGGTAACTTCGGTTACAACGCTGCGACGGGTGAATACGGCGATATGATGGAAATGGGTATTCTTGACCCTGCCAAGGTAACGCGTACTGCGCTGCAAGCAGCGGGTTCGGTTGCTGGTCTAATCATCACAACTGAGTGCATGATTGCTGATGCGCCTAAGTCTGATGAAGGCGGCGGCATGCCTGATATGGGCGGCGGTATGGGTGGTATGGGTGGTATGGGCGGCATGATGTAATTTAGCCTTGTTCGTCTTAAAGCCCCGCTTCGGCGGGGTTTTTTTATGCCTTAATTTTTAGTTTCCTCGGATTCGCCAACTGACGAGGAGCCTACTTTTGAACTGGTGTGCTCAGGCTTAAATTGTATGATATTGCCATACGATTGCTAAAACGTGCATTAGCTGAGTCTTGACTAAACGCAGCGAAATATCATCCAAACCATAAATGATAAGTTTTCAGGTGCCCCTCATGTCCGTTAGTCGTTATTTATGCGTCTTAATAGCTGTTACAGCTTTATCGGCTTGCTATAAAAAATGCTCCCTCAAGCGCTGAGTCTGTCGGTTCCCCGGTTGATGGCGGCGGTGGCGAAAGTCCGAGTCAAGATACTGATGCTGATGGCATAGCGAATAATGTGGACAATTGTCCTCAAGATAGCAACCCGGGGCAGGAAAACGCCGACTTCGATGACCTTGGTGACGCCTGCGATCCAGAAGATAACCGCGATAGCGATGGTGACAATGTTGGTAATGAGTCTGACTTATGCGCAGACACTTCGGCGGGCGAGAGTCTAGGCGACAACGGCTGTGCAGTGAACCAAACCAATGCCTCATGCGGCGACAGTGTTGCCAGCGTAACGGCAAATCGCCATTATCAAGTAAACTTAATCTCGGCTAGCGGCGAGAATATCAATTTTGAAGTGTTTGAGCCGGCTAAAATAAATTGTGGTCAGCGCGATTTAGGTGCGCACCCCCTGGTGCTGCACAGTCATGGTTTCGGTGGCGCGCGGGTCAGTGACACCGCCAGTGAATATACTGGTAACGCGCTTGATAGGTTGGTCACTGAGGGTTATCCGGTAATTAGGATAGATTCGCGCGGTTTTGGCGACAGCAGCGGCACTGTTAGGGTCATGGACCCGGAAATTGAAGGTCTAGATTTACTCCAGGTCTTGGACTGGGCCGAGGCCAATCTCGATTACTTAGCATGGCGTCACGAAAGCACCGGCGACTTAGCTGCGCGCCCAGAAATGCCAGTGAGTGTTGCTGGTGGTGTCAACTTACTGACCGGTTCGGTGGGTTCAAGCTACGGTGGGGGCTATCAAATGTTGATTCACGGCGTTGATCAAAAGCAGCGTCTAGATGCGATGGTTCCCGATATTACTTGGCACAACCTCCCGTATAGCCTAAATCAGGGTGATGTTATTAAGTCTGCGTGGTCAACATTGTTGGTGGCCGGCGGGGCAGCAGGGAGTTATCAGCCAGGCTTGGAGAATGGGGAGTCGCCGTTGGTACGAGGTCTTGATCCCTTTGTACTAGAAATCTTGGCGCGCGGCGTGGCGGCTAACGAGTTTCCCCGTGACGCGCTAGATTGGTTCACTTACCACAGTCCACGCTACTGGTGTGACCTGAATAATCAGGCGACCATGCCATACAGTGTCGCAGCAAGTGCACTGAATAATAATATCACCAGTGAGTTTAACGAAGCGCCGGGTAGCAATACTTACACTGGCCAGTCAGGTGCGGATGTTTTACTTACCCACGGTATCCGCGACACGCTGTTTAATTTTAATGAGGCTTGGTGGAATTTCCAGTGTTTGAGTGAGCGGGCAGTGGCAACGGGCCACGAAGTTCGTATGCTGACGCATGAAAGCGGACATATTATTAGCGCCTTTATTCCTGATTCTCCTGACCCGCTTTATTTTCAAGCGCCAGGCGGTGAGTTTGCCTGTGGTGATATAAATCAGCGCGATGCAACGATTGCCTGGTTAGATGGAAAGCTCAGAGGTTTGCCGGCTGCTAGTTATTTCAGTAGTGAAAACGCCATTTGTACATCACTCGCCGATGATGATGCGGTGATGATTCCAGTATCACAATTTAAGGCTCGGCGTTCTGTTAATGACGCTACGGCGGTGACGTTTACTGAATTCAATAATGTGTCGGTAGCCAATGTTTTAAATGGAGTTGCCGCTCAAATCGCTCACTTACCGTCAGGACTGGAGCAGAAGCAGGATGTCAATATTGTGCCTCTGCTGAGTGTGATCGATACCAATGGCGTCATTGTTGCGGGCATTCCGCAGTTGGACATTACGGTGACAACACCTCAGCAAGTTAACGACGCGGTGTGTGCGCTGGGCGGTATTCCTACTTTGCGAACGGGGTGTGACAGTATCTTGTTTGCCGGTTTAGCGATCCGCAGCGCTGGCGATGAGTGGCGTTTGCTGGACGATCAGATAGCACCGGTGCGAGGTTTGGGTGCGCATGCCGACATCGATATAGTGGGAATAGCAGAGCGCCTAATTGATGGTGATGAGCTGGGTTTGTGGCTCAGTGGCTATCATACTCAGTATCTAGAGGCGTTCTCGCGTGACATAACGATACCGGCAGTGAATGTGACTGCCAGTGTTCGTCTGCCACTATTTGCTGTTAAGGCAGATGGCCAACCCGACTTTGTGGCCAATGTTGCCGATGAACTTGGCGAGCCTGATTTGAGCGGTGGTGGTGCAGGGCCTCTTACTCCCCCGTAAAGTGGAGGGGTGGTTCAAAATCTAAAAAAGCGCTCTACTGGTTTAAGGGTTCGCGGATTTGAATCCGCGGTTTAAGTAAAAGTGGGGAATATATTTTAAGCCTTCTGCTACCCGTCCAGAATAAACATCTCTGTATATGCCGCAGAGATGTTTTTTTTGACTGAAAATCGGTCTAACGCATTCAAGATCAATCAAAGAAGGTATCAGATCATGCCTCGTAAGTGCATAGGCCGCTTTGGTGAAAGCGGAACGGTCAAACGCTCGGCGTGTTTGGCATACTAACTGTTGTGTCTGCTTGATGAACATCCTAATGGTAGTGGTGAAATTATGCTGAGAATTCACCTCCCTCGTTCGCAAGTAAACTGCGCAGAGAGTCTTTGACCTAAAGTCCGAATATTCGAATTTAGTGCTTTAACTAGGTGGTTTCTAATTTTGGCAGCGTCCGCTTCATTCCATGCAGCTAGCATATGGTCGAGCGCGTCGGGATAACTGGCCATTCGTCGCTCCTCGTATATCCGGAAAAATAGGTGGCGGGTCAAATGTCCGCTTCAGCAATTTGTTAGACCTTGCTCTGCAGCCACTTCTGGGCAACGTTCTTTACCAAATTTTTTGCTTCTGACAATTCCATAGGTACTGGGGGCGGGTCCCCAGCTTGAACTCCATGCCTAGCATCATGGCCAATTGAGTCCGGGCTGTTAGCCGTGGGGCGAAACTTGGTCAGGTCGTTCGATGTGGGAAGCGCTTGTTGCGCCAATGCCGGCTGATTAAGGAGGGATTGTGCAAATTTTTTGTGCTGCCCCTGCGACGATCACTATACTTGCTTGGCGGTGATGGTTATTGTACTGGCCTTTATTAAATAGCAGCCAATACGAGCTTGCATGTACTATTGAGAGGAAGTTTTGAAACTGTCATCCATTGTTCCATGGGGGCGATCTTATGGTGAATACTGCCGTATGTTTTCCCTGTCAGATCGAGACTTAGAAGGCCATATACTGGGCTGTGGCGACGGCACAGCTAGCTTTAACGCAGAACTGACCCAGCATGGTGGCCGCATTATGTCGGTTGATCCAATCTATCAGTTTTCTACTGAGGACATTCGCAGTCGTATTCAGCGGGTCTACCCTGGTATTCTTTCTGAGCTTTCCCGCAATACCCAGCAGTATTATTGGAGCACCTTCAAAGATCCCGGTCACGTGGGGTCGGTTCGGATGTCGGCAATGAATCGGTTTCTGGATGACTTCGATAAAGGTTTTGATGATGGCCGTTATGTTGCTTCCTGCTTGCCGGAATTGCCGTTTTTTGATGCCGAATTTGATCTTGCCCTGTGTTCTCATCTCTTGTTTTTATACAGTGAGCAAATTGACGCCGCCGAGCACATTGATGCCTTAGCTGAAATGTGTCGGATTGCTACAGAAGTGCGGGTATATCCTTTATTAAGTTTAGATGGCCGAATTTCGCCGCATATTCCAGGGGTGCTTCGCTACTTTAATGAGCGAGATTATACTGCCGAGGTAAAGCCCGTTGCCTACCAGTTTCAGAAAGGTGCTAGCGACATGTTGGTGCTGCGCCAAAAGCGCGAATAAATCCGTGCCAAGCAACATGAATTAAAGTGGAGAAACCTTTGGTGACTGCAGATATCGCTGCGAGCATAGATATGCTTGAACTACGTAATGCCCAAATCCACTTGCGACCCGCTAGCGATATTTTTACGGCGGCAGATGGCTTTTCGGCCCTGAGCTCCGATTCCGCAGACATGCCGGTGTTGGAGTGCGTTAGCGCAAAATGCCGGGCCGTTATTTCCTTGCGGGGCGCTCAGATTTTGGCGTTTTGTTCTGCAGGCAAGCAAGAGCTATTGTGGTTGAGTCCGCTATCTAGGTTTCATGCTGGGGATGCCATTCGAGGCGGTATTCCGGTGTGCTTGCCGTGGTTTGGGGTGAATCGTCGCCAAGCTGATTTGCCAAAGCACGGTCTCGTCCGCACTCAGCTTTGGGGCTTAGACGACGTGCAGCAAGCGGAGGACGATACGATTAGTTTACGTTTGGTGTTTCGTCCTAATAGTGTTGATTTAGCGCTATTTCCTTACTCTTTTCTCGCAGAGCTGACTATTGAGCTCGGAACGGAGTTGCGTCTAAGTTTACGCCTTAGCAACGAGGGGCAAGAGCTAATGCCTTTGAGTTTCGCTTTTCATAGCTATTTTTCGGTTAGCGACGCCGCAGTAATAAGCCTAGAGGGCGTCGACGGATGCGAGTATCTAGATAACTGCCAAGGTTTGTCTCGGTTTGTGCAAAGCGATAATCTGGTGTTTGATCGGGAGATAGATCGGGTTTACGAGGCCGTAGGCGCTAGTCAGACGCTTATTGATAGTCATCGTAAAATTGAGATAGACGGCCGGGGTTGCGATACCGTGGTGATCTGGAATCCCGGCGCGGTGTTGGCTGCGGAAATGGACGATGTAGGGCAATATTATCGCGACTATATATGTGTTGAGCGCGGTATGGCTTTCGGAGATGAGTTGCAATTAGCGGCAGGTGGCGTTGCCGAGGCAAAGATGACGCTGTCATCTGAGTGACGCGCATATTGAGTCGAGGTATTTATTATCATTTGTTTGATTAATAGGCGGGTGATTTCGGTCAGCCGTGTTGATTCACTACGAAATCTTGTTCTCTCCGGCTAAATCATTAACCCGCTTGGGTAATCCGTAATATCGGGTTTTGGTCGCCTTGGTGGCTGTTTTAATCGCTCACACGGTGGAGACCTGAATTTTTTATGGCCTACTCCCCGCTTAATACCAAGGGATGATCTACGTCTTTTGTGCGGGCTGAAATCTCTAATTGGTTTGGTGATGATTGCCTGGCCAGACTCATTTATGTAGCTAGAAATGTAAAAGAACTGGGGCGATCGTCAATGATCGATCAGTGGCACCCTGATTTGTTAAGTTTCGGTTCAGCTCTAAGGGTGTACTATACTGGTACAGTACGAGGTAGGCGGTAATTGCAAATAGTTGCAGCCGCGAATAATCATAGCATTTAAGGAGAATTTTATGCGTTTACAGTTGGCTTTTGCCATTTTGTTGTCAGGTCTTGTTGTGGGCTGCAGTAGCACAGGAACTACTTATCAGCCTGCTGATGAGCGCGGTGCGTACGGTTATACAGAAACTGAGTTAGGTAGTGATCGCTATCGCGTTACATTCACTGGCAATAGTAGCACCGATAAAGAAACGGTAAATGACTATGCCATGTTGCGTTCAGCAGAGCTTACTTTGCAAAATGGCTACAATTGGTTTCATCTGGTGAATCGGGACACTGAGAGCAAGAGCCGCGGCAGCAATAGTATTTCTGGTATTAACGACTTTGGTGGCACGGCGGTATATCAGCGCTGTGGATTACTTAGCTGCCAAACGGTAGTTTCGCAATCTCCCTCGCGTTTTAGTGGTGGTATTTCTTCTTCAACTACGCGTACCAATTATCAGTCATCGTTAGAAATTAAAATGGGTAAAGATCCCATGCCCGATGATGCAGAAGCCTATAATGCGCAAGAATTGGCTGCTACTTTGCGTCGCTGGATGGGAAAGGCTACTAACTAATTTCCAGCTGATAGTTTAGGGTTACCGGGCGCTTGTCGCCCGGTTTTTGTTTGTGCGGCGTTAATTTGAGGCGCTGACTAATGGCTGGAACAGTGCTGGTGCTAGGTGCAAGTCCAAAACCCGGGCGATACTCCTATAAAGCGGTGCAATTGCTGCGTGAATATGGCTACAGAGTTTTGCCAGTGAATCCCTATCACGCAGAAGTCGCTGGGGTGAAATGTATTGCCAGCATTGCCGCCGTGTGCGGAAAGCTTGATACGGTGACTCTGTATATTCGAGTGGAGTTATTGAAAAATAACATCGATCAGCTCATTGCTTTAGCACCGCGACGCGTGATTTTTAATCCGGGTACTGAGTCCGATGAGATGGCAGCAAAGCTTGAGAACGCAGGCATTGCAGTGGAGGAAGCTTGTACCTTGGTGTTATTGCGAACGAGGCAGTTTTAAATAAGATTAAGTAAGGCAGTCTGAGTGAAATGTACAATAAAAAAGGGAGCCAAAAGGCTCCCTTTTTTATGAGCTAATAGTGATTAAACTAATTGAATCAGCGCAAGCATGACTACAGTCAGTGCGATACTACAATGGATAACGCCTTTAACGGTCGTCATTGGACCGGTTTTGCCGAACATTGCATTGATTTGAAGTAGCGCTATCAAGCCGATGCAAATCCACAGGCCCAAGCTGATAGAAGGTCCCGCTTTACTTAATGCTGCTGCGCCTGCCGCACCGGTGCCGTGAAAGGATCCGAGCATACCGATTAGCATCGGGGCCGAGAATAAAGTGTTGGTACGCGAAGCTAGGCCGGCTTTCGGGGCCGCTTTTGCCGCATCACCAGGCACAATGCCGCAGACGATTTTTTGGTTTGGCCAAATAATCAGCCATACGTTTAAAAACATCAGGGTGCCCATGAGGCCGCCGATAATAATATAGCTGTTGAGGCCACCGCGCGACATAGTGAAGTGTAGTAGACCAAAGCCGGTTAAAAAGGTGAACATTGCACCCCAGCGGAACCACCACAATGCTCTAGGAGCTAGTTTTTTTACGGCGTCGGCTTTAGCTGAGA
>JBKEFB010000053.1:0-18303 GCA_046712405.1 Zhongshania sp. | reverse complement strand
GTAAAATATGATCTCTGCTGTGATGTCACCGTCAATCATATTTCTGATGAGTCTGAGGAGTTTAAGGACTTCGTTGCCAAGGGTTACGATTCTGAATATGCCGATCTCTTTGTGCATGTCGATAAGTTCGGTGAAATCAGTGCTGACGATCTAGCCAAAATCCATATCCGTAAAGAGAAGGAGCCGTTTAGGCGGGTGGATTTTGCCGACGGAAGCACGGGCCGAGTATGGTGTACCTTTACCGAGCATCAGATTGATTTAAATTATGAGTCTGAACAGACCTTTCAGCTGATGGAAAATTATATTGGTTTTCTCGCCCGGCGCGGGGTGAAGTTATTCCGCTTGGATGCCTTTGGATATACTACCAAGCGTATTGGCACAAGTTGCTTTTTGGTCGAGCCGGATGTCTACCGCAGCCTCGACTGGATTAATAGTGTTGCCCAGTTGCATGGTGCTGAGGTCTTGCCAGAGGTGCATGATCACAGCAGTTATCAGTACGCCATCAGCCGCCGCAATATGCATTCCTATGGCTTTGCCTTGCCGCCGCTGCTGCTGTTTTCGCTGCTTGATGCCAATAGTGTTTATTTAAAAAACTGGCTGCGAATGTGTCCGCGTAATATGGTCACGGTGCTTGATACCCACGACGGTATTTGTATTCCGGACGTAGAAGGGGTGCTGCCGGAAGAAAAGATCCGCGCCCTGATCGATAATATTTCCAGCCGCAGTGCCGACCCTATACTGCGGCGCTCGGCGGCTAATATTCACAGCGTTGGTGCTATCTACCAGTTAACCTGCACTTATTATGACGCACTGATGCGCAACGACGATGCCTACTTGGCGGCGCGTGCGATTCAGTTTTTCTCGCCAGGTATTCCGCAGGTTTACTACGTTGGCCTGTTGGCGGGTTGCAATGACAATGAGTTGATGGAGACCACTGGAGAGCTACGCGATATTAACCGCCATTTTTATACAATAGACGAAGTGGCGGTTGCGGTTGAACAGCCGGTGGTTCAGCGATTGCTTGCGCTGATGCGTTTTAGAAGTAATTATCCTGCATTTGATGGTCATTTTGAGCTTTGCTATTCCAATGACTCCAGTGTCTCAATGGCATGGAGACATGGCGATTATTACTGTCATCTGTTCGTTGATCTCAATTTTAATACTTCTAGCGTCACTTATTTGGATGAGGACTCCTTGGCGGAATGTCGGCTGCAGTGTTGATGCCCATTTCTGGATTTCTGTGTAAACCCTGCTTTTACAAGGGTATTGCATAGGGATTTGCCTGTGATAAAGGGTAGACAAGTACGGAAATCTCTATATACTCACTCCCAGCTAGAAAGTTCGACCTATATTTATGTGCACCATTTCGAAGTCCTGTCTGTAGTTTTCGTCCTGTACTTCATAAGTAATAGAATCACTTCCAGCCTAATCGGTCTGATTTCAGATCAAAATTACCTTTGAATATATCAGGAACAAAATTATGTCTACTACTACTGGCACAGTAAAATGGTTCAACGAATCTAAAGGCTTTGGTTTCATCGAGCAAGAATCTGGCCCAGACGTTTTCGCTCACTTTAGCGCAATCTCTGGTTCAGGCTTCAAAACTTTGGTCGAAGGCCAGCGCGTACAGTTCACTGTTACTCAAGGACAAAAAGGTCCTCAAGCAGAGAACATCGTAGCACTGTAATTTGCTATGGGTTGGGCCCTCGGGTTCCAGCCAGCTTCAAACCCTTGTGGATTGAATGCTAAAGGGGCAGGACCTACGGGTCTTGCCCTTTTTTCTTTTCAGAAATACTATTTTTTTTTGCGTACATTGCGCCATCGCCGCGTGTTCATTCTGGCGGTATTACAGGAAAAACACCGTGAGTCAGCTAGAATTTTCTACCCTTCCGTTAAATCTCGCTCTATTAGAAAACTTGAATTCATTGGGCTATACCGAAATGACCCCGATTCAAGCCAAGGCTTTGCCGCACACCTTGCATGGTAAAGACGTGATTGCGCAGGGGAAAACCGGCTCAGGAAAAACCGCTGTATTCGGTTTGACGCAGTTGCAAAAGCTCGACGTTAAGCGCTTTTGTGTCCAGTCATTGGTCTTGTGCCCGACCCGTGAGCTGGCTGACCAAGTTGCCAAGGAGTTACGCAAGCTGGCGCGCACCATCCACAATATTAAAGTGCTTACCCTCTGCGGTGGCATGCCCTTTGGTCCGCAAATTGGGTCATTGGAGCACGGTGCTCACATCGTAGTGGGTACGCCGGGACGAATTGAAGAACATGTTCGCAAAGGCACGCTTAAGTTAGACAACGTCAATACTCTGGTTTTGGACGAAGCTGATCGTATGTTAGAAATGGGTTTCCAAGACTCACTCGATACTATTATTGGCTATATTTCCAAAGAACGTCAGACTTTACTTTTTAGCGCGACCTATCCCGATGAGATTCAGGATGTGGCGATGCGGATTATGCAACGCCCCTTACTCGTCAAGGTAGAGTCAACCCATGACAATGAGAGTATTGCTCAGCACTTTTTTAAAGTCGCAGATAATACCCAGCGCATTGTTGCCGTTAAGCTACTATTACTTCGGTACCGCCCTGATTCAACGGTGATCTTCTGTAATACCCGCCACGAAACCCAGCAGGTGTGTGACGATTTACGCGAGGCCGGTTTTAGCGTGTCTGCACTACACGGTGATCTAGACCAAAAAATGCGTGACCAAACTTTGGTGCGCTTCGCCAATAAAAGTGTATCGGTGCTAGTAGCTACTGATGTGGCCGCACGTGGTTTGGATATTGATGCCCTAGACGCGGTTATTAACTATCATATTGCCCGCGATGCCGAAGTGCATATCCACCGCATAGGCCGCACTGGGAGGGCGGGTGGAAAAGGCATTGCCTGTAGTCTTTATACTGAGCGAGAAAGTGCCAAAATTGCTCGTATCGAAGAGATGCGCGGCAGTAAGGTAGTACCTGAAGCACTACCTAATGTTAATCACCTAGACAAACCCACCTTTAAGCCGCCCATGGCCTGCTTACAGATTGACGGTGGTAAAAAGCAAAAAGTACGTCCCGGTGATATTGTTGGTGCGCTTACCGGAGATGATGGTATTGAAGGTACTGATGTTGGAAAAATTCATGTCTTTGACAATACCGCCTATGTCGCGGTGCGTAATGATGTGGTGGCGGATGCTCTGCGTAAATTAAGCGAAGGGCAGCTCAAGGGTCGTAATTTTAGAGTGCGCCGTATTCGCGGTTAAGCCGCGTATACGGATGGCTTAGTGTTAATCAGGAATGAATAAAGCGCTGTTTAATATTCACCGGGTATTGGCATTCCTGATCTGTGTGCCTCTGGTGCTAATCTGCGCTAGTGGCAGCGCGCTGGTGTTTAAGCATCAGTTAGATTCAATGTTAATGCCCGAGCGTGTTTATGTTGCCGAACCAGCCGCGACGCGGTTGCCCTTCGATAAGCTGCTACAGTCATTTAATAATCACTACCCCAATTACGAAGTGACTGGCTGGCGGGTGTTTGCGAAGTCAAACCGATCTGATTTAGTTTATGTAATGGCCCGCGGTGGCAGCGATTGGTCTTCGCTGTTTATCGATCCCTATACGGCTAAAATATTATCACCACCGCAGCCGCCGCGATATTACTTAAGTAATGCACTGCGTGAATTCCATTACCAGTTGTTGCTGGGCAAATTGGGTTTGTTTATTGCTGCCTTGGTTGCTGTGTTGATGTGTTTACAGGCAATCACCGGCTTAATTTTGCATCGCAAGTTTTGGAAAGTCTTGTTCACCCTTCGTCCCCACGCGCGAGCGATAATCTATCTTGGCGATATGCACAAACTAGTCGGTGTACTGGCCTCGCCGGTGCTTTTGCTGCTGGGTGTGACGGGCGCTTACTGGAATATTAATCAGCTGATATACAGTGTCGGTCAGCCTCCTGCGGCGCCTTATATCGTGGCTCAGCGGCTGTATAATTCAAGTCTGTCTGTGGACGCCTTGGTGGCAGAGAGTCGTAAACGATTTCCTGACTTTGAATTAAGTTTTATTGCTCTTCCAGCAAAACCCGGCTATGCCATTAATGTACTCGGTGGCCGTGACCAGCAAAACCCCTTATTCAGTGAGTTTTCGGTTTCCTTGAGTTATCACGCTCAAACTGGTGCCCTCATTACCGCGCGCGACATTCAGGATGCTGATCTTGGTGATCAAATTACCCATAGCTTTCGACAACTGCACTTTGGTGATGTTGCTGGTTTAGGGGGGCGGATAATTTGGACCTTGGCAGGTCTAAGCCCGCTGGCATTGGTACTGAGCGGACTGTCGATGTATTACTTGCGTAGACCCGTGCGAGAGAGGGCGGTGCAGAAACGACGTGAAGGTAAATCGAAATAAATATGATTAGCAGGGCTTGGTGATGAATCCAGTAACCGGCTTGTCTATTAATGCTATATCTCGGTCTAGTTTGCTTCTTCTTCTGCGGGTGCAAATGTAGCTAATACAAAGCCTATCAACACCGGTCTGCCTAGACCCGTTAACGCGCCGGAGCTTGAAGAAGCTTCATTGAACCTACTAAGACCCTCTAAAATAGCTGAATCTATCTTAGCCTCACAGGGTTTATCCCCTGCCAGGATGGCGATATTGTCGAAAAACCGGCATTGGTGGCAGAGTCAATATCATCGCCAGATGGCGTGATATATATTGTGGATGAGAGCGGTCGGAGCAGTCTCGCTAAAGATCAAGGCGAAATGGCTAATAACGTATTAAGCAGTCTGGCGTGAAAAACGTCATATATTTAGTGGCAAAGACCAGAGCGGCGTCACTGATTGGGACGCGGCTCTGGTCTTTGCGGAGTCTATTTAAATTAGACTTTTGGTGCCGTAGAGCGAGCGCGATTGCCGTTGCTACTGGGGCGTCCACTGCGACGGGCGGCGGGACGCTGGCCATCGCGGTGCTCTGAGTGGCTAGGTCTGGGTTTGCGCGCTGGGCGTTGATTTAAACGGGATTCTGGCAGAGCGTGAGTTGGCTCAAAGCCCGCAAGTGTTTCGCGTGGCAGTACTTCTTGAATCAGGCGCTCAATATCGGCTAATAGTTTAAAGTCATCCGAGCAAACTAAGGAGACGGCACTGCCGACTGCACCAGCGCGACCGGTACGACCAATACGGTGTACATAATCTTCTGGGACATTGGGTAAATCAAAATTGACCACTTGTGGAAGTTGGTCAATATCTAAACCGCGTGCGGCGATATCGGTTGCGACTAAAGCGCGTACTGCGCCGCTTTTAAAGTCGGCTAAGGCTTTTGTGCGCGCGCCTTGACTTTTATTGCCGTGAATCGCTGCAGCGCCAATGCCGGCTTTTTCTAAGTGCGCAGCTAGGCGGTTAGCTCCGTGCTTGGTTTTCGAGAATATAAGAACCTGTTGCCAGTTATTGCTGTTAATCAGATGCGTTAACAAAGCGGGTTTTTGACTTTTATCAACGGGATAAATTGACTGGGTAACGCTTTTGGCTGTGGTGATTTCGGGGTTAATAGAAATTTCCACCGGGTTGTTTACCAAGCCTTTGGCGAGTCCGCGAATATCACCAGAGAAGGTAGCGGAAAACATCAAGTTTTGACGCTGCTTTGGCAATACCGCCAGAATTTTACGGATGTCGTGAATAAAGCCCATGTCTAGCATGCGATCGGCTTCGTCCAAGACTAAAATTTCTAGCTGCTTAAATTTAACGGCGTTTTGATTGTACAAGTCTAATAGGCGACCGGGAGTGGCAACTAATACATCCACGCCACGGCGCAATTTAATCATTTGCGGGTTGATTTTGACGCCGCCAAATACCACCGCTGTTCGCAGTGGCAAATGTTTGCCGTAGGTTGCTACGCTCTCGCCCACTTGCGCGGCAAGTTCGCGGGTTGGCGTTAAAATTAAAACACGGGCTTGGTTTGCCTGAGCAGGCTCGCCGCGTGATAGTAATTCCAATATA
Organism: Zhongshania sp.; assembly: GCA_046712405.1. GTDB lineage: Bacteria > Pseudomonadota > Gammaproteobacteria > Pseudomonadales > Spongiibacteraceae > Spongiibacter. Next base: position 12,331 of record JBKEFB010000053.1, on the reverse strand, counting down.
GGCAGTGTGAATCCCGCCGTTTTGCCGGTGCCGGTTTGTGCTGCGGCCATAACGTCACGGCCTTCCAGTACTGCTGGAATGGCCTGTGCTTGAATGGGGGAGGGGGTGTCGTAACCTTGCTCGGCAACAGCTGCCAAAATTTGGGCGGATAAGCCCAGGGTGGTAAAACTCATAGAATCTATCATCTCAAAAATGTCGCGTGTCGCGGCGTGATGCTCGTTGCCAGAGTGACAGCGGGCGTGCATCTTACTGGATTAGTGGCTTTGGCGCCAGAGTTGCGGAGTGTGAATAGGGCGGAGTACCAGGATGAGGGTCTGGGTAGCGATGATTTTGGTATATCTAAGTTTTAAGGGTGAGCGTCAGCCGTTACTGAGTATGATTCGTGAAAAAACAGTGTAAATAACGTAGAATCGCGCCTCCACTGTGACAGTCTTTGGGTCGCGTCCATTATTTAAGCTAGAAGACCTACTCAGATGTCGAAATTGCCTTTACAGCAGGAAATCGCCAAGCGTCGTACCTTTGCGATTATTTCTCACCCCGATGCCGGTAAAACCACTATCACTGAGAAGCTGATTCTGCTTGGGCAGTTGATTCAGGTGGCGGGTACGGTCAAGGGTAAGAAGAATGACCGCGCCGCTACATCTGACTGGATGACGCTGGAAAAGGAGCGGGGAATTTCGGTTACCTCCTCTGTTATGCAGTTCCCTTATCGCGATCGAGTCGTTAATTTGCTTGATACTCCGGGGCACGAGGATTTTTCTGAGGATACTTACCGTACCCTGACGGCGGTAGATTCTGCGCTGATGATTATTGATGGCGCCAAAGGTGTGGAAGATCGCACTATTAAACTGATGCGCGTCTGCCGCCTTCGCAATACCCCTATCTTGGGTTTTGTGAATAAGATGGACCGTGATATTCGCGATCCCATTGAGTTATTGGATGAAGTAGAAAGCGTATTAGGTATTGCCGCGGCGCCTATCAACTGGCCGATTGGTATGGGCTCAGACTTTAGGGGTGTTTATAATCTTTATACCGATACTATTCATGTGTTTACCAAGGGTAAAGGTTCGGTGATTGCCGAAGACATTCAAATTAAGGGCTTGGATAATGACGAGGCGCGCACATTACTTGATGATGAATACGATAAGTTCCTAGAAGAAATTGAGTTAGTGCGCGGTGCCAGCCACTTCTTCGATCGCGAAGCGTATTTAGCGGGTAAGCAGACTCCGGTATTTTTTGGTACTGCCCTGTCTAATTTTGGTGTTAAGGAAATGCTGGATGGCTTTGTTGAATGGTCACCAGAGCCGCAGGATCGTGCTACCGATAATCGTGAAGTGAGCGCCAAGGAAACTGCGTTTTCAGGCTTTGTATTTAAAATTCAGGCGAATATGGACCCGAGGCATCGGGATCGTATCGCTTTTATGCGAATTTGCTCAGGCACATATACCAAGGGCATGAAAATGCGTCATGTGCGGCTGGCTAAGGACGTTAAGATAGTCGATGCGGTGAGCTTTCTGGCGGGTGATCGGGAGCTGGTGGAAGAGGCGGTGTCTGGCGATATTATTGGTCTGCACAATCACGGCACTATCCAGATTGGTGATACCTTCTCTTCGGGTGAAAACTTCAAGTTCACCGGTATCCCACATTTTGCTCCAGAGCTGTTTCGGCGCATTCGTCTGAGTGATCCCTTAAAGGGTAAGGCGTTGCAAAAAGGCTTGCAGCAGCTTTCTGAAGAGGGCTCTACTCAGGTGTTTATGCCGCAGCGTAATAGCGATCTGATTGTCGGCGCCGTGGGTAATTTACAGTTTGAGGTGGTGAGTTATCGTCTTAAAGATGAGTACAAGGTAGAAGCGCTATATGAGCCGATTAATGTGTATACCGCACGTTGGGTAGAGTGTGATGATGCCAAGAAATTTGAGGAATTTAAACGCAAATGTGCGGATAATCTCGCGATTGATGGCGGCGGACATTTAACCTATTTGGCGCCGACTCGGGTGAACTTAGCGCTAACCGAAGAGCGTCATCCCGAAGTGCGCTTCCGGGCGACTCGAGAGCACTAAGCATAATCGTCGGCGTAATAAAGGCTTACTCTAGGCTGAACAGGACCCTAATCTTATAAAAAAGTTGCGGTGAAAATTACACGATTGAATACTTGTCACGCAGGATTGCTTCCCTACAATGAGTAACATATAACAAGCCTGACAAAACAAAGGGAAAAGATATCAACATGAAAATCAAACATATTATAATTGCAGCTACATTAGTGGGTCTGAGTAGCAGTGTCGTAGCTGCTGAAGTTAGCTTCTTAAGTCGTATTGGTTTCGGCAGTGATGATTCCAAGTCAGAAACCAAAGCAGAAGCTAATATAAGCGTTGATACCAATATCGACGTTAAAGCAGCAGAGGCGAAAGCTAATGCAGAGGCTAGGCATGACGAAATGAAAGCCAAGGCAGAAGCTGAAAAAGCTGAGCGAAAAGCAGCTAAAGAAGAGCGCGACAGGCAAGCTAAAGTCGATGCCGAAGCCCGGGAGCAAAAGCGCGCTGCAGCCAAAGCAGAAGCCAAGGCAAGCATAGAAGAAAAAAAATCCGCATTGCGCAGCCTGAGCAATATTAAAATTAATACAAATGTTGAAGCGGGTGCCGATGCTCAGTAAATCTGACCTTAGCAAGACGTAATATAAAGGGCCTTTAGAGCCCTTTTTTATTGTCTGCTTGAAGCACCAGAGCGGTTACCCGACAATACCGGTATTATTTAAGAGCGCGGATTTGTGAAGACTTCGAACAAGCCAATACGTTTGGACCGCTACCTGGCCAGCGTGACTGATTATTCCCGCAGTGATGCCAAAAAACTGATTAAATCCGGTGATATTTGCGTGGATGGTTGCTCGGTCAGTGATCCGGCGCAGCTGATATCTGCTGCGGCTGAGGTTACTCTTATGGGTGGGCTGCTGCGTCCTGTTGGACCGCGATATTTAATGCTCAACAAGCCCCAAGATGTTGTCTGCGCGGCCCGCGATCGTCGCCATTCCACCGTGCTGGATTTGTTGGACGAAGATAATTCAGAGCATTTACACGCCGCTGGAAGGCTAGATATTGATACAACGGGGTTGGTGCTACTAACCGATGACGGCAATTGGTCGCATGCAATAACCTCACCCCAGCGCAAGTGTTGGAAGACCTATTACGTAGAAACTGCCGACGCTATTTCAGAGCATACCGTAGCGCAGTTTGCGCAGGGAGTGTTTTTAAAAGATGACAAAGCGAGGACCCTGCCAGCACAGCTGACAATTTTGGATGTGCGTGTCGCAAGATTGAAAATTTGTGAGGGCCGCTACCATCAGGTGAAGCGTATGTTTGGCGTGGAGGGTAATGCGGTTGTCCGTTTGCACCGTGAGGCAATTGGTGAGATTCACTTGGATAGTAACGTCCTAGAAGGCGAATATCGTGCTTTAACCGCGGATGAAGTCGCCAGTGTTCACCGCGCTGATACTAAGTAGCTAGGCCTTGTTTATTGACCGGCGTAGCGCCACAGGAATGAAATGACCATGTCTAAATTGAAGCCTAATTCTAAACCGAAAACAGCGGAAGGCTTGACGCGCAGTGATGAGCGGGTTGCGGATACGGCGCTAGCAGCTCTTTATCAGCAATTTTCGCCACTATCTTCGCCAGTTTGGTGGTTTGCTGATGAACATATTGCGGGCACGGCTCTGCCATCAGCACATAGCGATTGGCAATGTTTTACCAACCGCTGTGATATTGCCGATCAATTGCGAAGGGGCGGATATACAACACAGCTGGGTGACTTTAATATTCCTATAGATTTGGCTCAGCCACAAACAGTGTGCTATCGGGTATCCAAGGAAAAAGCCTTAGCACACTATATTATTAATCACGCTTTAGTGCGTTTACCGTTGGGCGGCAGCTTGCTGCTCAGCGGCCATAAAAATGATGGTTTGCATAACTATGCCAAGAAAGCGGCGGCCTTGATTGGCTGCAGTGCCAATATTAAAAAGCATGATGGCGCTGCTTATGTGGCAACGATTGTCAAACATCAGGCGCCAAGTTCACTGCTGGATGACAGCCAATACACGCTGATTCGTGAAATTGTGCAAGCCCCTCAGTTATTCAGTAAGCCAGGGGTGTTTGGCTGGCAAAAGCAGGATCGCGGCAGCGCCTTGCTGATAAAGTGTTTACCTGAGTTTTTACCTAGATTTGACACTTTGCCGGCCCGTGTTGCCGACCTAGGCTGCGGTTATGGTTTTATTTCAGTAATGGCAGCACAGTACTTACCGGACGCACAATGGTTGTTAACGGACAATAATGCTAGTGCGCTATTAGCCGCCGAAAAAAACTGCCGTGCACACGGATTAAGATCTGAGCTGGCACTGGCAGATTGCGCCGCGGACTTGCGAGGTCCCGTCGACATGGTGCTATGTAATCCGCCATTTCACCAGGGTTTCGCGGTGGCGGGTTCGCTGACTGATCGTTTCTTGGCAGCGGCCCATCGTCTACTTGCTAGGCAGGGGCGGGCGCTATTTGTTGTCAATCAGTTTATTCCCCTCGAGCGCAAAGCCCTGAGTTTGTATAGTGCTAGCGAGGTACTAATAGAACACGAGGGCTTTAAGGTGGTCTGTCTACAAAAGTAGTCATGCTGGCGGTCTTTTAAGGTGTCGCTGACGGTATTGGAGTTGCAGTGCGTTGATCCTCTTGCCTCAATGTGCTTTTTAATGCTGGCGGGTTCATGAGTTCCTCGGGCAGTTCTTTAACCTTTGGGATGTCACCAATATCACCGTCGCAGGCGCTACCCGAGTAGATCGCACGTTTGATAAGGCCCTGTGCTAGCAGCGACAGGCCGCCGGTGTAGATGGCGGCACCGGTCGACAGGCCCGAGCTGAGCATGCCGGCAGGGTCGGCGACAATCTTGGGCTTACTAAAGGTGCCGCCCAGTCTAACTAAACCAGCTGCTGCGCCAACATTGATACCTACACCCGTGCGGGCGATAGGGGAAACCCCAAGCAAAAATTCTTCCCTGCCGATATCAATATTACCGCTGCCGATAATTTTGGTTTTTTGGGTTTCCAAGGCAATGCCATCCTCGCTTATAAACTTGCCCTTACTGCCTTTAAAATGCACCGCGACGCATTCTATCTTGGTACTCGTTTTCGCCTCGGAAAAGGGGTTTAGCTTGTCGATAGTTTCGCTAAGAACGTCAGAACCGATAAGATTCAAGGTATTGCCTTGGGCTAGCAAATCAGTAATTTTTATATCTAATGTGCCGTTCATATTGGCTGCTAATTGGTGGAGACTAACGCCTTTACTATCGACGTCTAGACGAATACGACCCTTGCCCCCATCGATGCCAGCCACCTTATTTAGACCAAGCTTGCCATAGTCTTCGGCATCGACACCAAGCCTTATATCAAGCTCAGGTATGGCTTTACTCGCATCGAGTATTAGTGCAACTTTTGCTTCGCCGCCATTAAAATTGACGGAGGTGTCTTTGAGACGTAGCAAGCCATTTTGTAAAGTGGGCTTTAATTGTGCCGTTTTAATGAAGTTATAGCCGGTGTCGATGTCTTCAAGCTCTATTTGTAGCTTGGCATTAATAGATTTCAAGGCATCTAATGCTAAGGGATCGTCATTAATTATTCTTGTCTTTGATGATTTGGTCAGCGATGTGGTATCAGTCTTACTGCCGGCACTTATTGGTGGGGAGAGAAAGGCGAGGTCAACGTTCCGTAGCGCAAGGCTACCACTCAGTGCCGGTGTTTTTTCATAACTTAAGGCCGGTGTAAAGCTGAGATCGAGGTCGACACTTTGTTGACCTAAGTGACTACTGCCTTTGAAGACGTAGCTGTTGTTGCTGGCTTTAACGGTGGCTGCTATTGAGATCTTACCGGCTTCCTGCCAGGGAAGTTGGGCGACGGTCCAAACCGCTTTGCTGGCCTCGGCATCCGCGTTTAATTGCAGCCCGGTTCCCGCCAAGCCATTGATATTAAGTTTGCCAGTTACAGCGGCGGCGATACCCTGTTGTTTGATTTTTAGGGATAGCCCTACGTCGGCACCAGAGGTCTTTTTTGATAGTGGTTGCAGATGAATATCGGCTGAAAAGTCATTGATCTCACGTTTGCTTGCCAACTCTGAAATTTGGCGGGCGCTTACGGTGACGTCGATAGATTGCTTTAGTGTGATGTTGGAGTTCAGATCGGTCAGTTGCCAACCTGCGGCCTTGAGTTTTTCGATGCTGAGTCTGAGTTTTACATCGGTTTCGTTCAACCATGCCCAATCGATTTCCGCTTCTTTTACTGACTTATTGGTTTGCACTACCGGGTTTGCTGGCGAGTAGTTTGGTGACAATGTGTTCTTGGCGGCAACACTATTACTCTCAACTTTGGCTGGCGAAGGCGGCAATAAACTATTTATATCCAGCACCTCCGAGCGCAGGCTTGCTTCAACAGCAGAGTTTTCTGCATTGATACTAATGTTGCCTTTAATGAGATTGTCGTTTAGTTCAAGGACGATATCGCTTATTTCGTAATTTGGCGTAATCGCGATATTACTTGAGAACTTTGCTTTTGTTAGTAAGGGGATTTCAGTGTTTGCCAATGTGGCGAGTGCACTGGCGCTGCGCAAGTTGATGTCAATTGACAGAGTGCTGCCGGTTAAATTGGCGGTGAGAAATAACTTACCCTTGCTCTTAACATCAAAGTCTTGATGGTGTAGCGATAGATCGTAGCCGATTATGCCCTGTAGCGGGTCAAATAGGGTAATTGCACTATTGAGATCGATATGGTGCTCTAAGTAGTTTAGGCCAATATAGAAATTGCCGTTGCCGACTGCAATTCGCTTTGCGGTGATTTCTGGCAGGTAAGCTTTGCTTTGATGGCCTTTTTTATTTCTCCAGTTTAGGGTGACATCCTTGATGGCGATGCGATTGAAATTGAAATCCACAGGGAGTATTGGACTAGTGCTTATATCTTCACGAATCGGTGCGTCGACGTCAGATTTTAAATTACTGCTTATCCAATTGTATTCACCGGCCTCATTTTGCTCTAGGTTAATATCTAATTTCTTGGCGCTAAGTTCCCAGAAAGCGTGATGATTAAAGGGGCTTTGAGTCAGTGCAATAGTGATGTCGGCTAAGGTAAGTAATTCAGGTCGTGGCCATTCAGGATTATTAATACGCAAGCCGCTGATTTCAAAGCGCAATGGTTTAAAGTGGGATTGAATATCGTAAATCTCCACCTCAAGTCCGGCAAAGTATTGTGCGCTAATACCGATTAATCCCCTCAATAAGTGAGGTTGCAGCAGCCCTATGCAGACGGTCAGTATAATCATCATTACAAGTAGGCCGAGGCCTAGTAAAAATTTCTTAATCACAATGAATACTCTTTTACGGCACGTTGTTGTTTTTATGCCAGGGTATTGCGTAAATCACACGTAAAAATACCATGGTAATTAATATGTTGTAGATGTCATTGGCTGAGTTCCTGAGGCGCTCACATTAACATTGCTATTCTAGAGATGGTACAGAATGACGCATTGGTAGCGGGAACAAGGCGCTGTGTGCCGGCCTGAGAATTCTTGATTTGGTGGGCATAAGGTATGATTACGGTGAAAATCCCCTTTTGAATTTTGACGGAGTATGGCGTGAATTGGCCTGAAAAAGTAGTGCAAGGGCACTTGTCAAAACGCTATAAGCGTTTTTTAGCCGATGTGGTTTTAGACAGTGGCGAGGAATTAACGGTGCATTGCCCCAATACCGGAGCCATGACAGGTTGTGCAGTGGCGGGTAGTAGGGTGTACTTATTAGATAGCCATAACCCCAAGCGCAAGTATGCCTATACGTGGGAGCTTGTTGAGAGTGATTCTGGGGGGATGATATGCATTCATTCCGCTCGCGCGAATGGTCTGGTGGCTGAGGCTTTGGCGGCCGCTAAAATAGCGCCATTAGCTGCATACACCAATATTTGCCGTGAAAAGACCTTGGCATCTGGTAGTCGCATAGATTTCTTTTTATCTTCACCGGAGGTTGCGGTACCCGACTGCTATGTTGAGGTCAAGTCGGTGACGTTGCATTGCGGTGCTGGCATTGGTGCCTTCCCCGATGCGGTCAGTGCCAGAGCTGTGCGTCATATTGAAGACTTGCTCGATCTACGGCAACAAGGCGCCAGGGTGGTGTTGCTGTTTGCGGTACTACATGACGGGATAGATGTTGTGCGGCCTGCCGCTGAAATTGATCCAGTTTATGCGCAAACACTCAAATTAGCGGCGTTTTATGGGCTTGAAGTACTCGCCTATAGGGCGGTCATTAGCGAGACTGAGATTTTTTTGGCAGGTCCGCTGGTGGTGATGTTATGAGCAGGCTCTGCTGAGTGATTTAGTTTATGCCGTCTGTTAGATAAGTTTATCGCTTATAACGACACAGCCGTTTTCGATTTTACTGGCCACGTATTGGAGTTTTTTACCGTGGCATGGCCCTGCAATACATTCCCCCGATTCAATAATGAACAAGGCGCCGTGGGTCGCACATTGAATAAGTGAGTTGTCGAAGTCGAGAAATTGATCGTCCTGCCAATTTAATTCAATGCCGAGATGAGGACAGCTATTTTGATAGACGAATACCTGTCCTCGCTGGCGCACGGCGAATAGCGACTTGTCTTTAAATTTAAACCCTTTAGAGCCAGGTTCGGTGATGTCTTCGAGTCGGCAAAGTATATGCATAAAATAATAAAATATAAGCTGTTTGAATGTGTGTCTTGGGCTGCGCTAGCCTGTGGACTCCAGAAGGCGATCGTCACCTTCACTGTTAAACGCATGGCGAATGGCTGGTAACATTCGATCAACGGCGTCGCGACCTTCGACAATGGCCTCTGCGGCACTGCTGAATTCCAATAAGCCAATATGCCCAAGTCGCGGCCACAACATAATATCAGCCGGCTCGCCCGCTAGTCGACTGCGGGTAATACGATCCTGCATAATATTAATGGCTATCATCATAACGCTCATGGTGTTGGGCGGCTCTGGCTTTTTGACAGTATCGGCACTGCGAAAGTTGTTGGCTGCATCTTTGATTGAGGCGGTAAGACGACCGAAGGTCGTACCTGTAGATGGGTCATCTTCGCTACCTTCCACTATGACTAATGCTTCCTCTTCGGACTCCTCTTCTTCGATGTTCTCCTCGTTTGTCGGTACTTTGGCGTCGGTGATCACTCTTTGCCGACCAACTAAATCGCTATTGAGATCGACGCCGATAATAATGTCGGCACCTAGGGCGCGGCATACCGAGACCGGGACCGGATTAACCAAGCCGCCGTCTACTAGCCAAGAATCACCGAATGCGACCGGCGTCAGAATGCCCGGAACAGCCATAGATGCGCGCACTGCATCCCACAACGGGCCGCGCTGCAACCAAACTTCACGACCGCGTATTAGATCGGTGGCGACAGCGGCAAAAGGAATGTTCAAGTTTTCTATATTAGGATTGCCGTATTCTTTTTCAAAGAACTCTATGAGTCGTGTGGCCTGGGCAACGCCGCCAGTGGCCGTCAGGCTGACACTCATATAATGCAGCACTTGTGCGGTGCTAAGGGATTGAATCCAGTCAGTAAAGTGCTCTAGCTTGCCGGTGAGGTAGCAACCTGCGATAACCGAGCCAATAGAGGTACCGCAGATAATATCGGGTTTAATACCCAGTTCCTCGAGACGCTGAATAACGCCAATGTGAGCCATGCCCCTTGCCGATCCGCTGCCTAGTGCGAGGGCGATTTTCTTTTTATCTAGCGAGGCATTTTCCACGTTGTTGTTCTCCGGAATTTCAACACACATCAATTGCCGGTAGTATGATGCTAGGGTAAGCCAAAACTCAACTGCAGGGATAATTTCTACCTAAAATATGTTAAATCTGAATCGTCACGATATCAGCACTGAACTCCTGCTAGGACTCGATGAGTCCGCGATGATCATGCTTGACGGCATTCTGGTCCATCAGGATATTGTTGCGCCTTTAATATCGCTTAAGGCCGCTGCGGCTAGTTCTGGTTTTGAACTTCGGATTGCGAGTGGTTTTCGTGGCTTTGAACGTCAACTGGCTATTTGGAATGCCAAGGCGGCGGGTGAGCGGATGCTGTTAGATGATGCGGGCTTAGTCTTGGACTGGGCCTCTCTGTCTGAGTCGGAGCTAATGGCCGCAATTCTGCGTTGGTCGGCGCTGCCAGGAGCATCGCGGCATCACTGGGGTACTGATATTGACGTGTATGACGCGGCGGCCGTCGCTAGCGATTACCAGGTGCAATTAACACCAGCGGAAGTGGCAGACGAAGGCGTGTTTGGGCCATTCCATAAATGGCTTGATGGCGAGTTTGCGGCGGGGCGGGGTGATGGCTTTTTCAGGCCGTATAATATTGATCGCGGTGGCATTGCGCCAGAGCGTTGGCATTTGAGTTATGCACCTTTAGCGGCGTTCTGTGATTTCGCATTGCAAGCCGAGGTTCTTCAGCAGGCTTTGCAGCGGCGCGAAGATCTGCGTTTAAAGGACGTCATTTTAAGAGAGTTACCTCATATTTATAGACAATATATTGCGGTGCCAGCGAGTTGTTACCCAGCGTCCTATGCTGATGCCTTGCGCGGTCGGGAGTTACTATGAGTTTAAGTGTAAATGACATGTGGTCTGCAATGACTACTGAAGCTCGGGAATACGGCCGCAATGAGCCTATGCTGGTGAGTTTTTATCACGCGAGTATTTTGAATCACGCAAATTTCGCCGATGCATTGAGTTTTCATATTGCGGCTAAGCTGGATTGTGATTCCGTACCGGCAATGTTGATTAGAGATGTGTTTAATGAAGCGTTTGCCAGTGATCCTGCCATCGTGGATGCTGCGGCTATGGATATATGTGCCCATTTTGAGCGAGATCCAGCGTGTGATCACTATGGTATGCCGTTTTTATATTTTAAGGGTTTTCAAGCGATACAGGCATATCGTATTGCCCACTGGTTATGGTTGCAGGGGCGTGAGTCTTTGGCGCTATTCTTACAAAATAGAATAGCCGTTATTTTTGACGTAGATATTCATCCCGCTGCAGTCCTCGGTTGTGGAATTATGATTGATCACGCAACGGGCTTAGTTATTGGGGAGACGGCGGTTGTTGGTAACAATGTGTCAATGTTGCATTCAGTGACGTTAGGCGGCTGCGGTAGTGGTCCAGGGCCACGTCATCCGCGCATTTGTGACGGTGTGTTGATCAGCGCCGGTGCAAAGGTGCTGGGACCTATTGTGGTTGGTGATGGTGCAAAAATTGCTGCGGGTAGTGTGGTTCTTAACAATGTTACCGCACATTCCACAGTTGCGGGGGTACCGGCGAAACAAGTAGGTGCCTTGTCTGCAGAGCTACCAGCCTTGAATATGGATCAATATATCAACGAAGACATTTAGCACAGCTATTTTACGATGTCAGATTTATTAAATTAAATATGCTATATTTTAGATCAAAATAACCTATCAAGGAAAGTGAGGTTAATGTGAGCGTTAAACTGCTGGATAATAAAGCATTTTATGGCTATCGAGCGCGTCGTACCGTGGCTGGCAAGTTGTATCAGGAGTATTTCTCGCTGAAAACCCGCGGTATCCGTCTTGAAGGTAAGAAAAAGAAGGATATTGAGAAAGCAGCACTAGCGCGCGATGTCGTGTTGGAAGCTCAGCAGAAGCGGTATTTGGATGAAACCAAAGAGGACCGTTGTTTCAAAAGCGATGGCACTGTGCGCGGAATTAGCTACCTACTTAAAACGGAAAAAAGTGGCAACTTGACACCTATCTTTCAGGTTGGGGTAGTCTCAAAGTTAGAACATAAAACTGTGTGTACCAGTTTTTCGCTTAACGCCCATGGCAGTCATGACGCTTGGCACCGGGCGGTCAATGCTTATGCGAAGCACAAAACCATTCGTAAAAATACTAAGCTCTATCAACGTTTATTAGAAGCAATACCAAACGTATCCTAGCGTTTTAATGCTGCTGGTCGATTCTGACAGAATGATGATAATGAAAATGGGGTCTATTATTAGGCGCCTTTTTTTATGTCTGGATTTTACTATTATGAAAGGTTTTAGAAACGCTATGCGCTTGCAGGGGGGCAGTTGTTACCAAGCCTAGTGCTACGGAGCCGACATTGCGGCTCCGTCGTTGACCTTAGCCTTTGTAAGCTGCAGCTGCTTTCATGATTTCTGCTTTGGCTGCTTCGCTACCAGCCCAGCCATCAATTTTAACCCATTTGCCTTTTTCCAGATCTTTGTAGTTCTCAAAGAAATGCTCAATTTGCTCAATCAGCAAGGCAGGCA
>JBKEFB010000052.1:0-18469 GCA_046712405.1 Zhongshania sp. | reverse complement strand
GCAAAGGCCACAGTGGTGCTCTAGTGACTATTATTGAGCGCGTAACGAATTCCACCGCGTCTGCGCAGGTTAACAGTAAGAGCGCTAAAGCACTTACCAAGGCGACAATTATACTGCTCAAGCCTTATAAGGATTCAGCGCTTAGTATAACGGCCGACAACGACAAGGAGTTTGCGTACCATGAGGAAATTAACAAGGCGCTCTCAACCGAATTCTATTTTGCTCATCCTTATAGTTCTTGAGAGCAGGCTTTAAATGAGAACACCAACGGCCTTTTACAGCAGTATTTTCCAAAAAGCACCGATTTTAAGATAGTGAGTCAAACGGAAGTAAAGCGCGCGGTAAATAAACTAAATTCCCGTCCAAGGAAAAATCTAGGATTCAAAAATCCCAGTGAATTAATGGATGAACATAGAGCCACGTTAGCAGCTTAAACTTTGATGTACTTCGGACTTCAATCCGCGTCAGTAAAATATAATTATAACTGATTCTGCAAGTCTTTCTGACATAAAACAGTAAGTCATCACTATAATCAGCTACATAAAAGTTCCAGCTATTTATAAAGCCTTAACGACAGAATATCAGCTTGGGCCTGGGGTCCAGCATCGCATCTATGCAATCGTCAAAACTTAATACGTCATCCACAAACACCAGTGGATCAATTGTACCTTGACAGGCGTGATGCAGCGTATCATTCAGCACAGTTCGACTGTGTACTCGGCTTACTTGATAATTTATTCCTTTCATATAGGCGCTGGAAAGTGGCAACTCCATCATTTTTGATAGCCCGCCGCTCACGCTCGTGCAAAAGCCACAGGGGGCAGTTGACCCCATAGCATACATAAGACCTTCACGAGTGGCGGAGGCGTCTACCACAATTAGAAAGTCATCTTCATGCCGAGTTTGAGTTTCCATGTCACCCAATATAATAGTTTCTGCCCCCGCGCGTTTGGCAATGCCAAGACGGGAGTTGTCGCTGTCTGCGTACACAACCCGACGGCTTCCCAAAGCAAGCGCCGCATGCACGGCATATAAGCCAACGCTCTGTGCAAGACCGCCCACTACCAATACCGGCTCACAAGGAAACTCCCTAAGGCCACCTGCAACGGTGCGATACCCATCCGCAACGTTGTCTGATAAGCCGGCTCCTGCCGCGGCAGAAATCGAATCTGGCAAGGTTACCAGCATTGCGTCAGCGTAGGGCACTAGTACCGTATCGGAAAACGCACCGCCGTAATCACAGCTAGGATGGGTACCCAAACCATAAGCAGCATAGGGAGACACAGTTTTACAAGCATTGGTCCAACCTCGCTTGCAGTTGTCGCAGCTGCCACAGTGAATCTGAAACGGCACAATTACTCGATCGCCCGGTACAAAACCCACAACGCCATCACCTACTTCTTCGACCACCGCCGTCATCTCGTGACCAAATGCAAAAGGCCCCGGGGTTTTATAGGCGCCCATGGCAACGTATAAATCTAGATCGCAACGGGCTACCGCAATGGGCCTGACTAAGGCCGCAATATCCGAGCACAACTTAGGTGTAGGCACATCCTGCCATTCTAATTTCTGTGGCCCCAAATAGGTTAGTTGTTGCATTGTTATGCCCTCATGCTAGTGTTGGATAACTTACATTGGCAGCTTTACATTAATCCTTATACAGTAAAAATTGCAACTTAGACTTGCATTTATGTAACGAAAGAGAGAGTTGGCCATGTGGGATGACCTAAGGTGTTTTGTAAGCTCAGTTGAAACAGGTAGTTTTACTGAAACGGCAAGGCAGTTAAATTTATCTGTGGCAACGGTGAGTCGCAGGCTAGAAAAGCTGGAATCGAGACTAGGCTTGCGACTGCTCAATCGTCACATTACGGGCGTGGAGTTGACGGCTGAAGGAAAAATTATTTATGGGAACCTAGCGAGTCCTGCAGAACAATTCTTTCAGGTAGAGCGCATTGCAGCGACCCTTCGGGATGGCGTCAATTTAGAACCGGTTGTTATCTCATCAACCGAGCCAATTATTTCAGAAATCCTAGGGCCCAGACTTGCCAATTTTTTAACCAGCAATGCCGAACTTCGCCTGACCTTAAGTGTGTCTACGGCCAACGTTAGTTTATCAAAGCGCGAAGCTGACATTGCTATTCGCCTGAATCGGCCAGAGCACGACAACCTGATGGCCAAGCGCCTGCCGTCGTTCAAGCAAGGTTTGTATGCCTCTGATGCTTACTTAAATGGGAGGGATCCTAGCACACTCAATTTTCAAAATGAGAATTTCCTTGGAATGGATAATAGTTTTGGTGCAATCCCCGAGGCTGAATGGTTTTCGAAGTATGGACTGGCTCATCAAGTAGTTTTAAAATCCAGCAGTGTTCGCACACTCTGTACCGCCACTTTAGGAGGCTGCGGTATTTCTATGGTGCCAAAGTTTATCGCCGAAGGTCTAGGTTTGGTTGAGATTCCAAGCCCCCCCGTGCCCATGCGGACGCCCTACATGGTTTTTCATCGAGACCTGCGCAAGGTAAAACGTATCGTGTTAGCAAGAAATTGGATTGTGGAATGTTTTGAGCAAACATTAGGGAAATACTAACGGCCTCAGCGTTTTAAATTCTTGCCATATAGCCTGGCCATTGCGGTCGGAGCGCAAACACCATAGAAGACGTAAGTCAGTAACCAGCGACAAGCAATACCAGCTTATTCTCGAAATAGTCGAAACCGATGCCATATCAAATTTGAGTATTAGCCGTGAGCTCCTCAACTATTTCAAAACCATAGGCGCAAAAATCGCCTTCGACGATTGTGGTGTAGGTTTAACATCGTTTGAGTATGTCCGTGATCTGGCCGTTGAATACATTAAAATTGACCAATCTTTTGTGCGCTTTATTCACGAACGTGAGCAAGATCGTACGCTGGTAAAATCAATAGTTAAAAATAAGTCATAGCCTGAGCAAGAAAGTAATTGTAGAGGGTGTCGAGAGACGCGCAGCACTGCATATTTCAAAAGAAATGGGGGTTGCATACGCTCAAGGCCACCACGTCTGCCGCCCAAAACCGACGATCTGTCTCTGCACTTACGGACCTAACTGCGGCGTCACTTAGTGGTCATTCAAGCTATTACTGATTCACGTAAACCACGATTAATAGGTGCTACGCACCCGAGACACCGCGTTCTTCCAGCCAGTGTAACGTCGCGCTCTATCCACTTCGTTCATCGAGGGATCAAATCCGCTCTCACAACGCCACAATGCTGCAATCTCCTCTAAGGAGCTATAAATACCAAGCTGTAAGCCCGTTAAATATGCTGCACCTAATGCCGTTGTTTCAGTGACCAAAGGTCGCTCACAGCGACAGTCCAACATATCGGCTAACCGCTGTACTACCCAATTATTAGCAACCATACCACCATCAACACGCAGGGTTTCAAAGTCTGCGCCATCGCCGCGCATCGCTTCCAATAAGTCGCGGGTTTGATAACACACCGACTCCAAGGTCGCCCTAGCTATATGGGCGATACCCGTATCACGGGTTAAGCCGAAAATGGCACCACGGGCATCGGGATCCCAATATGGCGCACCTAAACCTGTAAAGGCCGGCACCATATAGACGCCATTGGAACTCTCTACACTTTCTGCCAAGGGCTGTGTTTCCGCAGCAGAACCAATTAACCTCAGACCGTCACGCAACCACTGCACCGCGGCACCGGCAACAAATATGCTGCCCTCAAGGGCGTAACAGACTTCGCCACGTATTCGATAAGCTACCGTGGTTAATAATCTGTGTTCAGAGCGTACGGCCACCGAGCCGGTATTCAACACTACGAAACATCCCGTGCCATAGGTGCTTTTTGCCATACCAGGAGTAAAACAAGCCTGCCCTACGGTTGCCGCCTGCTGATCGCCAATCAGCGCGCAGATGGGAATCGATGCACCAAACAAGTGACTGTCAGTCCGACCATAATCATCACAACTGTCTTTGACTTCTGGCAGCATAGAACTAGGAATACTAAACAGCGCCAGTAGATCGGCATCCCATTGCTGGGTATGGATATTAAAAAGTAAGGTTCTTGAGGCATTGCTAGCATCAGTGGCATGTCGCTTACCGCCGGTCAATCGCCACAGTAAAAAGCTATCTATGGTGCCAAAAGCCAACTCCCCAGCCTTTGCACGCGCTCTTGCGCCACTGACATTATCTAGTATCCAGCCGACTTTGCTGCCGGAAAAATACGGGTCGAGTAACAGGCCGCTGCGCCGTGACACAATATCTTCTACACCCTGCGCTTTGAGTTCTGCGCAGCGCGCTGCGGTGCGTCGATCCTGCCAGACAATAGCGGGATAGACCGCCTCACCGGTTTTTTTATCCCAAACGATGGTCGTTTCGCGTTGATTAGTAATACCAATTCCAGCAACATTTGCGGCGGTAATCCCTGCCGCTGCGAGGGCTTTACGACAGCTATTTAACGTCGTTTCCCAGATTTCTTCTGGATCATGCTCTACCCAGGCGTCCTGCGGGTAATACTGAGTAAACTCCTGCTGACCAACGCCACACGTTTCACCCTGCGCATTAAATACGATGGCTCGTGAACTCGTGGTGCCCTGATCAATAGCCAGAATAAAAGTATCCATTGGGGAAATCGCCTCCGTTAAATTATCACTACCCTATGATGGCAGAGACTTCGGATGGCGACCAGAATTTAGAGCTTTATATGGCGGTGAAGCTGTGCTTAAGCCAGTATTCCGCCATCTACACGAATATGCTCGCCGGTAATATGGCATCCATCTTCAGATGCCAGCATCGCAACAACACCAGCGACCACCTCAGGTCCCTTTGCACCAGTTAATGATGTGATTCTCGATAATAAGTCGAAATCTGCATCAGCAGGAAAGGTTAAACCCTCCACCATATTGGTATTAATATCGCCAGGGCAGACACAATTTGCCCTGACACCACGCTTGGCATATTCTACTGCGATACTTCGGGTCATCGCTAACACACCGCCTTTGCTTGCCGCATAGGCAGCACCCCAAGGCAAGCCTTGCAAGGAGGCTGTCGATGCCGCATTCACAATATTGCCCTTGGTTTTTAGCAACTCCGGTAAAGCTGCTTTGCAAAGCATAAAAGTGCCGGTGAGATTTACCGAAATCAACTGTTCCCAAATGTCCAAGCCGAGTTCGTGGCAATTAGAAAACCGTAGAATTCCCGCCATATTGACCACTGCATCTAAGCTGCCATACTCACTTACACAAGCGTCTATACAGCGCTCTGCGCCACCCACTTCGCTAATATCAAAACAATAGGCGTTGGCCATTCCGCCTGCAGTTTTAATTTCATCAATCAAAATATTTAGATCCGCTTCGTTGATATCTGCACACCAAATTTTACCGCCTTCAGCAGCCAAACGCAGCGCGCTCGCCCGACCAATACCCGATGCCGCGCCAGTCACTAGCACTACTTTGTTCTCAAATCGCTTCATATTTTTACCTATTATTATTTTAACCAAAGTCATTTCAATTTGAACTTAACATGGCAGACATTGGCCAAGCCCGTCTACCCCCTGATAGTGACATCACCTGGAAGTTCAAAAGAACAGACCAAGGGCGTCTTGTAACATGACTTAATAGCTTATGCACCACCTGACATGACCGCTTTTGATAGTCAGTGTGACGCGTTTCGTCCTTGTCTTTAAAGCCTCGTCAATTAAGCTGGCTTCACCGTAATCGCCGGCCCCATTAAAGCAAAAATGAGCTCAGCGCGACTTTATATATTCGTTTATAGACCCTCTATTTTAAGGAGACCGACGTGAGCGATCTCGATCAATTTCGCCAAACAGTAAATGCATGGCTAGAAGAAAATTGTCCGCCAGCAATGCGCACACCCATCACGCGTGAAGAACAAGTCTGGGCAGGGAAAAATAAAACATTTCCCAACCAAGACGCCAAACTTTGGTTTGAGCGCATGCGCGATAAAGGCTGGACCGCGCCTGAGTGGCCGACCGAACTCGGCGGTGGCGGTTTAGACGAGCGCCAAGCCAAAGTATTAAGAGACGAAATAAAGCGCTTAGGCTGCCGAACTCCCTTATTTGATCTTGGCATCTGGATGCTAGGGCCAGCGGTACTTGAATACGGCACCGAGGCACAACGTCAGCAACATATCCCCAGTATTATCCGCGGTGACGTGCGCTGGTGTCAGGGCTATTCCGAATCCGGCGCAGGCTCCGATCTTGCCAGCCTGCAAACACGTGCAGAAGACCATGGCGATCACTTTTTAGTTAACGGCGCAAAAATCTGGACTACCAATGCAGACAAGGCGGACTGGATATTTTGTCTGGTCCGCACTGATCCTGACGCAAAGAAACAAGAAGGTATTAGCTTTCTCCTGATAGACATGGATAATCCCGGTGTTTCAACCACGCCAATTGAGTTAATTAGCGGCGAATCTGAATTCTGCCAAACCTTCTTTGATAACGTTAAAGTCCCCAAGACCAATCTGATAGGCGAACTCAATAAAGGCTGGTCGGTCGCAAAATCCCTGTTGAAACACGAACGCAAGCTCATGGCCGAAATAGGTGGCGACACCCCGGGCCCAAGCTTTGGCCCAGTTCAGGCGGCTATTGAATACGTCGGGTTAGGTAGCAGTGGCAAGCTAAGGGATCACGGTCTACGTGAACAGCTAGTCAGCCACGAAATGGCCTACCGCGCAATTGGCCTAACGCATTTCCGCAGCTTTGAAGAGCGCATGAATGGCGCTGCAGACAACAACGTCCCTTTAATTATGAAATACGTTGGCACCGAAGAAAGTAAGCGCAAAGAAGAGATTCTCATGGCAATACTCGGACAGCGGGCACTGGGCTGGAACGACGATGAATTCAACGCCGATGAATTACTCACTAACCGCGGCTGGCTGTTTTCTAAAGCACTTTCTATCGCGGGCGGTACATCCGAGGTTCAACTCAACATCATTGCAAAACGAGTACTGGGCTTACCCACTTAGCAAGACCAAATAAACCTACTTAACTGAGCCGGCACAGAAACACGATCGCAGCCACACTAATCCATAGACACCGTGAACACACCGGAGAGCGGAATATGACACTGGTACTAAACGAAGAACAACGATTACTCAAAGATACCGCTAAAGATTTTATAAGCCGCGTAATGCCAATTTCAGCATTGCGTAGCTTACGCGATCAAAAAGATGCGCTTGGATACAAACGTGAACACTGGCAGCAAATGGTTGAACTTGGCTGGGCCAGTATGGTGTTACCGGAAGCCTATGATGGTTTAGATTTTGGCTATATGGGACTGGGCGCCGTTATCGAAGAGAGTGGCCGCACCCTAGCCGCTTCGCCCTTATTCTCAACCGTTGTGCTCGGCTCGACAATCATTATCGAGGGCGGCAGCGAGGAACAGAAATCTGCGTTATTACCGGGCATCGCCGCGGGCGAAATCAGCTTGGCGCTAGCATTAGAAGAAAACCCGCATCATCAGACGACGGGCTTTACGACCACGGCGGTTGCCGATGGCGACGACTTTCTTCTTCAGGGCAAAAAAGTTTTTGTGCTAGACGGTCACAGCGCCGATCAACTTATTGTCGTCACCACAATGCTATCGGGAATCGGATTGTTTATTGTTGATGCTAATGCCAGCGGAATTGATCGCCGCCGTCATCATTTAATCGACAGCCGCAATACCGCCACTATCGAATTCAACCAAGTCCGAGTGAATCGATCGGCGCTAATCAGTGATGCCATACAGGGCGAAAACATTCTTAACACCGCAATGGACTATGGCCGTATTTGCCTAGCTGCCGAAATGTTAGGTGCCGCAAGGGAGTGTTTTGAGCGCACAGTTGCTTATTTAAAAGAGCGTGATCAGTTCGGTGTAAAGATCGGCAGCTTTCAAGCACTGCAGCATCGCGCTGCTAAAATGTATATCGAATTAGAGCTCTCAAAGTCGGTGGTACTCGATGCACTCTCAGCCATTGACGACAAAAGAGCGGACTTGCCTCAATTGGCCAGTCTTGCCAAGGCTAGCCTTAACGATGTCTTTGCATTGGTAACTAACGAAGCCGTACAAATGCACGGAGGTATTGGCGTTACCGACGAACTAGATATCGGCTTTTTTCTAAAGCGATCGCGGGTTGCTACACAAATACTAGGAGATAGCAGCTTTCATCGTGATCGCTATGCCAGTTTATGTGGTTATTGATCTAGGCGAGAAGCGCGCAAAGCCCTTTTAAAAATATAAAAGGGCTGTTCATCTTTTTATTTTTCAACTACAGCCGCAATATAAAATCTTTGCCATTGGCAGGTCGGCCCATAAATTGGGTTAAACTTGTGAATAGTGGCGTGCCCGCCGCGGGTGTAAGCAATAGCTGACCATTGATTTGACCACTAACAGAAATACGTACCACACCGCGAACCTTGGCAGCATTGTTTTCATCAACATCTAAAACAATACGCTTGTTTTCACAGCGTAAGCTTGCCGTTACTGGGGCAATGCTCTCAACACCATCTATATCGCCTGATAGCGCGTTCAAGGTTATTGTGCCCGTCATGGAAAGACAACCATCCGAATTAATGGTGGCCTCCGCCAAGAACAAAGAAATCCCGCCATCAAAGCCCATGGTGGGAAAATTCATAGCGTTCAAAAGCCTAGCTAGCTCGCCTTCGATATTAACATTGCGCAGTTGCAAAGTATCCGCACTATCGATACCAATATCTCCGTCACCCTGAACAGGTTCGGAGACGACTACCGCCAAGGGTACACCGTCAAAAAGTCCCAGAGGATTTAAGGTCCAACGAATACCGCCAAGAGTAATCCCCTGATATTGAACCACGTCTAACTCACCGCGCCAGACTCGACCACTGACGTTGCCGAAGGCAATGGCGGGTTGCTGATTAACTAATACGTCACGGACTACCCATGCGGGTGTAGCTACCACCAAACAAATAACAAAAAAGAATACCCCAATAAAACCCCATAGACTCCGCTTCATTCGCTAGCACCCAGCGACGCCCGCAGGGAAACACTACCCGGCAAGTCCAGCAAGGTAATATTGGCTGAGTGTAAGGTCATACCTGCCACCGATAAAGTTTCAATAAATCGCACCGCGCTGCTGTAGTCAGTCTTGGCAACCCATACACTGTAAAGACCTGATGACTGCGGCTCGATACGATTAATATTCACCGAGAGTACCGCTGCGGCGCCGGTAATCTGCTGCTGAGGCGAACCTGATATAGCGGCGGACTGAGAGCTAGACCCACGCATAGATTGAATTTTTAGTGACGCCTGCTGCATCCAAGCATAAGACCCGTGACGCTGTTCCAAGCGAGTCTCAGCAGCTGAATTGGCACTTAATAAAGGCTGCCAAACCACCATCCAAATAATAAGTGGAATCGCTAGGGCGCCACCGATAATAACAATCTGACGTTCGCGCTCGTTACGTCCCTCTAAAAGTCGGTCTATCAATTTCATTGCACCGCACCCCTTATACTGACCTGTCCTGCGATACCACTACCCTCCTGACCAAAAGCACCACGATTGACATCGAGCCCTTGCGCCTTTAGCGCCGCAAGCCACTGATCGACAACCTCGTAAGATGTCGCTTTCACTAATAACTTCATCACCGGAGGATCATTTTCATAGTTAAGTTGGCTCAGACTAATATTTCTGCGACCGCGGCTTGCCGCCGCCACCTTGTCTAACCAAGGCATCATTGCCCCATTGCCACCGGCATTTTCCAAGGCATTCAACTGACTGCGCATCTGGCTTCGCGCATTAACCACTCTAGCGCCGGGGAAGACCTGCTGATAAATTTCGACCATGCCTTTATCGAGGGCCGTGATTTCTCTCGTCATGGTCCGAGTTTGCACCGCCAAACCAACCCAATGTACGAGCAGCAAGCACGCAAATAATATCAGTGGCCAGCGCAAACGACCCAAAGCCTCGCCACCTTCATCTTTAAGCACATAATTACCGCTCAGCAGAGACAGCGGCAACGGCGCGAAGTTGCGTGCGAATGCGTGTAAACGACCTTCACAGTGAATGGCATTTGCTGGCGCGTGTTCAGTCAATTCACCGCGATAGTCAACGCTAAAATACCACTGTACGCTATGCTCTGCCTGCTCGCCCGCTGTTGCTAATTGCTGCCACACCGAAAAATTAGCCGTATTTATACCCGCTGAATGTCCATGAAAATTTGCTGCCACTTGATGCTCAGTTACCACCACTGTATTTTCTGGCAAGGCCGCGTAGTCTGGCAATAAAGACTTTATACGCAGGCCGCTGCTGCGCAGAACGTCTAAACAGTAAGCGGCCAAGTCACGACCGATAACCAGTACATCAGCCGCTTGGTTTGCTTTTATAGTACCGCTAGCAATATGAACACTATCGAGATCGCCACAGAGTTTGTCTTCCAGCTGGAAAGGTAATGCCGATAAACCGACTCGTCCACCTTTTGGCAGTACAACCCGATGCGCACTCACCGCTTCGCCGGGAATTAACACATAACAGGGCACACGCTCAGCCCTCTCGGCCAAGCTTGCCAGTTCAGTCGCATTAGCCAATACACCTTCCGCAATGACACTAGAGCGATCATTATCCCAGTGTAACCAAGCAACCGGCGCCTCCGGCGCCAGGGGTAAATCTATCAATAACAACGCAGTCAAAAAACTTCTCCATACTCGCGGGCATAAACAATTGCCTTGCCGTTTTTTAACATCATTCGGCTAAACAAACGCATTTGACGTTGCTCGTAAAACACATCTGCCAAACCCTTAAAATAATATGACTTCACACCAATGCCTTGTAAAAGCTTGGCAGGCAAAACCTCTCCCGTACGCAAATTCAGTGCAGTAACAAAGCTAGCCGTGTTCGCCCAGCCATCTTCTGGCCTATTTTCCAGCACTGCACTCACTTCCTCTACCGACAGCACGTTGTCAATTATCGCTGCCAGCAACGCCGCTTTATCCGCCGTTAAGGTATTCACGTTAATCGCGGTGTTTACTTCGGGTAGCGCGCACACATAGGGTGCTAAGCGCTTTTGCTCACCCTCTTCAAATTCAGCGTACAGACCCATTTCACTCACTGAGTCTAATAAACTATTGGGTGGCAAATACGGATAATCCAAGGCGGTATAGCTTAGATCCTCAGCACCGTAGATACCTTCAGGGGCAAAATCCTCGTCGATCCAATCCTGGGTACGCCCAATAATAAACTCCGCCCGCTGTGGCGAAATCTCTAAATTCTCTAACAATGCCGTGAAAACCTGCTCAGCTCCGGTCACGTCATCAGCGGCACCAGTCGCAGGCTCTGCCCGATATAGGGAATTCAGGTTAAAACACGCCTGTTCATCGCTCACCAGGCCCGCAATAGAACCACCCTCTATCGGGAATACAATATCTTTTCTAGCCCAGTCCTGACTTAGCACAGTCACCGCATCGCCGGCCGCATCTTCTACTGCGAAAACCGCAATGCGCTCGCCGCCAAGTGCATACCAATATCCTTGGTCCATCAATCGCTGATTCAACAGCCGCTGGCTGCTATAACGCACACCATCAATTAAACTAACAGCGAGCACCACCATAATCGACACAATGAGAAGCACCATCATTAACGCCGCGCCGCGCTGTTTACCCGGCATATTCATTGCAATAACTCGGGTAATAATACGTTCAACTGAATATCCGACCACACGCCGGTCGACATCGTCATCCGCAGGGACCTTGGCTGGGTGGCATTTACCTGCGTACTGGGCGGCCAGAACACCGACCAGCGATCGCCATCCCACAGTTCTACAACAAAGTCACTCACGTCAGTGAGTAATACCTGACGCTGCCAGGTGGTGCTTCCCGCCGGGTCAGCGACCGCAGCACTGTATCTTATAAGTTCTTTATCTTCGCGCACATAGCGCACTCGCTCTAGCGTGCTACTTAAACCTCTGCCCGGCAATACCCGTCTACCGCCGTGCACAAATTCCAGCTCGCTATTCTCTCCCACTTGCTCGGCAACAATATTAGCGGCCATCGCATCACCCTGTTCATCGCGGGGAATACGCGGCGTAATCTGTTCTAAGTCACGTCTGAACACCGTCAGCGCCAAAGCCACGCGCTCTAGAGCCTGCTGTCGAGTTTCAATGGCGGCTTGATTCTCCAATGAGGTGTTTAACAGCAGCGCACCTACCGTACCCAATAACGCCATAATGCCAACAGCAATAAGCAGCTCAACCAGGGTAAAACCTTTTTCTCGGCGGTTAGGCATTAGTTGACTCATTTACCAAGAAATGCCGAACGAGTGGCGAGAATATCTTTCCCAGAGCTCAGATACACCACCACATCGACACGACGAATATCTGGGTGCGGTGTTTCTTGAACACTGCGCTCCCAGCGATAATCGAACCCAGCTAACGTCACTTTATCGCTATTACTGTTGCCGTAACCGTCACGAAGAATATCAACCAGTACATTGTGGGCAACCAAATCGGCAAACTGACGCTGTTCTATCGCGCCGACGCTGCTGGCACTCTCTGTCAAACTTTTGCTCAGCGCGACCGCTGCCGTGGCAAAAATAACCAAGGCGACCATAATTTCCAGCAAAGTAAACCCCTTGCTGCGCCGGGCTGTGGCTTGACGATGGTGTTTGGGAATCAACAACATACTCGTCAGCGCTCTATGGTTAACTGTTCGTCAAGCACCAAAGACTCCGCTTCCTCAGATGACAAACGCCATTCAAAAGGAGAAATCTGTCCATCGCCAAGAAATAATATTTGCGGTGTTGTCACCGGGCTTTGATCTTTTTCGTCGGAGTCAGCACCATAAGTCGCGTCTCTAATGGGTTCACCGGCAACGCTAATCAAGGAGGTCACGCGTTCATCCAGTGCTAACCCTTTAGCTAAAACCCCTTGCTGAACCTCCTCCCAGCCTTGCGCAGTAAGCACGTAAAATCGTCCGCTCTGCTGCCCCCACGCTAAACCTAGACTGCGCCCACTAAAAACCGCCTCAGCCCGGGCGCTTCGCAGATGCCCTATCAATTTATAACGCTGCTCTTGCAGCAACGCCCCGCCGTCCTTGGAAGGCAAAGTGAGTGCGGCAACGCCACTAAGTAAACCGATGATAAAAATAACAACCATCAGTTCCAATAATGAAAAGCCTCGATTATTGCTGCCAGTTAACGACGTCGCTGGCCAGTTCTTCACCACCTTCTTCTCCATCTGCACCCGTTGAATACAAGTCAAACGCGCCATGCTCACCGGGCTGAATGAATATGTAAGGATTGCCCCAAGGGTCTTCTGGCAGGCGTTTTATATAGCCATTACTACGATAACTTTTAGGTGCAGCGCCAGTGTCCGGACGTTTCACCAAAGCCTGCAAGCCTTGATTAGTAGTGGGGTAAACATGGTTATCAAGCTTGTACATGTCCAAAGCTTGCTCTAACACTGAAATATCTGCACGTGATTTTTCGACCATGGCCCGATCTTGGTTTTGGAGCACATTCGGTGCCACTACCGCAACTAACAAGCCCATAATGACAATAACAACCATAATTTCCAGTAATGAGAAACCACCATGCTTTGTCGTAAATCTTTTTTTACCACTGACACTCTCAAGCACTCTTTCTTTACCTTTAAATTTAGATGCCAACATACCGACAAAACCTCCTAAAACTGAGTCAGATTATTCAACTGTAATATTGGCAGCATAATCGCCAATACAATAGATAGTACTACGCCCCCCAAAACCACAATCAAAAGTGGCTCGAACAAGGTCACAAACATCTGCACCCGGGCCTGTAATTCACGCTCAAGATTACTAGCAGCGCGCTGAGTCATGGCTTCCATTTCACCACTGGTCTCACCGCTTGCTATCATATAAATAGCCAATGGCGGCAGCTCGGCTTGCTCCTGTAGACAACGGCTAAAACTCTTACCTTCACGGACCTGTTCACGGACGATTGCCATGCTTTTCTTCAAGTGCTGGTTTGACAAAGTGTCGCAGGCCACTTTCAAGGTTTCTAAAAACGGCACCCCCGAGGACATAAGAATAGACAAGGTCCTGAGCATCCGCGCGGCATCTAGCTCCAGCATCAACAGCCCCCAAAGCGGAAGCTTTAATATGGCTTTATCTGCTCGAATGCGCCGCTCGGGTGAGCTTAGCCACCACTTAATAACTAGGGCTATGGCAGCAATAATAATCAGTATATAAGCCCAATTTGCCGCTAGACCATCACTCAAGGTGATCAAGATTCGGGTTAGCATTGGCAACGCTTGGTCGTAATGGGAAAATTGAGCGGTGACCTTAGGCACCACATAGGTCATCAGCGCGGCAATAACTGATAGCGCAACGAATAATAATACCAGCGGATACGTGGCTGCCTGAACAATGACGCCACGCAGCTTTTGACTGTCTTCGGTATAATCGGCCAGTTGATCCAGAATTAAACCTAGGTCGCCAGACTTTTCACCGGAACTGACCAGGGCTCTGAAGACCGGATTAAATACCTGGGGGTGCTCATTCAAACCCTCAGCTAATGAATGCCCTTCCAACACCCTTGCCCGCAGATCCAGCACCACCCGTTTTAAATAAGCTTTGCGCGTATGTTTGGCGGTTGCCGCCAAGGCTTCTTCAAGTGGGATACCAGACTGAATCAAGGTCGCAAGGTGGCGAACAAATAAGGCGAGATCGGCGATATTAACCCGCGAGCGACCGTAACTACGGCGCGCATTTTCGGCGCGGGTTTTTTCGCGAGTTTGTTTTACCTCAAGCGGAAATAGTTGCTGATCGCGCAATAACTGCCGTGCCTGCCGGCCGGAGTCAGCCTCAACAATACCTTTCTTATTAGCGCCATTGGCATCAAGCGCGCGATACTCAAAGGCCGGCATCACCGCCCTCTCTCACACTTCTCAGCAATTCATCTAGGCTGGTCTGACCCGCTAATACTAGACGTCGACCTTCGCCCATCAAAGAAGGCATATGATTGCCAACCTTGCGCAAAATATCTTGTTCGCTGGCGCGATTGTGAATTAGCTCGCCCACCTCGCGATCAATCACCAGTAACTCGTAGACACCCTGGCGACCTTTATAACCCGTGTGCTGACACTTATCACAGCCGGCTGCGTTAAATGCTATCTGACCTTCTACGGTCGGATCACCGAGCAATCTTGCTTCAGTCTTGTCCAGAACAATCTCATGCCGACAGTGCTGACAAAGCTTACGCACTAAACGTTGGGCTAAAACCCCTTTCAAACTAGATGCAATCAAATACGGTTCAACACCGATGTCGACCAAGCGAGTCACCGCGCCTACAGCGGTATTAGTATGTAATGTCGACAACACCATATGGCCCGTTAGTGAAGCTTGCACAGCGATCTCTGCAGTTTCTTGGTCACGAACCTCGCCCAGCATAACCACATCGGGATCTTGGCGAAGGATGGCGCGCAGTCCCCGCGCAAATGTCATCCCAACCTTGGTATGGACCTGAGTCTGGCCAATACCGTCGATATCATATTCAACCGGGTCTTCTACGGTAAGAATATTTCGGCGACGGTCATTCAAAGACATTAAGCCCGCGTATAGCGTGGTGGTTTTCCCTGAGCCAGTAGGACCTGTAACTAAAAGGATACCATTAGGTTGCTTGAGCAGATCTTTTAAAGCAGATAGCGTTTTCTCGGGCATTCCAAGCTGATCAATATCAATACGCGCCGCTTGTTTATCAAGCAACCGCATAACCACGCGCTCACCATAATTAGATGGAATTGTTGAGACTCGGACATCGACGGAGCGGCCCGCAATACGCAGTGAAACCCGACCATCTTGGGGAACGCGCTTCTCCGCAATATCTAAGCGCGACATGACTTTAATTCGCGATACCAATAACGGCGCTAAACGCCGGCTCGGGGTTAACACTTCTTGTAATATGCCGTCGACCCGCAAGCGCACCGACATGGTTTTTTCGTAAGTCTCAATATGAATATCAGATGCGTCCAGCTTCAGCGCTTCGCCAAATAAGGCATTAATTAAGCGAATAACAGGGGCGTCATCCTGGGCATCGAGTAAATCTTGGGACTCGGGAATCTCTTCTGCAAGACGATCCAGATCGACTTCGCTGGAAATGTCGCCCATCGCCGACATCGCATCGCCTTGCTGGCGCTGAAATGTTTCATTAATTTTATCTTGCAGAACTTTTTCTTCGCAGAGTTTTAAGCACACATGCCCGGCAAGAACACGCTGAACTTCCGCTATGGCCGCAGCAGGGGTCTCTTTACAGCATAGTACATCGAAGCCACTTTCGGTTTCTTCGACCAACACACGATTACTGCGTGCGAAAGGATAACTCAGAAGCTGGCTCATATTATTGCGGAACCGGCTCGAGCTGGTCTTCACCCGACAATTTATCCTGATTTTTTTCCACAGCATCCTCAATGGGCGTCGTCGCTGGTGGCGCCGGCGTGCTAGGTAAAATACCGAGCGGAGATGGATCCATCCCGGTCCATTCAGGTAGCACTGCTAACTCGCTAAAGGGAAATAAATTAATTCCCTGCTCTGCCTTCACCAATTGCTCAGCACGGATATAATTATATTTTCGCGCACTTAGCTCGGACAAAGTACCCTGATCACGCACGATAGTTGGCCGAATAAATACCATCAAGTTCCGTTTCGTCTTAGTGGTACTGTCTGAGCGGAACAGACGACCCAGTATCGGAATATCTCCAAGCAACGGCACTTTAGCGGACTGCTCCGTCACTTGGTCGTCAATTAAACCACCAAGCACAATCGTTGCACCATCATTGACCAATACTGTAGTTTTAATCGTCCGTTTATTGGTAATAACATCGGCCGCCCCCGTTGACGGACTAAGTGAGGAAACCTCTTGTTCGATATTAAGCTGTACTGCATCCCCTTCGTTAATTTGCGGAGTAAATAGCAGCTTTATACCCACTTCCTGCCGAGTAATAGTTTGAAAAGGATTCGCATTAGTCGAGCTCGCAGTTGACCCAGTGACGACCGGAATTTCCTGCCCGACCAGAATAGACGCCTCTTCGTTATCGAGTGTTAATAAGCTCGGCGTGGATAGAATATTAGACTCAGTGTCGTTAGCCAATGCGGTTAGTAAGGTGGCAAAACTAAACGCACCATCTTTAAGTTTGCCTAAACCAAATGCCGCACCTCTCACACCGCTCACCGCCGCTGCCGCAGCTTCTGCTCCAGCAAGTAGACCTATAATACCTGGCGCGCTACCGCTACCTGAGGCACCTCCACCAAAATTGATGCCACCAGCCGGAACGTTTCCATTGGATCCACCCTTAAATAACCACTGCACACCCAGCTCTTTAGCACGGTTGTCCGACACTTCAATTATAATTGCTTCAACCAATACTTGCGCACGACGAATATCTAGATCGGCGATGACCGATTCCAGATTATCAATAATATGTGGGCTGCCTGACATCACGATGGAATTGGTTTGATCATGGGCTTCAATATTGATCATCGACGACCTACTATTGCCCGCCGCTGACCTAGTCGCCTCGTCGCCTTTAATTAGGGTATCGCTAATACTTTTAAGCACAGGCGCAATATCTGCCGCCTTGGCATATTTCAAATAGCGAACACGAATATTAGATTGGTTGCTAACTTCACTATCTAGATCCTTTACAAGACGTCGCAAATACGAGCGAGCATCGTCGTCGCCAAACAAGATAAGAGTATTGGTGCGCGGGTCAGCTGCCACTACCGGCTTCGCAGCACCACGTTTACGCGTCTGTTGAGATAATACCTTGGTGAGGATTCGCTCCACTTCCTCCGCCGAAGAATGCGCAAGCACCACAGTTTCCATTAGCTGGGTATCGACAGAGTTAACCGCGTCGACAATAGACATTAGGCGTCGAACATTCGACTCTCGATCTGTGATTAAAATAATATTCGAATCCGCATAACTGGTAATCACGCCCACTTTATTATCAACCAAGGGACGCAAAGACTTCACCAGTTCGTCTGCATCCGCATTTTGCAATTGTGCAATACGCGTAACAATCGACTCACTGCGACCCATTGACGAGCGATCTGATTGCACTCTTATGCCTTCGATTTTTGCCGCTTGATTGGGAATGACTTTTAAAATCCCATCACCCACTTCAATCGCCGAGTAACCTTCTACTCCAAGCTGCAACAAGAATATCTGATACAGCTCCTCGGCATCTAATTTACGGTGACTTTCAACGCTGATTTTGCCCTTTACACGACTATCTACCACAATTGTTTTGCCGGTGAGTTTCGCGACGGTGTTAATAAACTCACCAATATCGACATTCTGCATATCGAGATCAAAACTTTCCGCGAACGCGCTTGCAGAGAGCCCAACAAAAAGCCCTAAGACGAGACAAAATTTACGTAGTAACAATTTCATATATCAAATCTTTTGGTGAGTATGGTGTCGGCACGTTGAACCAGAAGCTCAAAGGATGTGGTGTTTTGCATTAGTTT
>JBKEFB010000051.1:0-19471 GCA_046712405.1 Zhongshania sp. | reverse complement strand
CAAAAAAAGGTAAATACCATTATGGAGACAACATCAGTTGCTGCCAGAAACCGCTGACAATTTCCCGCTCGGCACTCAATACCGTTTCGGCTATCAATCCTTTTTGCTCTTGTAAGCTTAGGCGATGCGCCTGACTGCGGAACGCCTTGTAAGCGTCAATCAGTGTCCGGGTATCCGCCGTCGAAATCAGGCCTTGTTCAGCCAGCGATTCCAGTATGCGAATATTATCGGTGTAATGAGTAAGAGGCGGGTGCTGTTGTGACCATGCTAAAACGGTATATTGCACCATAAATTCAATATCAACGATACCCCCATAACCCTGCTTAATATCAAATTCTGCATTTTTATCGCTAGCCGACATAAGATGGTCACGCATTTTCTGACGCATATGCACAACGTCGTGCTTAAGCACCACGATGTCACGCGGTTTACTGAGAATCTCCGCCCGCAATGTATCGAATTTTTGTGCTAGTGATGCATCACCGGCTACTGGACGCACCCGCACTAAGGCCTGATGTTCCCAAGTCCAAGCCTGGCTATTTTGATAGTCTTTAAACGCCGCAAACGACGATACTAACAAGCCCGAATTACCCGATGGCCGCAAGCGCATATCGACTTCATACAAGGGGCCTAAACGAGTCGCCGCTGTTAAAATATGAATAATGCGCTGGCCGAGGCGGGTAAAAAATGTGGCCGCGTCCAATGGTCGCTTACCATCGCTTATGACGCTAGACGGCAGGTCGTGCATAAACACCAGATCTAGATCTGAGCTATACCCCAGCTCAAGCCCTCCCAGCTTGCCGTAAGCCAAAATCACAAAATGACGCTGATCATCACCTGCCGGCACGGGGCTACCGTGTTTATCAAGTAAGTTCTGCCAGGCAACATCTAGCACCGCATCTAAAACCACCTCAGCAATATAAGTCAGATAATCACTCACTTTCATCAACGGTAAACTACCCGTCACCTCCGACGACGCAATACGCAGCACATGAGTCAAACGGAAATGGCGGAGGGCTTCCATTTGGGCTTCCAAATCATCGCTCTCAATGCGCAATAAGCGCTGCCTGAGCTCGCTAGCCAGACCGACTTTTTCTGGCACCGAGAATAAGCTATTTGCATCTAGCAACTCATCCAACAGCAGTGGCTGAGCGGCAAGCTGCCGTGCAATCCACGGACTCGCTTCACACAGCACCACCAAGCGCTTGCGCGTACCCGGGTTTTCCATTAATAACACTAAATAAGCGGTGCGGCGAAGTACCGCTTCGATAAGCGGAATCAACCGCAACAGGGTCACCGCTGGTGAGTCCGCATCACATAAGTCTTCCAATATAAGCGGCAGAAACTCGTATAAACGGTCTCGCCCTCTGCCCTGCATACGCAATACGCTGGCGCCATTGAGTAGCGCAACTAATAAGCGAGCAGCCTCGTCGGCGTCATCAAATCCAGCCTCCTCCAGTGTTTGCCGTACTAGGTCACGGTCGAGATCATCGAGCATAGCTCGCCAACGATCCTTACTAAGGTGCTGCTGATCATCCGGCTCGATCTCTGGCGACGCAATAACATGGCCAAAATGTGCAGCGACGCGCTGGCGATGCTGTGCCAAAACATCCTGAAAGGCGGCGATATCATCGCCAAAACCCATAGTAAAACTTAAGGCAAGCAGCGCATTATCGGTATCCGGCAATTGTTGGGTCTGCTCATCGCGCCAAGCTTGAATTGCATGCTCGGTATTTCTTAGAAATTTATAAGCCGCCTGCAACTCGTCAACCACGGACTCAGGGAGGTAGGCCATGCTTTCAAGCTCAGCAAGGATCACTTGCAACTGCAATGCCTGCAAATTCAGCTCTTGACCACCGCGTATTAATTGGAAACACTGGGCGATAAATTCAATTTCACGAATGCCGCCAGAGCCCAACTTTATATTGTCTTGAAGCTGACGCCGCAGGACCTCGCGCTGAATCATCAGCTTCATATCGCGCAGCGACTCGACGGCGGAAAAATCCAAATAACGACGATATACAAAGGGACGCAGGAGCTTAAGCAGGCGGCTGCCTTCTTTTGCATCGCCGGCAATACACCGCGCCTTAATTAGTGCGTAACGCTCCCAATCACGCCCCTGATCTTGGTAGTACTCTATCAGGGCATCAAAGCTGATAACCAGCGGTCCACTCTGCCCATAGGGACGCAGACGCATATCCACTCGGAATACAAAACCATCTGCAGTGCGAGCATCTAAGGCTTGAATTAAACGCTGCCCAAGCCGGATGAAGAATGCTTGATTGTCATCGCTGCGCGGACCACCCCCGGTGCTGCCCGGCTCCGGATAAGTAAAAATAAGATCGATGTCGGAGGACAAGTTTAACTCCCCGGCCCCCAACTTGCCCATGGCAATCACAACTAACTGCTGCGGAACACCCTCTGCCGAGCGCGGCTCTCCTCGTTCGGCTATTAACTGCTGATGTAAAAACGCCAGCGCCACCTCGACGCAGGCATCGGCAAGCGCAGATAAATCCCGGACCGTCTCTTTCATCTCGACCAGACGATTAAGATCACGCCAGACAATACGGAGCCAGTGACGATTACGAAAATCTCGCAAGACTGAAGCCAAGCCCTCGGCACTATCACACTCAGCACATAGCTCGCGCAGCTCTGTAAGCCAGGCATCGTCAACGAGATGTGAGTGAAGCTGTTTATTGGATATAAAATCGACAAGCCAGGCCGGCTTGCGCACGCATGCCTCTGCCAAAGCCGGGCTACAGGAAAATGCGACTAGCAATTCCTGACGATGTTCAGACTCAACAAATGCACGATACCAATCACGCTGCCCTTGATCGCAGCGCTCAAACAGACTCTGCCAGTATATTTCGACATCAGCCGCTAAGGCGACCGGTAACTCTTGAGCCAAAATATTAAGACTACGATATTGGCTAGGCAGTGACATTGTTTAATCCTTTGCTACTTATTATTAAGCTCAGCCAGTTTGTATCGGCGGCGCTACTCGCAGCACTTCGGCGATGGTAGTTTCACCGCAGGCGACTTTTTGCGCGCCACTCAGCCTAAGGGTGCGCATGCCGTTTTTCATGGCCGTGCGACGCAACTTATCTAATTCCACATCATCCGCTATGGCAGCTCGAACCTGGCCCTCAACCGGTAATATTTCATAAATACCCTGGCGGCCATAAAAACCCGTATTGCGACACTGCAAACAACCCGATGCATGATAAATTTGCGCCGGCGGGCTGACTTTCCAGGGCGCGGTTAAGGTCGTCCACGCGGTTTCATCAAGCGCTACGGCCTCTTTGCAATGTGGGCATAAACTTCTTACGAGACGCTGCGCCATCACACCCACCACCGTGGCACGAATCAAATACGCGGGCACACCGAGTTCCAGTAAGCGCGTTACTGCCGAGGGGGCGTCGTTGGTATGTAGCGTTGAAATCACCAGATGTCCCGTTAAGGCAGCCTGAATTGCCATCTCGGCGGTTTCTAAATCACGAATCTCACCGATCATGATGATATCCGGATCTTGTCTGAGTAAGGCGCGCACACCACCGGCAAAATCTAGGTTAATATTATGCTGCACCTGCATTTGATTAAAGGCGTCTTCCACCATTTCAATCGGGTCTTCAATCGTACAAACATTCACTTCACTGGTGGCAATCTGTTTGAGACTAGAATACAGGCTAGTGGTCTTACCCGAGCCCGTCGGGCCGGTCACTAATACAATACCGTGGGGGGCGCGAATCATACTGTCCCAGCGCTGACGGTCTTCACCGCGCAAACCTAGCTCTTCAAAACCGCGCAGTAACACTTCTGGATCAAATATCCGCATCACCATTTTTTCGCCAAAGGCGGTGGGCAGCGTCGACAGTCTCAATTCGATCTCGTCACCACCGGCATTTTTGGTTTTTAAGCGTCCATCTTGCGGCCGACGCTTCTCCGCCACATCCATACGACCGAGTATTTTTAAGCGGCTCACCACTGCTGTCAGCACCGCCGAGGGCAGTTGGTAGACGTTGTATAAAATACCATCGATACGAAAGCGAACATTACCGTGCTCGCGGCGCGGCTCTACATGAATGTCACTAGCGCGCTGGTCATAGGCATACTGCAATAACCAGTCAACAATATTAACAACGTGACCGTCATTAGCATCTAAATCTTTTAAATTGCTAATTTCGAGTAATTGTTCAAGATTGGCATTTGCCTGGCCGCCGCGACGACTGTCACCACTTGCACCGCGCACCGACTTTGCCAGACTGTAAAACTCAACGGTAAAGCGGTCTATTGAATCGGGATCGGCAAGCACCCGCCGAATGGGTCGACGTAACACTTGCTGTAAATCCTGTTCCCAGCTGCTAATAAAAGGCTCGCTGCCAGCAATGACCACTTCTTGTGGAGAAACTGCCAAGGCCAATATCCGATGACGCTGTGCAAACGCATACGACATCACCTCAGTGACTGCCGGTACGTCTATTTTCAAGGGGTCGATACGCTGAGATAGCTGGCCACAATGCCCCGTCAACCATTCCAGTAGTCGATCCACGTCAAGTACTCGTCCGGAGCGGCTGACATCCGGCAGTTGCTCTGCGGCGAGATAATTCAACACATGCTGGGTTCGCTCGCCAATACGCGGTGGATTCGGGCGCACCCGTTTAGCGACGGCAGCATCCAACACTCCATCATCCACCAACTGCCGAATGATTGGGCCGGCATCAAGTGGTCCGGTTATATTGAGATTGCTATGCATATTAAACGTAAACCCTGTAATAATCTTAGACGCCATGAGTGACAAGTCACAATACTGTAATGACTCTGTGTTTATGTAGATCGCAATTAATTTCTGGTGAGCCTTAACAGAGGCCAGTATAATCCTCACCACTTAAAAAGAACGCAGTAAGGAGTTTCACCGTGCCCGTAAATTCGCTTGGTAGTTTGTTTGGGAAATCTCCATTTGCGCCGATTCAAGAACATATGCAGCAGTCTCAAGCCTGCGCCGCCGCCCTCAAACCGTTCATTGATGCGGCCCAAGAGGGTGATTGGACCAAGGCACAAGCCGCGCATCGCGTCATTGTTCAGCTTGAAAATGAAGCCGACAAGCTCAAAAAGCAAGTCCGACTGCAATTGCCTAGCAATCTTTTTCTCCCCGTCCCGCGGCCAGACTTGCTCGACTTGGTAAGAATGCAGGATGGTATTGCCAACTGCAGCAAAGACATCGCAGGACTAATGCTGGGTCGGAAAATGAAATTTCCTGACTCACTCACCAAACCCATGAGCAAATACGTCGATTTGGCTATTGCGACCTCGGCTCAGGCCATGAAAGCCATTGAAGAACTCGATGAACTGCTGGAAACCGGGTTTCGCGGCCGCGAAGTCGCTCTAGTCGAGCTTATGATTGAAGAACTGGATAATCTAGAGCATGCCGCTGACAAACTTCAAGTCGACATACGCGCAGCCTTGTACGCTATTGAAAAAGATCTTCCTCCTGTTGACGTCATGTTTTTATATCAAGCTATTAACTTGATTGGCGAACTATCTGATAGATCGCAAAAAGTTGGCTCGCGACTACAAGTCATCATTGCCCGCTAGACTCTGCTTATAATAAAGGAATTACTATGTCAATTATTGCTGAACATGGGCAACTATTGCTAATTTTAGCTTGTTTATTTGGTTTCTTCATGGCGTGGGGTGTTGGCGCCAACGATGTGGCCAACGCGATGGGAACCTCAGTTGGCGCCAAAGCGCTCACCATCAAGCAGGCGATTCTGATCGCGATTGTATTTGAGTTTTGTGGTGCCTACTTGGCGGGCGGTGAGGTCACCGAGACCATTCGCAAGGGCATTATTAATCCAGAATATATCGCTGACAGCCCAGATTTGCTGGTCTTTGGTATGCTGGGCTCCCTTCTCGCCGCCGGAATATGGTTGTTTGTGGCAAGCATGATGGGTTGGCCGGTATCTACCACCCACTCTATTGTCGGCGCCTTAGTCGGCTTTGCTGCTGTAGGGATAGACACCGACGCTGTCGCCTGGGGCAAAGTCGGACAGATTGTTGCAAGCTGGGTGGTCTCCCCAGTGCTCGCCGGCACTCTGTCCTTTGGTTTGTTCCTCAGCGCCCAACGATTTATTCTCAATGCCCCAGACCCCTTTGCCGCCGCTAAAAAATATATCCCGTATTATCTGTTTTTAGTCGGCTTTATCATCGCCATGGTCACCATGACCAAGGGACTAAAACACATTGGTTTAGGCCTGAGCTTCAAAGAATGCATAATGCTCTCTGTGGTCTTCGGTGTATTAGTGACAGGTGTCGGCCAACTCTTTCTGCGCCGAATCAAAGATGTGCCGATTGGGGATGGTCGTTCGCGCTTTGCCAGTGTAGAAAAAATGTTTGCGGTGCTAATGGTCTTTACTGCCTGCGCGATGGCCTTCGCCCACGGCTCAAACGATGTTGCCAATGCGATCGGTCCGGTAGCAGCGATTGTCAGCGTTATCCAATCTGGCGGTGACATTGGCGCTAGCTCCGGTCTACCGGGCTGGGTGTTGCTGATTGGCGCCGGCGGTATTGTTTTTGGCCTAGCGACTTACGGCTTTAAGGTTATCGCCACCATCGGCACCAAAATTACCGAGCTAACCCCTAGCCGCGGTTTTGCAGCTGAACTCGGCGCGGCCTCAACTGTGGTGCTTGCGTCCGGTAGCGGCTTACCCATTTCGACGACCCATACATTGGTTGGTGCGGTACTTGGTGTTGGTTTAGCTCGCGGTATTGCAGCCCTCAATCTAAGCGTTATCCGCAACATCTTCATGTCGTGGATCATCACTCTGCCTGCCGGTGCCGGACTATCGATCGTGTTCTTCTTCACCTTGAAAGCAATTTTTAGCTAATCGCTAGATCTTCACCCTCGCGCACACAAATCCACTGGTTTTGTTTGCGCGACTCGCTACAATGGTCCGTTAACAGTGACCTAGCGCGGACTCCTTGTGGCAAACTCAAACAGCATTCCCGGTGTTCTGCCTATGATGGCAGGGCTTGTTAAACTTCCTTCTGTCAGCTCGACAATGCCGAGCTATGACATGGGTAATATCCATGTCATTGAGCAGCTCGCCGAATGGCTTGAACCACTGGGTTTTCAAGTCCGTATTCAAGCCATTGCCGGCAACAATAAAAAAGCCAATCTAATTGCCACCCTCGGCAGCGGCAGCGGCGGCTTAGTCTTGGCCGGACATACTGACACCGTGCCGTTTAACGAGTCCCTATGGCATAGCAATCCCTTTACGCTCACCGAGCGCGACAACAAACTTTACGGCCTGGGAAGCACCGACATGAAGGGTTTCTTCGCCATTGCCATCGAAGCATTAAGGCCCTTCTTAGGCAAACCACTGCGCGCGCCTTTAATTATTTTGGCGACCGCGGATGAAGAAAGCAGCATGGATGGCGCACGCTCACTGGTTCAAGCCGACGTTTCGGGCGCACGTTATGCCGTGGTCGGCGAACCCACTGGACTTAGGCCCATGCGCGCCCACAAGGGCATCGTAATGAAGGGAATTACTATTACCGGACGCTCCGGCCACTCATCAAACCCCTTATTGGGTAACAACGCCATGGACGCCATGCACGAAGTCATGAGCGGACTCATGGAACTGCGGCAAGAGCTGGCGCAAAAATACCAGCACCCGGGCTTTAGTGTGCCCACACCGACGATGAATTTCGGCTGTATTCACGGTGGCGACAACCCAAACCGTATCTGTGGGCAATGCGAACTGCATTTTGATATTCGCACCATCCCTGGGATGGACAACGAGGAACTCGACCCATTAATACAAAAAATACTCACTCCTGTGGCAGAGCGTCGCGCCATCAATATTGGTTTGCGCGCATTGATGCCCGGCCTAGCGGCCTATGAAGAGCCCGCCGATTCAGAGCTCGTTACCCTTGTCGAGCAGCTCACCGGGCATACTGCCGGCACCGTCGGCTTCGCAACTGAAGCACCCTTTTTTCAGCAGCTAGGCTTGCAGACCATTGTTATGGGCCCGGGCTCTATAGACCAAGCTCACCAACCCGACGAGTATATGGCGCTAGATCAAATACAACCGACGATTGACGTTTTACAG
The DNA here is from genome assembly GCA_046712405.1 of Zhongshania sp. Classification (GTDB taxonomy): domain Bacteria; phylum Pseudomonadota; class Gammaproteobacteria; order Pseudomonadales; family Spongiibacteraceae; genus Spongiibacter. The sequence continues at coordinate 11,360 of JBKEFB010000051.1, read as the reverse complement.
CAAATGATTGAACGATTTTGTGGCGCCCAAATTATCAGTCCCTAAGCCCCAACCCACAGGGAATCCCAAGCAAGAGTGAAGCACTAACGCACGCCTCATTTTTGTATTGCGCGCCGGCGGCATAATCTTATTTATTAACGTCTACAACCACACGACCGCGTAAAGAGCCTTCCATCACTTGCGTTGCCACGCCAAGGGCATCAGATAGATTGATGTCTTTCACAATCAACTCAAGCAAATTGACGTCCAAATCGCGCGCAAGACGCCTCCAAGCCACCATTCGTGACGCAATAGGTGCCATCACGCTATCAATTCCCAGCAGCGAAACACCACGCAGTATAAAGGGCATGACGGTAGCGGGAAAATCATAGCCCTGCGCCAGACCGCAGGCGGCAACGGCGCCGCCGTAACGCGTTTGTGCGCAGGCATTAACTAAGATCTGACTACCTGCCGCATCAACCACGCCAGCCCAGCGCTCTTTCTGCAAGGGCTTGCCGCGCTCACCCAGCTCAGCGCGATCAATAACTGAGGTGGCGCCAAGCTGCTTTAGATAATCTGCTTCACCAGCCTTCCCTGTGGCCGCAACCACTTTGAAGCCGGCCTTGGCTAGCAAGGCAATAGCGACACTACCTACACCGCCCGTTGCCGCAGTGACCAGCACCTCACCCTGCTCCGGCTTCACACCCTGCTTGATTAATGCCTCTACACACAGGCTGGCGGTATATCCAGCAGTACCAATGGCCATTGCCTGGCGCGTGGTGAACTCAGCGGGCAGCGCCACCAACCAATCACCATTCAATCGCGCTCTTTGAGCCAAGCCGCCCCAGTGGACTTCACCTACACCCCAGCCATTCAAGACCACTTTGTCCCCCGCTTTATAGCCTGCATGGTGGCTTTCTGACACTATTCCGGCCAAATCAATACCGGGGACCATCGGAAATTTACGCACCACCGGTGAGCTCCCGGTGATGGCCAAACCGTCTTTATAGTTTATCGTGGAATACTCCACATCGATCGTCACATCACCCTCGGGTAGTTGCGCCTCGTCGATTTGGGCTACCGCAACCGACTGCCCGGCTTGATCTTTACTAATTACAACTCCAGAAAACATAAGTACCTACTCGCCGTTATTAACTCAAAAATTAGGTCTTGCCAACTTACCTCGAGAACAGGCGACAAACCGTTCAACGATATTTTTTAGGGGCCATGGGCAAGTACGGCTGCTCCGCCACAAACACTGAGGCGATTAATAAGCATACTGTTCGGCCACACCCAAACCACCATGCAACTGTCAGGGCTATTACGCAAGCTAGACAAATGTCGCGTCCGGTTATTATTTAGCCGCCACGACGACAGCTGTACCGACCATATCAGTGGTCAATTCCAGCCATTCTGCAGCGGCGGTGCGCCTCGTACTTGAGGATTTGACGACGAACTCCCACACCTCTTAAAAATCGATTACTATAGCGATTCACGGTGACATGATTTGTTTCGATATGACGCCTCTTAAAGGGTTATGCCAATATAGTTGGCGTAACAGAATCCTCACAAAAGCTATGTTGGAAACGATGACACAAGGCAAAATTTACTTTGTTCGCCACGGCCAAACCTACGCCAATATAAACAAAGTATGGCACGGCCAAACTGACACCGAACTCACCCCCGAAGGGATCGAGCAGGCACGAAAACTAGGCGCCTATTTTAGTCACTACCTGACACCAACCGTGATCTATAGCAGCACATTGCAACGCGCCCGTATCACCGCGGAAGCCATTGGCACACGCTTTGATCTGCCGGTCTTTCAAGACCCCCGGCTAATGGAGTTAGATTTGGGGGACTGGGAGGGCGAAACCTTTAAATCCCTGAGTAGCTCAGATAACAATACCCTTGACGAATTAGTCAATAACCCGGACTTTTTCTCACCCAACGGCGAGTCCCAAGATGTTGTAAAACTGCGGATGGTAGCGGCAATAACCGATATCACTGCAAAGCATCAAAATGAAAATATTGTTATTGTTTCCCACGGCGTTGCCATCAGCATTGCGATAGCACATTACTTAGACAACGATACGACTCAGTGGCCAAAATACAGTAAAAAAAATACTGCTTTTTCGGAATTATGTTTAAGCACCAAACAGCTTTTGCGTTTTAATGAAACCCGCCATCTTGAACTGTAAGCAAACTTAATAATACCGCTGCGCATCGCCAGAAAGTGATGTGCACATAAGTAAAATAATAGACGTAAAAAACCGCGCAGTGCGCGGTTTTTTACGACAGCAATGAATCAAGTCTACCCAGAAAAGCAGAATTACTTGATTTTAGCTTCTTTGTACATAACGTGCTTGCGTACCACTGGATCGTATTTTGAAAATTCAAATTTATCCGGGGTATTACGCTTGTTCTTAGTGGTCGTATAAAAGTGACCAGTACCCGCACTAGAAACCAAACGGATTTTGTCGCTCGCGCCTTTCTTAGCCATGACCAGTCTCCTTAGAATTTTTCGCCGCGGGCAGTAAGCTCTGCTAACACAGTCTCAATACCTTTTTTGTCGATGATACGCATGCCTTTGCTAGAAACTCGCAAAGTAACAAAACGCTTGTCTGCTTCAACCCAAAAACGATGGCTGTGCAGGTTTGGCAAAAAACGACGACGAGTGCGGTTTTTTGCGTGTGAAACATTATTTCCTGTTACCGGACGTTTGCCAGTAACTTGACATACTCTAGTCATGATAGTCGCCTCTTCAACCTTTTTCCGTGGTGACGGAGCAAAAGGTTTTATAAAATCAGGTTCAAACCGGGCCGCCGCGTGTTTCTCACAATACTCGGGTGCCCTGAGGAAATGTAACATCCCGGACACGGCCCAAATGGAGCGCGACTTTATATCAGAACGACAAGCGGCAAGCAAGTTTTATCGCGATCTTTTACCTTAGATCAACCCGCGTTCGGCCAGCGAAATCACCTCGGGACCCGCCACTACGCAGTGATCCAGCAAGCGCATATCCAGCAGTGCCGAGGCATCACGGATACGACGAGTAATCAGAATATCGGCGTCGCTAGGCTCAGCGATACCTGAGGGATGGTTGTGCGCTACGATCAACGCCGCGGCGTGCAGCTCTAACGCTCGCCTCGCAATTTCACGCGGGTAAACTGCTGCGCCGTCGATAGTACCGTAAAAAAGAGGCTCATAGCGGATCAGTTGGTGCTGGTTATCTAAATACATCACCGCAAATACTTCGCGTACTTCTTGGCGCAGCTGCGCTAACAGAAATTGTCGGGTGGACACTGCGCTGCTGAAGCGCCTCCGCCAAATACCGGCGAGACATTTCTACCACCGCCTGTAATTGCACAAACTTGGCATCACCCAAGCCATGAGACGCACAAAACTGCTCACGGCTGGCGGCAAGCAAGGCACTCAAGCCGCCATGCTCCTGCAGTAAATCGCGCGCAAGATCCACCGCGGACTTACCCGTAACGCCGGTACGCAGAAAAATTGCCAGTAACTCGGCATCGGCCAACGCGGCTGCACCACGCTGCAGTAGCTTCTCTCGTGGCCGCTCATCTGCAGGCCAATCGGTAATCGCCATAACACCCTCCTTGATGAGCATGAAATACTGCAAGCAAAACTACGCGGTAGTCGGCAGCGTCGATAAGCTTCATAATAGCGCCATACTGAGCTATGGCGACAAGGCGATATGAAACAACTAAGCAACCGTCACATTCTTCTCGGCGTTACCGGCGGCATTGCGGCTTACAAAAGCGCCGAACTGATAAGGCGCTTAAAAGATCACGGTGCCGATGTCAGGGTTGTTATGACCGCCGCGGCAATGGAGTTTATTACGCCGCTGACCCTGCAAGCCCTGTCAGGCAATCCGGTTCACACCACCCTGCTCGACCCCGAAGCAGAGGCCGGTATGGGCCATATTGAATTGGCACGATGGGCAGATCTTATTTTGATTGCCCCGGCCAGCGCCGACTTCATGGCACGACTTGCCAACGGCCGTGGCGACGATTTGCTCACAACGCTGTGCCTCGCCACCGCCGCCCCCATCGCCTTGGCACCCGCTATGAATCAGGGTATGTGGCGCGCCCCGGCTACACAAGCCAACACCGCAACCCTAACCGCCCGTGGTATCGCCCTACTTGGTCCCGCTGCTGGAGAACAGGCCTGTGGTGATATTGGTCCCGGTCGCATGCTAGAGGCCGAAGAACTGGCCGCATGTGCCGCCAAGATCTTTAATAACCGTCTGCTGGATGGTATACACATGACCATTACCGCGGGACCAACCCGCGAAGCCATTGATCCAGTGCGCTACATTAGCAACCATAGCTCAGGAAAAATGGGTTACGCCCTAGCCACAGCCGCCGCCGACGCCGGCGCCATAGTCACCCTGATAAGCGGCCCCACTAATTTGCCCTGCCCCGAGCGAGTAACACGGGTAGACGTCATTAGCGCCCAAAATATGCTCGCTGCCACCGAGGCGACTCTCGGTAAATGCCAGCTCTTTATCGGCTGCGCCGCCGTGGCCGACTACCGCCCCAACTATCCTGCCGAACAAAAAATAAAAAAAGACGGCGACACCATGCGCATTGAGCTAGTTCGCAATCCAGATATTGTAAGTACTGTTGCCCATCACCGCGCCAGGCCAGTCACCGTCGGTTTTGCCGCCGAGACTCAGGACCTTATACGTTACGCCAATGGCAAATTGGAAAACAAGAACCTCGACTTAATTATCGCCAATGACGTTTCAAATACCGCGATCGGCTTTAACGCCAACGACAACGCCGTCACCGCAATTTGGAAGGAAGGGCAGCTCGTGATTGCTCAAAAGGGTAAAAATCAACTGGCGGCGCAGTTAGTGGCCTTAATAGCCAAGCAATTCTTTAGCTCGAAAAACTAGACAGCGTAAGTAAGCACTACCATTATAATGGCTTAGAGGTAAGTAACACCGAATACCCGCCATCGCAGTCAAGGATCAAATTACCATCACCATGACAAAAACAGCGCCCACTATCTCCGCCGCCAATAAAGTCGAACGCGGTTCGCGATTTTCCTCGAATCAACGCGATATCCTTATCTCCGCCTTAGTGTGCATCGGCATGGTTTTCGGCGCGTTCTATTGGATTCAGTATTTTGAAGAACCCCGAGCTTTAAAGCAGCGCATCGACACCGTCACTTCCAATATTGCCGACCATCAGAGTGGTATCGTTCGCGACGCGCTCACCCAGCTTGGTGAGCGCGTCACCGAGCAAACCACTAACGCCGAACTCACTAACGCCCTCAGCCAAGGCAATATCAGCGCCGACAATCTTTTTGCTAAAAGACTTAAACGCGCATTTCCAGATGCACTGGACACCAAGATTATCTACATTGGCAAGCAAGGCATTGCCGATGAGCGCAGCGACACATTGCGGCTGCGCAACAATATCGAAATCGATATGCTGCGTAAAAGTATCGAAAATAACACCCTTATCATCGAAGCCTACCAATACGATCGGCAGTGGCTCATCTCCTTCGTTAAAACCGCCGGCAAACACGGCGCAGTCTACGTCACATTTACTGCCCAGCACTTTGAGAAAATGCTTAATAGCCTCGCGGGAAACGCCGTTAGCATTGAATTGATTCAAACCTATAAAACCCGCCGAGATGTTATCATCAAGCCATCTATTATTAGCTACCCTGATGCGATGCAAAGCCGTTCGCTATTATTGCCGGAGTGGACCTTACAGGTGTACCCGCAAGAGATTACCGTGCAGAGCCTTAGCTCTGACAGCACCCTGCCATGGTTAATCTGCGTCCTTTGCGTTACCTTGATTGCGGGCAGTCACGCCATTTTTTTCGTCCGCAGCTATCAAATCCCCAGTGCTGCCAACCGCGCAAAAACGACCACCAAGAACACCACAATCGCCCAAGCGGAAGCCACCCCCAGTCCAGGGCAGGCATTGGCCAAAAAGCTTACTAAAAATCGACAAAGTAGCCTGTCTAACCGCGACCACTTCCCAGCGCCAGACAGCGCGCGCCCACCAGTAGAATTGAGTACCAGCAAAGCGACTGGCAATAAAAACCACAATGCCACCCGCATTGCGGCAAACTGCTTCCGCGCCTATGACATCCGCGGGATCGCAGACACCGAACTAAACGACAACACCTGTTTTACTATTGGCCGCGCCATTGGTAGTGAAGCACTCGATCGCGGCCAATCTAAACTGCTATTGGGTCGCGACGGTCGCCTAAGTAGCCCCAGAATCCACCAAACTCTTATCAAAGGCTTGCTAAGCACCGGTATCGATGTCACCGATATCGGCATTATCGCCACCCCAATGTTGCACTTCGCCTGCCAAGAACTGAATATTGGCAACGCCATTATGATTACTGGCAGTCATAATCCCAGACATTACAACGGCATGAAAATCAGCCTAGAATTCACCACACTTAGCGCTAAAGACATACAGGCAATTAAGTACCGCATCGAAGTTGAAGAGTTTGCCAGCGGTCGGGGAACACTCGATACTGACAATATTGAACAGCGCTACATCGACCGCATTACCGCTGACGTGGTCATCGCCCAAACCCTTAAAGTTATTATCGATGCCGGCAATGGCGCGACATCTAATATTGCGCCAACGCTCTTTGAAGAACTGGGTTGCGAGGTTATCCCCTTATTTTGCGAGCACGACGGCAACTTTCCCAACCATGCGCCAGACCCCACTATTGAGAGTAATTTAAGCGCACTTAAAGCGGCAGTCGCAGAACATCAAGCAGATATTGGCATCGCGTTTGATGGCGACGGCGACCGGCTTGCCATTGTAACCGCGCGGGGCCGCTGCCCAGCAGCAGATCAATTACTGATGGTGCTTGCCAGTGATATGGTAGCGCGCAATCCCGGCGCCGAAATTCTTTTTGATGTGAAATGCTCACGCCTGCTATCAGAGCTTATTAGCGACGCTGGCGGCCGGCCGACCATGTGGAAATCCGGCCACTCTTACATGAAACAAAAAATGGCTGATACCGGTGCATTACTGGGCGGCGAATTTTCTGGGCATATATTCTACAAAGAACGCTGGTATGGCTTCGATGACGGTATGTATACCGCTGCCCGCCTCCTAGAAATACTCACTCTATCCGGCACCACTATGGACGACGCCCTCGACAGTCAGCGCAAGCTCGTCAGCAGCCCCGAAATTTTAATACCCGTTGCCGATGAACATAAATTTGCCCTTGTCGAAACCTTTGCAGAAAATCAAAATTTCACCGACGCCGCGCGCATCAATATTGATGGCCTGCGGATAGAATTCAGACACGGCTGGGGCTTGATTCGCGCATCAAATACCGGTCCAGCCATCTCCATGCGATTTGAGGCAGACAGCGAAGCCTCACTTGCGCGAATACAAAATGACTTCAAGGATTTGCTGCTAAAGATTGATCCCGCGCTAGTAGATAGTCTTTAATAGACATCTTTTTTAACCACCGACTTTACGAGAACCCGTCATGTCTATGAGTCGCGCCGCCGCCGGTGATGTTGCCCGCATTCTCACCGAAGCCTTGCCCTATATCCAACGCTTCACCAATAAGACTATTGTGGTTAAATTTGGCGGCAACGCCATGATCGACGACAAATTAAAAGAACAATTCGCCCGCGATATCGTCCTGATGAAGCTCGTCGGCATGAATCCGATTGTTGTACACGGTGGTGGTCCACAAATTGGTGCTCTGCTAAAGCGTCTAGCGATAGAGTCGCACTTTGTGGACGGCATGCGGGTCACAGACACCGCCACCATGGACGTGGTAGAAATGGTGCTTGGCGGCTCAGTGAATAAAGAGATTGTGTCGCTGCTTAACCGCAATGGCGGCAAAGCCATCGGCCTGACCGGTAAAGACGGCCAGCTCATTCGCGCGAGAAAGCTCAAGGTTACCCAGCGCACGCCAGACTTGGCTAAAACTGAAATCATCGATATTGGCCACGTGGGTGAAGTCGAGGAAATTAATACCGAAGTCTTGGATATGCTTATTAACAGTAACTTTATCCCGGTGATTGCCCCTATTGGTGTCGGCTCGGACGGAGCGTCTTACAATATTAATGCCGATTTAGTAGCCGGCAAAGTGGCTGAAGTATTAAAAGCTGAAAAGTTGATGCTATTGACCAATATCGAAGGCCTTATGGATAAATTTGGCAAGGTCTTAACAGGCTTAAGTACCGAAGAAGTCGACGCCCTAATAGCCGATGGCACGATTTACGGAGGAATGCTGCCAAAAATAGGCTGCGCACTGTCGGCGGTTAGCGCCGGCGTGACCAGCGCTCACATTATCGATGGCCGCGTACCCCATGCCGTACTACTAGAAATCTTCACCAACACTGGCGTAGGAACACTCATTACCAACTCCAATACATTACACGAGTGACCATAATACTGAATACATCGCCAAGCCCCAGCCCAGAGCCCGCTAAGGTCAGCTATACCCTATGAACAAACGCCCCTCACGACGTGATGAAATTTTAAACGCCCTCGCTACCATGCTGGAGAGCCAGCCGGGTGCCCGTATTACCACCGCAAAGCTGGCTGCAGAAGTCGGCGTGTCGGAGGCGGCCCTGTATCGGCACTTTCCTAGCAAGGCCAAAATGTTTGAGGGTCTTATTGAATTTGTGGAAGACGCCATCTTCAGCCGCGTTACCCTGATCCTTAACGAAGAAACGCAGAGCATCGCGCAACTTGGCGGTATCCTGCAGCTATTACTTGGATTCACCGAACGCAACCCCGGCATTACTCGTATTTTTAATGGCGACGCCCTCGCCGGTGAGCATGAGCGCCTGCGCAACCGCGTTGTGCAGTTCTATGACCGCCTAGAAAGCCAATTAAAACGCATTTTACGCGAAGCAGAATTGCGCGAAGGCTTGCGCACCGTTATTACCGCCAATAGCACCGCAAACCTTTTACTGTCAGCAGTCGAAGGTCGCATCGGACAATTTGTTCGCAGTGATTTCAAACGCCTTCCCACCGAGCACTGGGACGAGCAATGGCAGCTACTCAGTAACACCATATTCCGCTAAACACCCCTCCACCAAGTAAATTAGCCCCTAAAAAGACGGGCACAGTTAACTTTGGGGTAATCTAAGTTAGCTGAGAAAGCGCCGTGATGTTTGGCTGACCCGAGGTTGTCTTCGACAAGGGGCTTTACGACAAAGATTTCGTCGTCAATGGCACGGTCGGATTTAAGGCATTACACAATCGCGTCCATGAGCTTCTCTTAGATCGCGTTACCAAACTCACCGGCTGCTACGCCAATATGATCCCCGAAGCAGGGAAGGGCAGCTATCCTGGTCATATTATTAAAAACCCCAACGACAAGGCTGCCAATACAGAGGCTATTATATAAATTAGTTTTACGGCGCTGATAAAAGGCGAGAGCAGTCTGTAAAACGGCTTACCTGCCTGTCTGGCTGCCCGAGTTTCCCGGCACCAATCGCTGCGAGATCGGCTATGCCTGTGGCCCGCGGATCGTGCGCCGGACGAGGATTTGATGGACGACTTAATTATAGATAATGATCAGGAATTTGATGCTGCAAAATTGCATCGCTACCAGCGCGGTGAAATAGTAGGTCTCGCATTATGAGCAGTAAAAATAAGCGCCGCGATTTGCTACTGATTATGCAGGCTAGTCGTCAGAGGAGTAATATTGCAACCGTTTTTCAGCATGGGACTGTAAAAGCGCAAAGCGATCTTTATCGCGCTCATAGTCCCTAGCAACTTCGTCAAGATTTTGTAGTCGACCGCTGATATGCTGCTGTGTTGTCGTGACCTCTCGGCGCAACGACGCCAAGGTACTCATGAGTGCGCTGGGCACGTCTTCCCCGCGCCGTTCCAATTCCGCCGCCTCACTCTGATTACTGAAGACCTGCTGCTTAATAAGCGATAAATTACTGTTCAGAATTGAAATACGAACCTTAATATTATTAATAGCGCGCTCTTTAGCAACATTTATATCTAGCACACTGCTGTAACGCAGCAATAGCGACTCATCCCACTGGCGATTTTTGGCATCCGCTTCAGCCCTATCCGCAGCAACATCTATCTCCAAAGTCCGCGTCTTGCGTTCAGCGTCGCTAAGCTGAGGCGCCACCGTTCTGACAACCGAGCCATCCACGCGGATAACGTCGTAGCCACGCTGCACGGCCTCAGGCGGCACACTGCTGTCGATAACTATAGTGCCATTAATACTAGGGTAGCGATAATAGAGCGTACCCGCCGACAGCTCGGACGCTCCTGTTAAAATCATTGCTCCCAATAATACCCAGCGACTCAAAGCCACAATTCTCAGACACTCCGTATTATACCTTTTGATACCACTTTGATTTCTACTAACTTACGCCTCAACACCATAGCGATCACGATACGCATTAATACGCGCCACTAGTGCGTCGTCAGTCTCAGCAGTAGACAAATAATCGACTATATCACTCAAACCCACAATACTAATTACCCCCAGCGAAGCATCTTGTTCCAACTCTTGAATGGCCGAGCGCTCACCTTGGCCGCGCTCCTGACGGTCTAAACCAATTGCCACACCGGCAACCTCAGCTCCAGCATGTTCAATCATGGCGATGGCCTCACGAATCGCTGTACCTGCAGTAATAACGTCATCAATAATTAAAATCTTACCGTTCAAGGCGGCACCGACCAAGCTACCACCCTCGCCGTGATCCTTTTTCTCTTTGCGGTTATAGGCAAAAGGTACATCGCGCTGATGATAGACCGCTAGTGCACACGCAGTCGCGGCTGCCAGAGGGATGCCTTTATAGGCAGGCCCAAACAAAAGATCAAACTCTAGCCCAGAGGCCATAATCGCATCGGCATAGCAACGGCCAAGAGCGGCCAGCGCACCACCCGTACTGAAGCGACCCGCATTAAAGAAGTAGGGGCTGACGCGGCCCGATTTAAGTGTATATTCGCCAAAACAAAGTGCTTCACTGGCAATAGCCTGCTGTATAAATTGCTGCTGATACGTCTGAATGCTCATTTGCACCCTCATTTAAAACTCGGTGAATGTTTCGACGAAATTTTACGCGCCGATTTTAGAATGCTACTACTAAAAACCACAGAATTACCGCTAAATAAACCTAAATATCATGATCTAAGCCGCCTATGACGGCGAATTGGGAGTTTTTTGATAGATATTAAGCACTGTGATTGTTGTCATTAGGGTTTCATTGTAGTCTAAGCTATTGTTAATTTCTAAAATTCAGAACCACCCAATATAATAGACTTTAAGCGTCTTAGCCTAGCTCACGCTGCAACTGAGACTGCTCATCCTCAAGCCAAATATATTGGCACTGGTCGACGCGATAGGTAACACATGAGAATCATCAG
>JBKEFB010000050.1:0-19771 GCA_046712405.1 Zhongshania sp. | reverse complement strand
GGTGATTAGTAAGGAAAAGGCAGTCTCCCAGCAGCCTGCGATAAATAAGCGCTTCAAGGTGAAGTCCATTGTTAACCGATTCGAGCCTTAGTTGGTGTTCAAAGCAAAATCTTACTTGGGCTGCAGCCCTGGGCTTGTTAGACTTCGCATCTCGAAGTCCTGTCGGAGCCGCTTACAGTGCTAAGCATGTTTAGTTTGGCTGATTGGGCCGTACTGGCGGTCATATCAGTTTCCGCGCTTATCAGTTTAATACGTGGTTTTGTAAAAGAAGCGCTGTCTTTGTTAACGTGGGCGGTTGCATTTTTTATTACCGTTGCTTTCCATCAACAAGCCGTCGCGCTGTTAGAACCGTTAATAGACAAGGTCTATCTGCGCGAAATTCTTGCCTATATTCTAGTTTTTATTACGGTCTTAGTGATTGGCAGCTTAATAACCCATGTGATTGCCGTCATGGTAAAACGTACCGGTCTCAGTGGCACTGACCGCTTGTTAGGCATGATCTTTGGCACTGCACGCGGCTTAATTGTGGTGTTAGCCGCTTTAGTACTGCTGCCGTCCTTATTGACGGGAGTGGAAAATGATCAGTGGTGGAGAGAGTCCCAACTGATACCCGAGTTTCTGTTGATGAAGGACTGGTCAGAGCAGAGTTTTAATGATGTGGTTAGCTGGGGCTCGTCTCTATTGTCGAGTCAGAGTAATTAGTTTAGATCTTCGTTCAAATGAGGTAGTAGTACATGTGTGGCATCGTAGGTATAGTCGCAAAGACTAATGTAAACCAAGATTTGTACGATGCATTAACGGTGCTTCAGCATCGAGGTCAGGATGCTGCCGGCATTGTGACTTTTGAGCACGGCAAGCTAAATCAGCGCAAAGGCAATGGTCTAGTGAAAGATGTTTTCCACACTCGTCATATGCAGCGCTTAATGGGGAATATCGGTATTGGCCATGTTCGTTATCCCACCGCGGGTAGTTCTAGTCCAGCCTTAGCACAACCTTTTTATGTTAATTCACCCTACGGTATCAGTCTTGCGCACAATGGTAATTTGACCAACGCCGCCGAGTTGTCGAAAGAGCTTTTTCAGTCTGATTTGCGACATTTGAATACTGAGTCTGATTCGGAAGTACTGCTCAATGTCTTCGCCCATGAGCTGCAAAAATTGGGTAAATTAGTACCTACCGCCGACGATGTGTTTGCTGCTGTTAGCGGTGTCCATTATCGCTGTAAAGGTGGCTATGCTGTGGTGGCGATGATCGCTAATTACGGCGTTATCGGCTTTCGCGACCCGAATGGTATTCGTCCGTTAGTCTATGGTGAGCGAGAATCGGCGAAGGGCAAAGAGTATATGTTGGCGTCTGAGAGTGTCGCGCTGGATGCCCTAGGTTATAAATTGATTGGTGATGTGGCACCGGGTGAAGCAGTGTATATACAGACTACCGGTGAAATCCACGTTCGGCGCTGCGCTGAAGTAAGTGATTATCGCCCCTGTATTTTCGAGCATGTATATTTTGCGCGTCCAGATTCTATTATGGATGGGATCTCGGTATATAAATCTCGTCTGCGTCAAGGTGAGCGTTTAGCCGAAAAAATTCTGCGTGATTATCCTGATCACGACATCGACGTTATTGTCCCTATTCCTGATTCAAGCCGTATTGCTGCCCAATCTATGGCCGCTAAGTTAGGTATTAAATTTCGCGAAGGCTTGGTTAAGAATCGCTACATTGGTCGGACGTTTATTATGCCGGGCCAAAGCGAGCGTAAAAAATCGGTCAAGCAAAAGCTTAATGCGATTGGCTTGGAGTTTAAAGACAAAAACGTGATGCTGGTGGATGACTCGATTGTTCGTGGCACCACCTGTCAGCAGATTATTGAAATGGCCCGTGATGCAGGTGCTCGCAAGGTCTACTTCGCCTCTGCCGCGCCGCCTGTACGCTATCCAAACGTTTACGGCATAGATATGCCGTCTGCTAATGAGTTAATTGCTCACGGCCGCACCCCAGAAGAAGTGCAGACAGAAATTGGTGCCGACTGGCTATTGTATCAGGATCTTGAAGATTTAATTAGCTGCTCTTCTGAAGGTAATCCTAAAATCACCGATTTCGAGTGCTCGGTATTTAACGGCAACTATGTCACCGGTGATGTCGATCAGGTCTATCTAGACAAGTTGGCGGCAGATCGCAATGATAATTCTCAAAATGAACGCAATGCCGTCGTCGGTGAAGGTGCGTTGATTGGGCTGCATAACGACGTATCATAGGGTGATATCGTTTTGACTTGAGTAACGGGAGAGAGTAATAATCATGACCGAGCAAGAATATTTGGCCGAGCGACAAGCGGTATTGTCCGAAGCTGAACTCGACACTCTAGCCGTGCGTGCGGGACAAGTTCGAACGTTTGAAGGGGAACACGCTGAGCCTATTTTTATGACCTCGAGCTATGTTTTTTCGACGGCATCAGAAGCGGCGGCGCGTTTTTCAGGTGAGCAGCCCGGTAATGTGTACTCCCGTTATACTAATCCTACGGTAAGAAACTTTGAAGATCGTATTGCTGCCCTCGAAGGTGCTGAAATGGGCGTTGCCACTGCATCTGGAATGGCCGCCGTCCTGAGCACTTGCATCGCGCTGCTTGAGTCTGGTGACCATATTATTTGCTCGCGAAGTGTCTTTGGTACGACTACCGTTTTACTCCATAAGTATTTGGGTAAGCTGGGCATTAGCACCACCTTTGTGTCACCGATTGACGCGCAAGAGTGGCGGGATGCTATTAGCCCTAATACTAAGATGCTGATGCTGGAGACGCCGTCAAACCCGCTGTCGGAAATTGCGGATATCCGGGCCTTGGCCGATATCGCCCACCAGCATGGCTGCCTATTAGTTGTAGATAACTGTTTTTGTACGCCTGCTTTGCAACTGCCGCTGGCCTTGGGGGCAGACATCGTGGTGCATTCTGCAACCAAGTATCTTGATGGCCAAGGCCGCAGTGTCGGCGGCGCCGTTGTCGGCCGCCGCGAACAGATGAATGAGATACTTGCTTTTATTAGAACCGCTGGCCCAAGTATGAGCCCCTTTAATGCCTGGGTATTCCTCAAGGGTTTAGAAACCTTGAGGCTGAGAATGCTGGCGCATAGCCGCAGTGCTTTGGCGCTGGCAATGTGGCTACAAGATCAGCGTGGTGTAGTAAAAGTTTACTATTCAGGTTTGCCTGACCATCCTCAGCATGCACTTGCGGCCTCGCAGCAAAAGGCATTTGGCGGCGTATTATCCTTTGAGGTTGGCAGTGATCAAGATGCGGCGTGGCGCTTTATTGACGCCACGCGCTTAGTGTCTATTACCGCTAATTTGGGCGACACCAAAACTACTATCGTTCATCCTGCTACGACTACCCATAGCCGCTTGACCGTTGAGCAGCGCCGTGAAACCGGCATTGCTGACAATCTGATTAGGATATCAGTCGGCTTAGAAGACCTCGAAGATCTACGTAAAGATATGCAACGTGGTTTGGACTCTTTGTAAGCTGTGGCTATTTTTGCGCAGCTCACTGAAGAAATCTCTCGGGTGGTACTAGGTAAAGACCATCAAATTCGACAAGCCTTATGCTGCTTACTCGCTCGGGGCCACCTGCTGATTGAAGATGTGCCGGGTGTGGGTAAAACCACGCTGTCTCAGGCCTTTGCTAAAGTCACCGGTTTAGATTATCAGCGCATGCAGTTCACCAGTGATTTATTGCCCTCAGACATTCTCGGGGTGTCGATATTTGATCGCAACAGTAATGCCTTTCATTTTCATTCTGGGCCAGTATTTACCCAGTTCTTATTGGTTGATGAAATTAACCGCGCAAGTCCTAAAACTCAAAGCGCCTTACTTGAGGCGATGGCTGAGAAACAAGTTACTGTGGAGGGTGAAACGCGTATTTTACCTAAGCCTTTCTTTGTAATGGCGACTCAAAACCCGTGGTTTCAATCCGGCACGTTTCCGTTACCAGAGTCTCAGTTAGACCGATTTTTAATGCGGATTTCATTGGGTTACCCCGATGAACAATCCGAGCGTCGATTACTGGCGGGCGGCGATCCGCGGGCATTAATAGCCGAGTTGCGCGCCCTGTTGAATGCGGAAAAGATTATTGGTCTGCAGGCTATGGTTGATAAAATTGAAATTCGCGACAGCGTATTGTCCTATGTGCAAAGGCTCATTGCCTTTACCCGTCAGGATTCTCATTACGCATTTGGGCTTTCTACCCGTGCTGCCTTGGCCTTGATCCAGGCCTCTAAAGCTTGGGCAATGCTCGGGGGGCGTGCTTATGTTTTACCAGATGATATTCAGCTACTTTTAGAGCCCGTGGCTGCACACCGCTTAAAACCCGCAGCAGATAGTCAGGATGATGGTCCGGACTTAATTAAGCGCTTGCTATTACAGGTGCCTGTAGTGGTGTAACTATTGTGGGTAAAATTAAAGTCTTTATTCGTGGTCGCTTCGACGCTTGGTTGGAAAAACGAAGCCCTCCTTGTAGTAAGTTAGTGCTGAATCAGCGCCGTATTTTTATTATTCCATCGCGCGCTGGGGCTAAATATCTATTGATGTTGCTGGGGCTCCTGTTACTGGCGATAAATTATCAAAATAATCTTATTTTTGCGCTTACTTTTTGGCTCTTTAGCCTTCTCTTAGTAGCGATCCTTCACACTTACGCGAATTTATCTGGAATTAGTTTACGAGCCGGCGCGGCGGAAGCGGTATTTGCTGGCCAGCCAGCTGCCTTTCATTTACATCTGGAAGCGGGGGCGCGTGACCGCCATCGCTTGTATTTAGGATTTACTGATCAAGCACAAGTGTCTTGTTCTCTGACCACGGAAGCCGGGGGGGCGGATGTAGTTTTAAAATATCCGACGCTCAAGCGTGGACCGCTGCGCCCGAGCCGAATGACGATTACCACCCGCTATCCACTGGGAATATTACGGTGCTGGGGCGCGCCTAAATTAGACTGGCACTGCCTAGTTTATCCGCAGCCAAAACTGCTGCGACCACTGGTGAATAGTGCGTCAGAAGGCGGGGGTAGTGTTCCCGATATCGCTCGGGATAGTGACGAGTTCAGTGGTTTTCAACGTTATCAGCCTGGACAGCCACCTAGGCGTATTTTCTGGAAGGCTTACGCTAAGGGGCAAGCGCTGCAGAGTAAGCAGTTTGAGCAATCTCAGGCGGATGAGTTAATGTTGGATTGGAATGAGCTCGACGGTTTAGATGCTGAGGATCGATTAAGCACTCTGTGTGCCTGGGCAATGGATTGCAATACTCGCGAACTGTCTTTCGGTTTGCAGATGCCCGGTGTAAATATTGCTGCGGCCAGCGGCGGAGATCAATTGGCGCGGGTCTTGCGTGCATTGGCGCAATACTAATGAAGTCGGTAACTAATATGGGGTGGTGGTCCTGAACGCCGCGGATAATCGTCACGCGGTAGTCTGGCTATTGCTGGCGCAGTTGTTGGCGATACTTCCCTTAGTTGCAGTGGTGCCACTGTGGGTCGCGCCGGTGTGGGCTGCGTCGGCATACTGGTATTGGCGTATTATTACAGTGGGCTGGTTCTTCCCAATTAGCGCTATAAAGGGCTTGTTGGCCATTGCTTCGGTGGCTGGTGTTTATTGGTCGTTTGGCTCGTTTTTTGCCATAGAAGCGATGGTCTCAATACTTGTTCTGGCGGTTATCTTAAAGTTGTTAGAGCTCAAAACTGATCGTGATCATTGGTTGGTGCTCATGCTCAGTTATTTTGTGGTTGCCTGTAGTTTATTGTTTTCTCAACAAATTATTAATGTGCTATTTACCCTGTTACAAATAGCGGTACTGTTGATTGCGCAGCAGACGATGAACCGCGATAAGGCTCCAGCGATAACTCTGCTGTGGTCTGTATTTGTAATGGCGCTACAATCGCTGCCTATAATGCTGCTATTGTTTTTGATTTTCCCGCGTATTGGACCCCTGTGGACCATGCCTTTGCCCAGCGGCCAAGAGATAACGGGAATGTCCGATTCACTAGAGTTTGGTGATATCGCTAGGCTAAATCAGTCGAGTGCCGTGGCATTCCGAGTCCGCTTTGAGGGCGATCTACCCAATCCTGAATCACTCTACTGGCGGGGTTTAGTGCTTGATCAATTTGACGGTCGGCGCTGGACACGAACGCCTTGGCCGGCGCGAACGAAAATTTCCTCACCTGACATTACTCAAGCGAGTATTCAGTACACCGTTACTCTAGAGTCAGCCCAGCACGAGTGGCTTTACGTCTTGCCGCAAGCAGCAGTGAATAGCAGCGATGTCTATTACACTGCCGAACATCTGTGGTTAAGTAAGCGGTCTATCGGCGGGGGTGTTGAGTATACGGCGAAGAGTTATTTATCTGAGGCCTTAGCGGGCAGTGACGGCAATCAGCGTCAAAACTTACAGTTGGGTGGTAATTTGAATAACCCCAAAGCCCGCGCTTTGGCAGCTCGGTGGCAGCAAGAAATCGACAGTCGCAGTGAGCGAGTGGCGACGGCAATCAGGTATTTTGAAACCACACCTTTTGAATATACGCTGACTCCGCCCATCGTTGGAGAAAATAATATTGATGAGTTTTTATTTATAACTCGGCAAGGCTATTGCGAGCATTTTGCGGCTAGTTTTGTCTATTTAATGCGAGCGGCTGGTGTGCCAGCGCGCATTGTTGTGGGCTATCAAGGTGGTGATTTTAATCAGCGCGACAACTATTTGCTTGTTCACCAATCTGATGCGCACGCTTGGGCAGAGGTGTGGTTTGAAGATCGTGGCTGGGTGCGAGTAGACCCGACAGCAACGGTTGCTCCAATACGTATTCGACTGGGTGCGGGAGCCTTATTAAGTAATCAGGCCGGATATTTAAGTGGGTCGCCAATGTCGCTTCGTCATTTTGAATGGGCGACCCGCTTACGCTACTTTATCGATAATATGAATTACGCGTGGGCGCGCTGGGTGCTAAATTTTGATAGCGACGCTCAAAATAGTTTTCTGCGTGGAATTTTAGGAAAGATCAGCCCACAACGCATGCTAATTGCGGTGATATTAATGGGCGGTCTACCGTTGGCATTCGCGGCATTTTTTAGTTTGCGCCGGCCAACTCGACGGGGTGAAGATTTGGCGGCACGCTACTATTTGAGGAGCTGCCAAGAGCTGGCTAGGCGCGGATTGAAACGTAAATGCGGCGAGACGCCAGAGGACTTTCTTGGCAGAGTTTCAGTACAGCAGCCATGTTGGGCGGCGTGGTTGGCAATACAAACACGGCTCTTTACTGAGTGCAGTTATTATTCGCAGCAAAATCCGAACTATAAGCAAAATTTGCAAAAATTAAAGCGTTACGTACGTCCGCGGAAGTGGGCCGAAAAAAAGACTAGTAGTGGGGTGGTAGATTACTTGTCAAGGTTGTGAGTATGGTTTTGCCGCTTGCATTGACATCCTATTTGAATCTCATTATTTGATGTTCGTATTCACGGCAATGATGACAACATTATTACTTACTCTAATAGTATTATTTTACAAAAAGTAGTTATTAAACTGACGGTGAATGTCAGTAAAGAGGCTGAGGTCAACACTGCTGGGCAGCGAAAATATGTCGCGGCGAAAATACTTCTCAATAGGCAAGACTCAAAGTGTTAGCCTTTTACTTCGGTAAGCTTTATAAAACATTTGCGCGCAATGGCTGACGTATTCTTTAAGCTCGAGGTTAGATCGATATTTTTGTAGGCCAAGTACACTGCGAAGTTGGGTTTCATAGGCAATCATGGATATAAGTTGAGCCGCTGCGATTTCAATATTATCTATTTTTAAGTGTCCTAATTTGTTCTGCTCCGTTAGGTAGTTTGCTAGCTGCTTACGAATTTTACCTGGACCCGCTTCCCAAAATAATTCACCGACTTCGGATCGGCCAGCTTCGCCGACGCAGACTCTAAACATACCAATGGCGTCCTCGCTAGTAAGTAGGGCCGATAAGTGTATGCAAAAAGACACTAAGTACTCTTGGCAGTGTATTGAGCTTTCGATTTTATCGGGAACTAGGTGGTATTCGTCGCACTTATCATCTATTGCGGAGGTGAATAATTGCTGTTTATTGCCGAAGTGACTGTAGATCGTCTGTTTGGATACGCCGGCTGATTTTGCGATTTCTTCCATACTGACTTTTTCGAAGCCACTACTTATGAACAGAGCACCGGCGGCGTCGATGATTTGTTTGCGCTTTTCTTCACTTTTTATTCTTACGCGTTTTTCTTGCACGATACTGTTTACCTTTGGCTGTTCCGATGGCGTTATATTGCTAATATGTAATACTAATTTATACAAAATAGACTAGACAGTCCAGTATGATTTATCTATATTTGTAATAATTTAAAATATATAGAGCTTTTTTTATGCAAAGGTTCATCCTCCAGGCTGGCTTCATGATGGTGGCTTGCTTTATACCGTTAGCTGCGCTTTCCGAGGTTAGCATTCAGAGCGTTAGTAACACTGTCATCGAGCGTTTGCCCAGCTACCAAGCCCAGCGTGTATTTGCGGGTAGAGTGGTTGGTAGTCAGCGGGCTGATATTGGCTTTGAACTGGATGGTAAGATTGCAAAAGTCACAGTTGAAGATGGCCAGCAGGTTAAGGCTGGGGATATTCTTGCGCGGCTTGATACTCGATCATTAGATATTGAAAAGTCTGAGCTAACTGCCGCGCAGCGGGAAGTTAGTGCGCGGCTTGAGCAGTTGGATAAAGATCTTATTCGGTTTCGTAATTTGCGCAAGAGCGGTTATGTTTCGCTGGGCCAGCTTGATGAGCTAACATCTCGTCGCCTTGCTACTGCGGCTCAGCTGGCGCAGGTTGATGCTCGTCTTAGTGGCGTGGCATTGCGAAAGAAAAAATCGGCGATGACGGCACCTTTTAGCGGCGAAGTGTCGACTCAGCAATTGGAAGAGGGTTTTTTAGTTAGTGCGGGACAGGCGCTGATGCAATTAGTGGCTACTGGGGATGTCGAGGCGGTATTTGGTATTTCTGACCGGTTAGGCCGAAATCTCATTTATGGTCAAATCTTGGCTATTTCTGGTGATTTTGGCGAGTGGCAGGTATCGGTTATCTCTGTCGCACGGAATTTAGATTGGCGAACTCAGACGCGGACAGTGCGGGTGCAATTACCCGCCGAGGCGCCCGCGGTAGATGGCAATACAACCTACTTACATTTGCCTGAAGAACGACAGGTGGCGGGGTTTTGGGTGCCCTTGACGGCTTTATCAGAAGACGTCCGGGGAACGTGGGCGGTGTATTATCTCGCGGCTGCCGATAATGATCTTTATGAGGTGAGGAAGCGTTCGGTCCAGCCAGTTTATCAGTATCAGGGTAGAGTATATGTTGATGGTGAGCTGCAAACAGGTGATCGACTGGTGACGACCGGGCTGCATAAACTGTCGCCTGGGCTGCGTGTCAGCCTGGCGGCTGAGTAATTAGATATGCTCTCTAAAATGCTTACTAATCCCCGCATGGTGTCGCTCCTAACGGCGCTTATCGTTGTTGCTGGTCTTGCTGCCGTCGCGAGTTTACCTAGGCTTGAAGATCCTCATATTGTTAATCGGCACGCTATATTGGTCACTCCCTTTCCTGGCGCCAGTGCTGAGCGAGTGGAAAGCCTGATTGCTGAACCCCTTGAGAATATCCTCCGCACTGTGCCTGAGGTACTGCATATCACTTCCCACTCAAGTGGCGGGATGTCTTTGATTTCGGTGCACTTAGAGGATGCTGTTATGGCCGATGATGGTGATCGGCTATGGGCGGAGCTACGGGATAAAATTCAGCAAACCGCCGGGGATCTTCCGGCTGGTGCGGGGGAGCCTTATTTAGATACTGATCGGGGTTATGCTTTCACCTGGATTGGCGCATTGACTTGGCAGGGTAGCGGTTCCACCGATTTATTGCGTTTGGGCCGCTATGCCGACGAGTTGGCGAGTAGGCTGCGAAATTTAGCGGGCACGGATATGGTCGAGGTGGTGGGCGCGCCAGCTGAAGAGGTGCAAGTTAAAGTTGACGTTGTTAAGGCGGCTGCTGTGGGTCTGGATGTTCTCAGTATTGCGGCCTTATTGGGTAGCAGTGATGCTAAAACCGCAGCGGGTGAACTCAGTAACGGTCAACAGCGTATTTCGTTAGAGTTAATTGGCGGCTTTGATGCGATTGAACGTATTCGGCGCACCCCCTTATTAACTTTAGCCGACGGCGGATCGCTGCAATTACAAGATATCGCGCAGGTCTACCGCGGCGGGCCCGATGTCCCGCGAGATATGACAATAGTGAGCGGTGAGCGCGCTGTGGCGATTGGTTCGCGAATGCTGCCGCATATGCGTGGAGACCGCTGGACACTCACACTGCAAGCGGAAGTCGCTGATTTCGTCCAAACCCTACCTGACGAAATCAAGCTCAAAGAGCTCTTTGTGCAAGAGCGCTACAATAATGTGCGCTTGGGTGATTTAATTAATAATATCTTGCTCGGTTTTGGCTTCATTTTTGTCATTTTATTATTTACTTTAGGTTGGCGATCCGCAGTGATTGTTGCGGTATCCCTACCATTGACGATGCTGTTTTCATTAGCGTGTATGCGCATGACCGATTTGCCTATTCATCAGATGTCGGTGACAGGTCTTATCGTTGCGTTGGGGATTATGGTCGACAACGCCATTGTGGTGACTGATACGGTAATGCGCTATCGTCGCGATGGGTTCTCCGCCATAGCTGCAGCGTCAAAGGCGCTGCGGCATCTTTGGATTCCCTTACTCGGCTCTACACTAACCACGGTGTTAACGTTCATGCCGGTGGTGCTTATGCCGGGACCTGCAGGTGAATTTATCGGTCCATTAGCCCGTACAGTGATATTTTCACTCCTTGGCTCGTGGCTGATTTCGCTGTTCATTATCGCGCCGGTCGCCGGTAAGTGGTTAGCCAATAATCAAGCCAACGGCGTTGGTGCCCCGCGCCTAAATCTGGGGTTTCGTCGATTATTAGCATGGGTATTACTTCGCCCACGACGGATGATGCTGGCGGCGTGCGTATTACCGGTACTGGGCTTTGTTGCCAGTCAAACCTTGCCTGAGCAGTTTTTCCCGCCCTCAGATCGCGACATGATAAATCTTGAGCTCTATCTACCCGCAGGCAGCAGTATAGAGCTTACCCAGCGCGCGACAGAGCAAGTGACAGAAGTGATCAACCGTCATCCTGAAATTATTTCCCTGCACTGGTTTATTGGCCGCAATGCCCTGTCGTTTTATTACAATATAATGAGTAGTAAGGATGGCGCGTCTAATTACGCGCAGACTATGATGAAAATGGTAGATTTTAAGGAGGCCAACCGTCTAATTGCTGTGCTCCAGCGCGAGCTGGACGAGAGCTTCCCAGATTATCAGATTATCGTACAGCGCCTTGCTCAGGGTCCACCTTCAAATGCGCCGGTTGAAATACGTTTGTATGGCAGCAGTCTGCCGCGTTTGAAAGTCATGGGGGATGAGCTGCGGCGTATAGCGCAGGAAACTGACGGTGTTGTTCACGTGCGAGACTCGCTAGGACAAGTGGTGCCAAAAATTTGGTTTGATATTGATGAAAGTGAAGCTCAGCGCAGTCAGATTGGCTTGAGGGATATTTCATCCTTATTGGCGGCGAGTGTCGATGGCGTAGTCACGAGCAGTATGTTGGATGGTACCCAACAGTTACCCGTGAGGGTTTCGGGTGCAGGTGTAAAAACTACTAGTATCGATCGTTTGATGTCATTTCCACTGGTCTTGCCAGCAGGGGGAAGACCCTTGTCGTCAATGGCAACGGTAGAGTTACTGCCCGCGCAGGCGCAGATTTCGCGCCGCGACGGTCGACGCGTCAATATGGTCGACATATTTATTAGAGACGATGTGCTTCCATCTGAGGTGCTAGGTCGTATAAGGGCGCGACTAGCGGTGGAAGAGTTTGAGGTGCCCACGGGATACACCCTTGAAATTGGTGGCGAATCTGAAAACCGTAATGAGGCGGTCGGCAACCTAATCGGCAGTGTCGGTATTATTTTAGTGTTGCTTATTGTGACCGTGGTAATGGCATTCGACTCTTTCCGCTTGGCGGGTTTGGTATTTGCGGTGGCGATTCAATCTGCCGGTATGGGTATGCTCAGTTTGTGGATTGGCCAATATCCCTTTGGCTTTACCGCCATTATTGGCTTAATGGGTTTAATGGGTTTGGCTGTAAATGCAGCGATAGTTATTTTGACTGAATTAAAAGCCTCGCCATTAGCGATGACCGGCGACAGAGCTGAGATTGTCAATGCGGTATCGGTGTGCACTAAACATATCGGTTCGACAACGCTCACCACCGTAGCAGGGCTTATTCCTTTGATTTTATCCGGCGGCGGATTTTGGCCACCTTTTGCGATTGTATTGGCAGGTGGCACCGTATTAACAACCATCTTGTCGTTGTTCTTTGTGCCCGCTGCGTTTTTGGTTTTAAGAAAGCCCTATATTATAAAATATTTGCCGAAGGTCAGCGCGACTGCTCAGCAAGGTAAATGAGGTTTTACAAGATTTAATAAGCGCGCCACGGTTGGTTCGTGACACCTTGTGGTTATTTCAATGATGAATACCGGTTTTAAGCTAAGCTTTGCCGAGCAAGTGCGGTTTACTGCCCTTGCTCAATGAGTTTATGCCCGTTTATTTGTCAGTTATTGCTATACTGCCGCCATGACAGACCCGTGCCGATGATAGTGAGAAATGCTGTCTGGGGTTAATGACGAATGAGAGTAGCGATGAATTTAAATAAAGACATTCAGCAGTTAAATAACAAGCTAGATATACTGCGACGTAAATTAGATGATGCCAAGGCGCGTGATAATCAAAGCTTAGCAAAGCAATTTAAGCGTGAGCTGGCGAGCATTAATAAAAAAATCGCCAGTATAAAAGGCATGCAGAGTCGCACTAATTCAGCTCAAGGTGAGGCCTTAAACGCACTGCCGTTTCATCGCGCTCTAAGTAAGCTCGAGCAAGCGGATATGGGCAAGTTTAAAAAATCAGTGCGTGGGCTAATTGTCGTCCATCCATTGACTACCATGGGCAAAGAAATGGGTATTTCTGAGGTGACTGGCTACGCACCAAAGGCTTTTTAATCGAGCGCATAGAACGTTTGTAAATAGTTTTAGGGCTTCTTAGGGCTTATTTAGGTTTGAGTTCACGGCTTAGTTCTAAGCTCGGTTTCGGGCTTAATGTCGGACTAGGCCTCGCTGGTAATCCACTTCATACTTTAGCGTTTTTTCGCTCTGAAAAACGTATGTGCCTGCCGCCGATCCCGACTATTTGCACGGCGGCTTGCGAGCGAAATTCACTGTCACGCTCTTCAATCACAATAAGCCATATTCGCGAGCGCAGTGTGCGCTGAGCTGTTTTTGCATAAGCGCCGCCGCAATGCTGAGTGAAATGCGTTTGTCTTTTATCAGCGTCCGAAAATGTATTTACAAAGATGAGCTATCAAAGGTAGAGTTTATCGAGTTCTAGCTTAGAGTCACTATTCTATGTCTGTTGAACAACCGACACCGCTTCGATTACGGCCTTCCGTAGGAGATGCCGTTGGCACCACGGCGGTTTTTCGCAATAGGGTACTCAATCAAACGCTACTCAATGAATTGCTAATATCAGGGCGTAAGCACTATTCAGTATTGTTTTATGTGGATTGATCGGCTGCGAGAGAAACCGGTGCCGCAGGAGGCATTGCCGCCAAATATATTTACAGATTGGTCTTTGCCAGCGTTTAGCGAAGTGCCAAATTATAGATGTTGCTACTGCGCCTTATTCAGCAAGGATGGATCCTTGAATGCTTAAAGCGTCTTAAGTAGGGTTGCTGCTAGGCGCTTGCTGCGAGCTAAACCGCAGGTGTAAAAAAGCCGCCCTAAGGCGGCTTTTTTAACAATAGTAAGTCAAAAACTTACATTGTCACCTCAGTAATTTCTACTGACGCAATACGCTTACCTTCTTCCGCACCTTTCTGGAAAGACGCAATCTGATCGAAGTTCATATATCGATAAATTTCAGCAGACATTGCATCCAAATCTTTGCAGTATTCCATATATTCAGCCGGCGTTGGCAGGCGCCCCAGAATCGCGCCAACCGACGCCAATTCAGCAGAGGTCAGGTAGACATTAGCGCCATTACCAAGCCGGTTAGGGAAGTTGCGAGTCGAGGTAGACAGCACAGTAGCGCCGTCGGCAACACGCGCTTGGTTACCCATGCATAGTGAACAACCTGGCATTTCGGTACGTGCACCAGCTGCGCCGAAGATGTTGTAGTAGCCTTCTTCCATCAGGGTGTGCTGATCCATCTTGGTCGGTGGCGATATCCACAGACGGGTATTCAGCGTGCCTTTGTTGGCGTCTAGCAGTTTACCAGCGGCGCGGAAGTGACCAATATTTGTCATGCAGCTACCGATAAAGACTTCATCAACTTTGTCGCCGGCAACGTCAGACAGTAGTCTTGCATCGTCTGGATCGTTCGGGCAGCAAACAACAGGCTCTTTCAGTTGGTCGAGGTCGATTTCGATGACGGCAGTGTAGTCAGCATCGGCGTCGCCTTCAAGTAGGCTTGGGTTAGCTAGCCAAGCTTCCATATTGGCGGCGCGGCGCTCAATAGTCCGCTTGTCACCGTAGCCTTCGCTAACCATCCAGCGCAGAAGGGTGACATTAGAGCGTAGGTACTCGGAAATTTCTGGAATACTTTGCTTAATGGTGCAGCCAGCAGCAGAGCGCTCAGCTGAAGCATCAGATAATTCAAATGCCTGTTCAACAGTCAAACCAGCCAAACCTTCAATTTCGAGAATACGGCCAGAAAAGATGTTTTTCTTACCCTTTTTAGCAACTGTTAGGTGACCTTCTTTGATCGCTTGGTAAGGTATAGCGTGAACCAAATCGCGCAGGGTAATACCAGGCTGCATCTTGCCTTTAAAGCGAACCAGTACAGATTCAGGCATATCCAGCGGCATGACACCTGTGGCAGCAGCGAAAGCCACGAGACCTGAACCGGCCGGGAAAGAAATGCCCATCGGGAAGCGGGTGTGTGAATCACCACCAGTACCCACGGTGTCAGGGAGTAGCATACGGTTCAGCCAGCTATGAATGATACCGTCGCCAGGGCGCAGTGAAACACCGCCACGGGTCATAATAAAGTCCGGCAGATTGTGTTGGGTATCGATATCGATTGGCTTGGGGTAAGCCGCAGTATGACAGAAAGACTGCATAGTCAGATCGGCAGAGAAGCCGAGGCAGGCCAAGTCCTTTAGTTCGTCGCGGGTCATCGGACCAGTGGTATCCTGTGAGCCGACGGTAGTCATTCTTGGTTCGCAGTACGTGCCGGGGCGAATACCTTGGCCATCTGGTAAGCCACAGGCGCGACCCACCATTTTTTGTGCCAGGGTGTAGCCTTTGCCGGTATCGACGGGCTGTGCAGGCAGACGAAATAGGGTGGGCGAATCCAGGCCCAAAGATTCGCGCGCTTTAGAGGTCAGGCCGCGCCCGATAATCAGGTTGATACGGCCACCAGCGCGAACTTCGTCCAACAACACGGGTGATTTCAATTGGAAAGTGCTGAGGGTCTCACCGGTTTCAACATTTTTGATAATACCGTCATAAGGGCGGATTTCAATCACATCACCCATATTCAGATCGTCAACAGGGGCTTCAAAAACCAGTGCGCCAGCATCTTCCATAGTGTTGTAGAAGATTGGAGCGACTTTGCTGCCGATACATACTCCGCCGGAACGCTTATTGGGAACACCGGGCATATCGTCGCCGAAGAACCACAATACCGAGTTGGTGGCAGATTTACGTGATGAGCCGGTGCCGACAACGTCACCTACGAAGGAGATCGGGTGACCTTTCTTCTTGAGTTCGTCTATCAGAGTTAGTGGGCCAACGCTGCCCTGGGTATCGGGTTTGATACCATCGCGTTCCATCTTAAACATTGCCAGGGCGTGCAATGGAATGTCGGGTCGTGACCACGCATCAGGCGCGGGAGATAAGTCATCAGTATTGGTTTCGCCAGTGACTTTAAATACGGTGTTAACGATGCTTTCTGGTACTTCGGGGCGGTTGGTAAACCACTCGCCCTCGGCCCAGCTTTGGATAACTTCTTTGGCCAGCGTATTACCGGCTTTGGCTTTTTCTTCCACATCGTGGAAGGCGTCAAACATCAGTAAGGTGTGTTTGAGCTCCGTAGCGGCGAGTTCTGCTAAGTCAGCATGGTCTAGGAGGTCGACCAAGGTGATAATATTGTAGCCACCGTGCATATTGCCCAGCAGTTTGACGGCAAGTTCTTTGCTGATAAGCGGGCTGCTAGCTTCGTCTCTAACGACAGCGGCAAGGAATCCGGCTTTGACATAGGCGGCTTCGTCCACTCCAGGCGGTACACGGTTGGATATCAGGTCAACAAGTACTGTATCTTCGCCAGCTGGCGGAGTCTTTAGCAATTCTATTAGACCCGCAACTTGTTCAGCGTTTAGTGGCTGGGGATCAATGCCTTGCGCGGCGCGTTCGGCGACGTGTTTCCGATATGCTTCTAGCACAGTGTAACTCCTCTTTTCAGTTTCGGTACCCGTATCCGCCGGGATCGCCGGGGCCGGGGTTATCGATGCCCATCATCGATGCGAAATAGGGGGGTGCAAGTATACTGAAAATCCCTACAGAGGTTAAGTGAATTACTACACTTGCCACCCCCTGTGGCGTTGGCTTATTCTTAAGTCCCCGATTTTGATCTGCATTTTGGAGTATCGTTTGGCCGCTATGAATTCTCGAGTTGTCACCCCGTGCACCGGCGTGTGCTCTACCGCGCTGGGCGATGATGTGTGTAGGGGGTGTAAACGCTACAGTCACGAGGTAATTGACTGGAATAGTTACTCTGATCAGCAAAAGCAGATTATTGACGAGCGCCTAGATGGTTTTCTGATTCAGGTGATGTCTAATAAACTGCGGGTTTGTGATGCTGACGTATTGCAGTGGCAATGCCAAACCCAGAGAGTGCGTTACCCAGTTCATAAAAGCCCCTATATTTGGCTATTTCAGCTGCTTAGGGCCGGTGCTGGGCAGATTAGTGATACAGCCCAATTTGGATTTGTAGTCGATGCGCAGTATCGTGATCTGCCTTTGTTACAGCTCCGGGATATCATCGACAAAGAGTTTTATTTACTCTCTGAGGCGCATTACCAGCGTTATATTGGTATGTATTTGCGCAGCGAAGCTTGATTTTTACCCACTCCCCACGGCAATGTGCTTTATGACGACAAGCGGCTCAGATACGAGGGCTTAGTTTGTTATACTGCTCTTCGTTTTTCATTAGCCGGATGACTTTTCATGTCAGTAGATATTAGTGATATTTTAGCATTTTTACCTTGTGCGACTCCGCAGGCTTGGGTCGATGCTGCGCTTGCTCACCCAGAGGAAATGCTGATAGATCATGCCAATTGTGAAAAAAAGGCGGCGGGTGCGGCCCTAAACTTAATATTTCGTTACGTGGATAAGCCTGATTTACTCAGCCGAATGTCTAAGTTAGCGCGGGAAGAATTGCGTCATTTCGAACAGGTAATGGCGATTATGAAAAAACGCGGTATTGAGTATCGGTATTTGTCGTCAGCGCGTTATGCCAATAGTCTGCGGGCGGAGGCCAGAACGAGTGATCCGCATAAGCTTATCGATATTCTTATTATTGGCGCCCTAATTGAAGCGCGTTCTTGTGAGCGGTTTGCCCGTATTGCGCCATTGCTAGATAGCGAATTAGGTGCCTTCTACACCTCATTATTAAAATCTGAGTCCCGGCATTTTAAAGATTATTTGAGTTTGGCTGAGCGCTACGCTACTGAAGATATCGCGCCTCGCATCGCGCTTTTCAAGCGTAAAGAGCAGCTTCTGATCGAAACCGAAGATGATGTTTTTCGCTTTCACAGCGGCCCTTTAGCGGCATAAATCCCACGGATTTTGATTGGCAGCGGTGGGTTTTCATCATTAAATAAAAGACCCTGTATCCACTAGTTGACGCGAAACTTCGCTAATAGTCTGGCCCTGATGGTTGGCATTTTTAATCAGTAAATCGCTGGCCTGTTCCTCAGTTAAACCATAGGTCTCGATGATGAATTTCTTAGCGCTATTTAACATCTGGCGGGCATCAACTTCCGGTTTAAGGGCGAGTACTTCTGCGCTTAAATGTCCAATGCTATAAAAATAACTTAAAGTAATATCGATTAGCGATTGCAATAAGCTATGCGGGATGTCGTCTATGGCGTAGATACTGATGCCCGCTTCTGCGGCCAGTCGATTAATACTTTCTGAGCGTTGGTTACCTAGCTCTATGACCGTGCAAGGGCTTCCCTTGTTAAGTTGTGCCAAGTGCTCCAGCGTGTCGCGGTTGGGTGAGTTGGTGTCTACTAAAATGATTTCTGGGTGTTCCTCGCCAACGAGTTGGTAGATGTTAGTAGAGTGATTATTGAGGTTAATGAGTTCGATGCCCGCTCCAGCCAGAATTGGCTCAAGTTTTTTAGCCCGGCTATCGTCGATATCTATCAGTAATACTTTCATTTGAACTACTTGGCCTCTTTTGGGCAGTTAAAAAGCCGCAAGGCTGGAATATCTGCCTTGGATAGATTTTGTTGTTCTAGGTACTTAATGATGCCGCCCACGTGGATTACCTTGCCATCTAAAAATTGATTCGGACCGATGTGTTGGGATTTTGTCAGCATATTTTTTTGGTGTAAATTGCCCTCTGTTTTTCTATCTATACTCGGGCTTTCAAGTCCGATAGCGTCAGCGGCGATACGAAACAAAAAGGGCTTATACACGGCAGCGACTGTTTCTTCGATATTAATCGGCGTTGTGAGCTGCCCCCAGCGATACATTTGTGAAATAAACCACTCGCCGTGGTTAAGCCAGGGGAAATTAGCGGAGTAGCGGTGGAATACGTGAAAGTCCTCCACCTTTTCTGGTGGCTGTCCAAAGTGCTTAAGTGACAAGCCCATAAGGGATAGCGCAACGGTTTCTTCCGGTAGTGCTATATAAGGCGCTTGACTAATTATTTTGGCGGTGGCCTTACGATTTTCTTTTTTGTCCAGCCAGATACAGCTTTTGATTAATGCCCTCAAAATGGCTTGGTGTGTTACTGGATTTTTATTTGCCCAAATTTCGCTGACAGCAAACACTTTCTCTGGACTGTTATTCCACAGTTGGTACTTATTAGCGACCACATGCCCTAGCTTTTGTTGTACAGCTAAGGTGTTCCAGGGTTCGCCGACACAAAAGCCGCTAATATCGCCGTCGGCCATGGCGCTAACCATTTTTGGTGGTGGGATAACCACAATTTCGATATCACGGTCTGGATCAATGTTTGCACTAGCTAGCCAGTACCTAAGCTCATAGTTCTGGGTTGAGCAGGGGTGAACTAATCCAAAGCGCAGCCTTGGCCGCTTACTGCGTTTGTGTTCTTCGATAACGCATTGAAGCGCTTGCGCTGCGATGACTGGGCTGAACTCGCTGCGGGGATCTACCGCAAACAGGTGTTCATAGAGGTCGTTATTAACGGTAATTGCATTACCGTTAAGATCCAGCACCATTGCACTGATCATGTCGATTTTGGGGCCGCCGACCCCGAGCCGGGATGCGACTGGAATGGAGGCGAGCATTTGCGCGCCGTCAAGAATACCTAGTCCAACTTTATCGCGTATGCCGGCCCAAGAGGTTTCTCTTGATAGCGTGACGTTTAAACCTTCATTA
>JBKEFB010000049.1:0-19828 GCA_046712405.1 Zhongshania sp. | reverse complement strand
ATGTCGGCATCTTTGATCGACGGTTTGTTGGCGCGTAACCCCGGTATTGATCCGGCCCTTTTTGAAGATGTGATTTGGGGCTGTGTAAACCAGACCAATGAGCAGGGCTGGAACATTGCGCGAATGATCTCAGTAATAACTAAGCTTCCCCATGAAGTTGCTGGACAGACTGTGAGTCGTTTATGCGGTTCGTCAATGTCAGCACTGCATACCGCGGCTCAGGCAATTATGAGCGGCTATGGCGATACCTTTATGGTTGGCGGCGTTGAACATATGGGTCATTTGGCTATGAGCCACGGCGTTGACCCTAACCCGCAGGCCAGTAAATACGTTGCCCGCGCTGCCGGTATGATGGGGATGACTGCAGAAGCCCTAGCGATGATGCACGGTATTGGTCGTGAGCAGCAGGATCAACTCGGCATGCGCTCACATATGTTAGCGGCTGATGCGCGGGCCAATGGTCGCTTTGATAAGGAAATTATCGCCATTGAAGGCCACGGCGAAGATGGTCGTAAACTATTAGTTAAAGCTGATACCACGATCCGTCCGGAAACGACCCTTGAAAGTCTGGCGCAATTGCGTCCTGCCTTCGATCCGCGCAATGGCACAGTGACTGCTGGTACTAGCTCGCAAATTGCTGATGGTGCCTCTGCTATGATTATGATGTCTGGTCAGCGGGCAATGGACTTGGGTTTAACGCCGCGTGCAAAAGTGGTCGGTATGGCAGTGGCGGGTGTTGATCCATCCATTATGGGTTACGGGCCTGTGCCGGCAACGCATAAAGCTTTAAAGCGTCTTGGCATGAGCATGGACGACATAGAAACCGTCGAGTTAAACGAAGCCTTTGCAGCGCAGGCTCTGCCAGTGCTTAAAGACCTTAAGTTGCTAGACAAGATGGACGATAAGGTAAACCTTAATGGCGGTGCCATAGCGCTTGGCCATCCATTTGGTTGCTCTGGAACCCGGATTGTCACTACGCTTATTAACGTTATGGAGCAGCGTGACACCTCTGTAGGTCTGGCTACTATGTGTATTGGTATGGGGCAGGGTATTAGTACAATTATTGAGCGGGTATAACCCGTCTTTAAAGGCTGCTATTGTATGAATTTCATGCAATAGCAGTGTTTAGAGATAATTGTTTGCAGGTCTGCTTGATCGCGCTCATGGCCTGTGGCACAATCTCGTTCCTCGCGCAGTCATGCTGCGCGATTTCATTTGTAAACCGTGATAATTCAATACCTTAAGGCGGTTTTACAGGTGTGCGGATGTGGTGAAATTGGTATACACGCCAGATTTAGGTTCTGGTGCCGCAAGGCGTGAGAGTTCGAGTCTCTCCATCCGCACCATTTCATAGAATTCTTTTAAGTGGCCACTCTATTTATGATTGTGGCCATTTATGTTTAACAGCCCTGTTTTGAGGACCCCCCATGCAAGTCTCAGTTGAAACGACTTCTGGCCTAGAGCGTCGCCTGATTGTCGGCGTTCCCGCTGCACGCATCGAAAGTGCAGTTGATTCACGCCTGCAAAATGCTGCCCGCACTGTCAAGTTAGATGGCTTCCGCCCCGGTAAAGTACCTATGCGCGTTGTTCGCCAGCGATTCGGCGAGTCTGTCCGCATGGAAGTACTCGGCGAGGTAATGAACGAAAGCTTTTACGAAGCTATTCAGCAACAGGGTTTAAAGCCTGCTGGTCGTCCAAACATTGAGCCTAAGAGTTTAGAGCCAGGAAAAGATATTGAGTTTGTGGCAACCTTTGAGGTCTTCCCAGACGTGGAAGCCAAAGACTACAGTTCAATAGAAGTTAAAAAGCCAGTAACAAAAATTACTGCTGCCGATGTCGACAAGATGATTGAAAATCTCCGCCAGCAACGCGCAGACTGGCAGCCAACTGATCGCGCTGCGGTTAGCGGTAATAAAGCCAATATTGATTATCTTGGCACCAAAGATGGTGTTGAGTTTGATGGTGGTAAGGCTGATGGTAGTGATCTAGAGCTTGGTTCTGGGAGTATGATCCCTGGATTCGAAGACGGTATAGTCGGTATGAGTGCCGGTGAAGAGAAAATGCTGTCATTGTCTTTCCCGGATGATTACCACAGCGAAGATCTTAAGGGCGCGGCGGTTGAATTCAAGATTACCTTGAATAGCGTTACTGAGAAAAAGCTTCCAGAAATGGACGAGACACTGTTTGAAGCCTTCGGCGTTAAAGAGGGTGGCGAAGAAGCATTTCGCGCAGAAGTTGAAAAAAATATGGCTAGGGAGTTGAAAAACGCCACTAAGTCCCGCATTAAGAATCAAGTGATGGAAGGTGTGCTTGCCGTTCATGCTGACTTACAGGTACCAAAAGCCTTGGTATTACAAGAAATTGAAGCATTGCGTAATCAGCAAATGCAGCAATTTGGTGCAATGGCAGAAAAATTGAATGCCGCTGACATCTTGCCTGATGAGTTGTTCCGAGAAAATGCTGAGCGTCGCGTTAAGCTGGGCTTGGTCTTAAATGAACTGATCAGCGTAGAGGGTATCAAGGCCGAAGAAGTGAAGGTCCGTGCCGCTTTGGAAGAGATGGCGGCAAGCTATGAAGATAAAGAAGAAATTATAAATTGGTATATGAGCACCCCAGAACAACTTCAACAAATCGAAGGTATGGTTATTGAAGAAGAAGTTGTTGAAAAATTGCTTGAAAAATCGAAGGTTAGCGAAGAGACTTTAAGCTACGAAGAAGTTATGTCGCCACCAGCGAAAGAGGCAGAAGAATCCTAATCTGAAAAGGGTACTCTGGTTTTTTCCGGTCAAGCGACTGAGCGCAAGTTCCGTCGCTTGATTTTTTTCGACTGGCCGTAAACTTAACTCATTAATTACGTACGGAAGAGTATTCAATATGTCCCGCAATTCGTTCGACAGTATGAGCAACAATTCTGTAACCAATCTTGGTTTAGTGCCAATGGTTGTAGAGCAAACCGCACGTGGTGAACGTTCCTACGACATCTACTCCCGCCTGCTTAAAGAGCGCGTTATTTTTTGTGTAGGTCAAGTTGAAGACCATATGGCCAATCTTATTGTTGCCCAATTGCTTTTTCTTGAATCTGAAAATCCTGATAAAGATATCCATCTTTACATTAATTCCCCGGGCGGATCTGTCACGGCTGGCTTGTCTATATACGACACGATGAAGTTTATTAAGCCCGACGTCAGCACTATGTGCATTGGTCAGGCTGCGAGCATGGGTGCCTTTTTGTTAAGTGGTGGTGCCAAAGGCAAACGCTTTATTGTGCCAAATGCTCGCACTATGATTCATCAGCCTAGCGGTGGAGCCCAGGGGCAGGCTACAGATATTGATATTCAAGCTCGCGAAATCTTAATTATCCGTGAACAGCTTAATCATCTTATGGCTGAGCACACTGGCCAGACTTACGAGACTATCGCGCATGATACTGAGCGTGACAACTTTATGAATGCACAGCAATCTTGTGATTATGGTTTAGTGGATGAAGTGCTAACGGCTCGCTCATAGCAAATGTGGCGGCACTATTCGGATCGAGGTCCGAATTGTGCAAGCTTGCAAAATTGAGCAAAAAGCGTCATCTTTAATACATAGTGGCGCTACTGTCCCGCAAAATTAGAACAAGGTAGGTATGAATGAGTAGTAAAGACGTCACAGATGACAACGGCAAATTGCTGTACTGTTCCTTCTGTGGTAAAAGCCAGCACGAAGTCCGCAAATTAATTGCCGGTCCGTCTGTCTTTATCTGTGATGAGTGTGTCGATCTTTGTAATGACATCATTCGGGAAGAAGTTCAGGAAGCAGCGAGTGAGGCTGGCCGCGATAAGCTGCCCACGCCACAGGAGCTTAACAGCACGCTAGATCAATATGTTATAGGGCAGGCCCGCGCTAAGAAAGTATTGGCTGTAGCTGTCTATAATCATTACAAGCGCTTGCGTTATGGCGATAAGCACAAAGACGATGTAGAGCTGGGCAAAAGCAATATTTTGCTGATAGGACCAACAGGTAGTGGTAAAACGCTGCTAGCAGAAACTTTGGCACGTTTGCTCGACGTGCCGTTCACTATCGCCGATGCGACAACATTAACCGAAGCCGGTTACGTTGGTGAAGATGTTGAAAACATCATTCAAAAGCTGCTGCAGAAATGTGATTACGACGTTGAAAAAGCTCAGATGGGTATTGTCTATATCGATGAGATCGACAAGATCTCGCGGAAGTCTGACAACCCCTCAATTACCCGTGATGTATCCGGCGAGGGTGTTCAGCAAGCACTGCTTAAACTTATAGAGGGTACAGTTGCGTCAGTGCCGCCACAAGGTGGGCGCAAGCATCCACAGCAAGAATTTTTGCAGGTTGATACCTCAAATATACTGTTTATTTGTGGTGGCGCATTTGCTGGTCTAGATCGCGTTATACGTGATCGTTCAGAGAAGGGCGGTATTGGGTTCGGTGCTGAAATCAAAACTAAGGATGAGGCGCGTAATGTTGGTGAAATCCTTGCTGATGTTCAGCCCGATGATTTGGTTCGTTACGGTCTAATACCTGAGTTTGTTGGTCGATTGCCGGTCATTGCAACTCTTGAAGAGTTAGATGTAGGCGCCTTAGTCAGTATTTTGACGGAGCCTAGAAATGCGCTGACCAAGCAGTACGCCAAGTTATTCGATATGGAAGGCGTAGAGGTTGATTTTCGTGAGGATGGTTTGCGATCCGTAGCAGAGAAAGCTATGACGCGTAAATCTGGTGCTCGGGGCCTGCGCTCGATTCTTGAGTCAGTGCTTCTCGATACGATGTACGATCTGCCATCAATGGATAACGTTAGCAAGGTTGTCATCGATGCGTCGGTGATCAAAGGTGATTCTGCGCCAATACTGGTATACCACAACACCGAGCAGCTTAAAGCGGCTCCAAAAGAGTAATCCCCGCTAAATATAACGCTGCGAAAAGCTTCTTTTTGCAGCGTTTGTCTTTTTTGTCAGTTTCTTTACAAGTCAAGTCTTGTTTTTAACGCGGCAAATCCCCATCTTAGAACTAAGCTGTCTTTATAGTTGGCGGATATCCACTGCACGTGGATCGGGCCAGATTAACTAAGAGGAAAAGTAATGGCTGAAAAACACGAAATACTGGAATTGCCACTTCTTCCTTTGCGCGACGTGGTGGTTTACCCCCATATGGTCATCCCTCTGTTTGTGGGGCGGGATAAATCCATTCGAGCGCTCGAGCTGGCCATGGCCAGCAATAAGGAAATTGTGCTTGCCGCTCAGCGCAACCCTGACCTAGATGAGCCTGGTACCGACGATCTTTATGATATTGGTACCGTAGCGAATATTTTACAGTTACTAAAACTGCCTGATGGCACCGTTAAGGTGTTAGTGGAGGGCAGCTACCGTGCGCAGCTAAATGCGGTAACGGCTGAAGAAGACTACTTTAGCGCCGAAATAACCGCTTTAGAGGGTGAGCGCATTGCCGCCGACGAGTCAGAGGTTATGCTTCGCTCGGCTATTTCGCAGTTTGAGAAGTATATTAACTTAAGTAAAAAGATCCCCGCTGAGGTCCTTACCTCCCTGTCGGGTATCGATGATCCCGGCAGGCTAGGTGACACCATCGCTGCTCATATGACAATGGAGCTAGAACAGAAGCAAGCTGTTCTTGAAATGGCGAATGAGCGCGAGCGGCTAGAGCACCTGATGGGCTTGATGGAGGCAGAGATAGACCTATTTCAGGTCGAGAGGCGGATTCGTGGTCGCGTTAAAAAACAGATGGAAAAGAGTCAGCGCGAGTACTATCTGAACGAGCAAATGAAAGCTATTCAGCGTGAGCTCGGCGAGTCTGAAGAAGGCATGAATGAGCTGGAAGAACTTGAAAGCCGAGTTCAGCGTGCGGGAATGAGTAAAGAAGCACTCGAAAAGGCGAAGGCTGAGCTGGCCAAGCTCAAAATGATGTCACCAATGTCTGCCGAAGCGTCGGTGGTTCGGGGTTATATTGATTGGTTGGTGAGTACTCCCTGGCAAAAACGGTCGCGTGTTAAGCATGATCTTAAGCGGGCTCAAGAGATTCTAGATGAAGATCATTATGGTCTTGAAGAGGTTAAAGATCGCATTCTGGAATACCTTGCTGTACAAAAACGGGTCAAAAAAGTAAAAGGCCCGGTGCTGTGTTTGGTTGGTCCTCCGGGTGTGGGTAAGACTTCACTAGGAGAATCTATTGCCCGTGCCACTAATCGCAAATTTGTGCGCATGGCATTGGGTGGGGTGCGTGATGAAGCCGAAATTCGAGGGCATCGCAGGACCTATATCGGCTCTATGCCGGGTAAAGTTATTCAGAAGATGTCTAAAACAGGGGTGAAAAACCCTCTATTTTTGTTAGATGAAATTGACAAAATGGGCATGGATCACCGCGGTGATCCCGCTTCGGCATTGCTGGAAGTTTTAGATCCTGAGCAGAATCATGCCTTCAATGATCACTATCTTGAAGTCGATTATGATCTGTCAGATACCATGTTTATCTGTACGTCTAACTCTCTTAATATTCCGCCGGCATTAATGGATCGAATGGAAGTTATTCGTATTCCCGGTTATACCGAAGACGAGAAAATCAATATTGCTCGCCGTTATCTGATACCTAAGCAACTGAAGAACAATGGTCTGAAAGTGACTGAGGCTGAGATCAATGACGAGGCTCTTCAAGATATCGTTCGCTATTACACCCGTGAAGCAGGTGTGCGTGGCTTAGAGCGTCAAGTGGCGAAGGTCTGTCGTAAGGTCGTTAAAAATGTCGCCTTAAACGGTGATAGCGGTATTGTTTCTATAGCTGGCGCTAATTTGGAAGACTATCTGGGTGTGCGGAGATATACCTTCGGTAAAGCCGAAGAAGAAAATAAAGTCGGTCAAGTGACGGGTTTAGCTTGGACACAAGTAGGCGGTGAACTACTCACCATTGAAGCGGTGTCGGTAGTAGGTAGGGGGCGCCACATTAAAACTGGCTCCTTGGGCGATGTAATGCAGGAATCGATTCAAGCCGCGACTACCGTGGTTAGAAGCCGCTCTAAGCGCTTAGGTATTCCCGCTCGCTACCATGATACGCATGATATCCACATCCATATGCCTGAGGGCGCAACGCCAAAAGACGGGCCTTCGGCAGGTGTTGGTATGTGCACGGCCTTAGTTTCGGTGATAACCGGCATTCCTGTTCGCTCGGATGTGGCGATGACAGGTGAAATTACGCTGCGCGGGCAGGTATTAGCCATTGGTGGTTTAAAAGAAAAACTGCTTGCCGCTCACCGTGGCGGTATAAAAACCGTTATAATCCCTCTTGAAAACGAAAGGGACCTGAAAGAGATTCCGGAAAACATAATAGCCGATTTAGAAATTCGTCCGGTCAAGTGGATTGATGAAGTTCTCGATATTGCGCTGGAAAGTCTTCCCGAAGAAATTTCAGAAGAGGCCTACCTCGCTGGGATTGACGACAGGCATAAAAACGTCGACGGAAACGGTGATGTTCTTGGAGAGTCGCGGGTAAACGCTCACTAAGATGCAGAGATACCTTGACCATATACGGCGCAGTTGGTATAAATCGCACTCCTTACGTATTGGGTATTTTATTAATGCGTATGTTTGTGACGGTCACCAGCCAGTTAATGTATAAATATTTTTTATAACAATTTGAAGGGGAAGAATAAGTGAATAAATCTGAATTAATAGATGCTATTGCAGAATCTGCCGATTTGTCTAAAGCAGCAGCAGGACGCGCATTGGATGCGGCGGTAGAAGCTATCACTAATGCACTGAAATCAGATGATTCGGTTTCTTTGGTCGGTTTTGGTACTTTTAGCGTTAAAGATCGTGCCGCGCGCACGGGTCGCAATCCACAAACTGGCGCACCAATTGAAATTTCAGCTGCTAAAATCCCAAGCTTTAAAGCTGGTAAGGCGCTGAAGGATGCCTGTAACTAGGGTATAAACCGCCATTCCCGCTCATGCGGGAGGCCGTAGGGGTAAAACCTCTTACAGAAGGCGCATCGAGAGGTGCGCTTTTTTTTTGATTCAGAATCAGGTTTAGCATCAATGCTACGAAATATTCGCAATAATATTCAGGGAACAGCGGCCAAAGTTATCATCGCGATAATTATAGTACCGTTTGCACTATTCGGGATCGATAGCTTATTTAATAGCTCGGCGCCATCAGCGGCGGCGGTGGTTAACGGTGAAAAGATTTCAGCGGCTGAATTGCAGCAGGCGATTACCCTGCAAAAGCGTCGGTTACTAAGCATGATGGGGGATCAAATCGACCCAGCTATGCTCGATGATGCAATGCTTCGCAAGCCGGCACTCAATACCTTGATCA
Source organism: Zhongshania sp. (assembly GCA_046712405.1). Classification (GTDB taxonomy): domain Bacteria; phylum Pseudomonadota; class Gammaproteobacteria; order Pseudomonadales; family Spongiibacteraceae; genus Spongiibacter. The sequence continues at coordinate 11,492 of JBKEFB010000049.1, read as the reverse complement.
AGCAGCAGTTACTGCTTCAGGCGGCCAAAGACGAAAACATTGAAATTTCAACTGCGCAACTCAATGCCACTATTGCGACAATGCCTCAATTTCAAGAGGATGGTCGCTTTTCTCAGGAGCGCTACCAACAAGTACTTCGCTTGCAAGGTTATAACGGTAGTTTTTTTAAGCAGCTACTTAGCTCGGATTTAATAATTCAGCAATTATCGACGGCGGTGGTTGGTTCGGCGTTTATTACTGATGCTGAGTTGGCTCGGTCTGTGGGTTTGTTATATGAATCCCGTGATTTCCACTTTATAAATTTGCCACTTGCCGCGTACACCCAGAATATTAGTGTTAGTGATGAAGAAATCTCAGTTTATTACGTAGCAAATACTGACTCATTTTTAACTGAGGAGGAGGTTCGGTTTTCTTATATTGAACTAACCGAGGCGCAGTTTTATAAGCCAGTATCGGAAGATCAAGTACAGGCCGAGTATCAGCGTTTAGTGAATACCAGCAACGCTCAGGCCGAGCGCGAAGCGGCGCATATTTTGATTGATATCACTGATGGTCGCAGTCGCGAGACCGCTTTGGCAGAACTCAAGAAAATTCGTGCGGATATTGTCGCCGGCGCTAACTTTGGCGACGAGGCTAATAAATACTCAGTTGATGCCGGATCTGCAATGAGTGATGGACTGCTAGGATTTACTAGCGGCGACAGTTTCCCTATCGAGTTTGAGGAGGCTTTGGCAAATTTGACTGTGGGTGAGTTATCGCCGGTGGTTGAAACGGAAGCAGGATTGCATCTCATTAAACTGGTGAGTCTTCGTAAGCCAGAGGTCCCCAGTTTTGACCGGGCGCGCCTCGAGATCACAGAGCAACTTCGTGAGCAAAAGGCGCGGCCTCGATTAGTCGGCGCTGTCGATACTTTAAAAAACTTAGTATTTAATGCAGAAAGCCTCGCTATGCCCGCTGATGAAATGCAGGTAGAGATTCAGCTGGTCGATTGGCGCAGTAAACAGTCTGATGAGGGTTTGTTTGCCTATCCAGCGGTGAAGCAAGCTGCATTTAACGCAGAACTTCGCAACCAGGGTTTGAACAGCGATGTTATTGAACTTTCATCTGAGCGCTATGTTGTTCTTCATATCGAAGAATACAAGGCGCCAGAGCCAAAAGCCTTGGAGAGTGTAAAGGCTGATATTAAATTAATACTTGCTGAAAATAAGGCTGAGGCTGCGGCTGAAATAAAGGCGCAATCCTTGCTGGCAGTTCTTGCCGCTGGTGCCCGCGCTGAGGATGTTGCTAAGCAGCAAGGGTTAACGTGGGATGCGATAATAAATGGTAAGCGTAGCGATATTAATATCGACGCCGCGGTCCGTAATCAGGCATTTTCGATGTCTCGCCCGCAGTCTCAAGCGAGTGTAAGTACGCTTCGTAAAAATAACGGCGATCGCGTTGTATTGCAGCTTCTCGATGTTCGCTATGGTGATATTTCGGCCTTGAAAGAAAGTGTTGTGCTGGAAGCCAAAAAAAATGCCTACCGTAATAAGTCATCTCAGGAGTTTTCCGCTTACTTTAATAGCTTATGGGAAAACGCCGAGATCAAAATTAATTGATGTAACGTAATCACTATGCTGCGTATTTATCGGCGTAGTGATTACTTGGGTAAATAAAAATAATGGTTTCCACTGGAGAAAAAAGGCCTTTAACAGGCCATGTCGACATCTGGTATTGTTTTACAGGTGATCACCGTCTTGATAACCGATTAGAGCAATACGAAGCGATGTTATCGCCTGCTGAGTCACAGCAATACCAGCAGCTAATGTTTGGTGGTAATGGTAGAGATTATCTTGTCAGCCGTGCTTTATTGCGAACTGTGCTTGCAGATTACTGCAGCCTGGCTCCTGAAAAAATTAGTTTTTGCGTGAATGCTTATGGTAAGCCTGAGCTAAGCAATAGCGACGAGCAGGGAGCTATTCAATTCAATACGGCACACACTAGTGGACTCACTGTGTGCGTCGTGACTCGAGGTAATGACATCGGTGTTGATGTTGAAAGCCGCGCGGAAAGCCGCAGCATTCTCAATATGGCTGATGACTACTTCTCGGTTCTAGAGCTGCAAGCCTTGAATAGTCGCGCTGATGATCAGCAGCTTGACTATTTTTACCGTTACTGGACGCTTAAAGAAGCTTATATAAAAGCGCGGGGAGAGGGTCTCTCTATCCCTCTGCACGATTTTTCCGTGGTATTGGATGATCAGGGTGCCTTTAGTAGTTTTGTTGGCCCAGAGGCTGATCGCTGGGACTTCAGTGTCGTGTGTAAAAATAGTCACTACACCGCAGCATTAGCAATGGGTGGAAAGATAAATAGCATTGCCTATGCTCATAGTATCCCGCTTGGGCTCAAGGTGGAGCTGAGTGCCGATGAGGCCTTTAACCATTTCCCTGTTAGTGCGAGTGGTCCTCGCAACCGCATGAACGGATAATAAATTTGAGGACTGATGTGTGTATAAAGTATTAACTTTAAATCAAATCTCTACTATCGGTTTAGACCGCTTGCCCTCTGAAAGCTACGAAATAACCAACAAGTGCACTGCGCCCGACGCCATTTTGCTGCGCAGTCATAAACTCCAGGTCGAAGATATTGCACCCAGTGTTAAAGCGATTGGTCGCGCGGGTGCAGGAACAAATAATATTCCCGTAGCGGCATGCACAAATCTGGGCATTCCGGTCTTCAATAGCCCGGGCGCGAACGCCAACGCGGTGAAGGAGTTAGTGATTGCGGGCTTGGCCCTGGGTTCGCGCGGCATCTTACCCGGTATTGCATACGTCAATTCTTTGGGTTACATAAATGACGCAGGTGAAATGGCCAAGTTGCTGGAAAAAGAAAAGAAACGCTTTAAAGGTAATGAGCTAGCCGGTCGAACATTGGGTATTATCGGTTTGGGAGCAATTGGGTCTCTGATAGCCAATGCTGCGCTCAGCTTAAATATGCACGTTATCGGCTATGACCCGGCGCTGTCGGTTGATGCAGCTTGGCGCTTACCCAGTTCTGTAAAGAAAATGGAGAATATTAACAGCCTGTTTGCCAAGGCAGATTATATCACCCTGCACTTGCCAGTATTAGATTCCACTCGTGGCTTGGTTAATACTGATTTGCTTGCGAACTGCAAGCCTGGTTGCTGTTTGTTAAATTTCGCGCGTGAAGAGATTGTGGATGTTGATGCAGTGATTGCGGCGCTTGATAAGGGCCTGCTTCGTCAGTTTATCACCGATTTTCCTGTGCCATCTTTAAACGGCCGTAACGATGTGGTCTTGATGCCGCATATTGGCGCCAGTACCGACGAGGCTGAAGATAACTGCGCCGTCATGGCGGCAGACCAAATTGCGGACTTTCTGCAGAACGGGAATATCAAAAATTCGGTTAATTTCCCAAATCTACAGTTAGAGCGCAGTGGTCATTGTAGGCTCGCGATCGCCAATCACAATGTCCCTAAAATTCTTGGTCGCATCTTGAGTATACTGGCTGATGCCGATATTAATATTTTCGATATGTTGAATAAAAGTCGCGATGAAATTGCGTATAACCTGATAGATTTAGATGGTGAGATTAGCGTGGAACTTCTTGCTGAATTGGCAGCATTGGAAGGCGTAATTAATGTGAGAATTATTCATTAATTCTCGTTTTATCGCGCTGCAGTAAATACTGAACTCTGGAGGATTTTTTGTGACGACATTAAATAAAATTGAATCACTATTGCGCGATCAACGTGGTGCGCCTCCGATTGCTGATTGGCACCCTGAATTGAGCGGTGACATTGATATTGTGATAAAAGCCGATGGTCGCTGGATTCATGAGGGTGGGGAGATTAAGCGCCACAAATTGGTTAAATTGTTTGCCTCAATACTGCGCAGAGAAGAAGACGGGGAGTACTACTTACTGACACCTGTTGAAAAATGGCGCATTACGGTAGAAGATTTGCCGCTACAAATTATTGATTTTGAAGTGAATGATTTAGCGTCCGGACGCCGTATTGTGGTGAAGACTAATGTTGATACTTGGGTCGAGCTTGGTAATCAGTACCCCCTCAGCGTTGTTACCGATAGTGCTACGCAAGAACCACAGCCGTCAGTACAGCTCAATCATGGTCTACAGGCTAGAGTGAGTAGGTCATGTTTTTACAACTTAATCGAGCTGGCAGAGTGTCGTAATGAGACAATGATATTGTTCGCAGGAGGGCAGGAGTTTGAGCTTGGTTCGGTTTAGCGGACTAAATTTAATTTGCTTCGATGTAGTTTGAAGTATAAAAAAGGGCAGCGAAAGCTGCCCTTTTTTATTACATATTGGGGTAGTTGGGTCCACCCAATCCCTCTGGTGTTATCCACACAATATTCTGTGCGGGATCCTTGATGTCACAGGTTTTACAGTGGACGCAGTTCTGACCGTTAATCTGGAACCTCGGCGTCCCTGCGGCGTCCTCTATCACTTCATATACACCGGCAGGGCAGTAGCGCTGTGCTGGTTCTGCGTACATCGGTAGGTTGTCCCGAATTGGCAGCTCGGGGTCTTTTAGTGTGAGATGGCAGGGCTGATCTTCCGCATGATTGGTATTAGACAGAAATACCGACGTCAGGCGATCGAAGCTTAATTTATTATCCGGTTTAGGATAGGTGATTTCCTTCGAATCGGCTGCCAGTTTCATTTGCGCGTGATCTGGATGATCGTCGCCTATTGTCCACGGAAGTTTACCGCCGAAAATATTGATATCGATAAACGCGTAGGCGGAACCAATTAAGTTGCCCCATTTATGTTGTGCAGGCCCAAAGTTACGTTGCTCTTTTAGCTCTTTATATAAAGATGAACTTTCAAAGGCGGTGGCGTATTCACTCAGCTCCGCTCCCGTTGCTTGGTTCTCAGTAATAGCTTTATGGACAACTTCTGCGGCAATGATGCCTGACTTCATCGCCGTGTGACTGCCTTTGATTTTAGCGAAGTTCAAAGTGCCCGCGTCACAGCCAATTAATAGACCGCCTGGGAAGGTCATTTTTGGCAATGACTGCAGGCCGCCTTTGGTGATGGCGCGTGCGCCGTATGAGATACGCTCGCCGCCCTCCAGATATTGAGCGATAGTAGGGTGCTTTTTAAAACGTTGAAATTCCTCAAATGGTGATAAATAAGGATTGTCATAGCAAAGATCGGTAATGAGACCAATCGACACTTGGTTATCTTCTATATGGTAGAGAAAGCTACCGCCAAGCGCGCCGTTTTCAGCAAGGGGCCAGCCAGTGGCATGAATAACTTTACCTTCTACATGCTTGGCGGGATCTATCTTCCAAAGTTCCTTAATGCCAAGGCCGTAATGTTGAGGATCTTTACCCTCATTCAGGTCGAATTTTTCCATTAGGCGCTTACCTAAGTGTCCCCGACAGCCTTCGGCAAACAGAGTATATTTGGCGTGCAACTCCATACCGGGCGTATAGCTATCTTTATGGCTGCCGTCTTCGGCAATACCCATATCGCCAGTAACAATGCCTTTTACGCTACCATCTTCATGGAATAATACATCGGCAGCTGCGAAGCCGGGATAAATTTCAGCACCCATACCTTCTGCTTGCTCGGCCATCCAGCGACACAAGTTGCCGAGGCTAATAATATAATTGCCATCGTTGTGCATCGTTTTAGGCACAGCAAAATTGGGAACCTTAATAGCTTTTTCAGCGCTGATCATATAATAGATGTCGTCGCTAGTGACCTGCGTGTTCAGCGGCGCTCCTTTTTCTTTCCAATCTGGAAATAATTCATTTAGGGCTGAGGGTTCAAGCACCGCACCAGACAGAATGTGGGCGCCGACTTCGGAGCCTTTTTCTACGACGCAAACGCTGATATCTTTACCAGTACTCTCGCTCAACTGACGAATTTTACACGCCGCTGCCAATCCCGCCGGGCCAGCCCCAACGATTAGGACGTCAAATTCCATTGATTCGCGTTCCACAGACTTTCTCCTCTGTACGGTTTAACAGCATCGCCCGTGTTCTGGACGATTTGTGGCTGGTTTCAGAGATCAATTATAAAACTAGAGACTCCAAAACGCTACTTTAGCTACGGTTTTATTCGACACATAGACCTTATTTCTCGGTTTTACGCCGATAAAAAATCTTTTCTAAATAAAAGCTTACTAAATTGGAATGCGAGCAGGGCTTGTTGGATGATAACCGTTTTTCGTTAAGTGAATCTCCTGCTATTATTGACCTCGGGTCTCATAAGCGTCAAAATAAGTGCGTTTTGAAAAGTGGCTTTACCCGGTTGGGATCTATTTTCGATCCCACAGCGTAACGGTAATTAGCCAATCATTTAATTTTATGCGCGTAATGGGGAATCCATGAAGGTTCTGGTTGCTGTCAAACGAGTAGTTGATTATAACGTAAAAGTGCGTCCGAAATCGGACGGCACTGGCGTTGATCTGAACAATGTCAAAATGGCGATAAACCCGTTTTGTGAAATAGCCATCGAAGAGGCTGTACGTTTAAAGGAAAAAGGCGTTGTAACTGAAATAGTTGCAGTCTCTGTCGGACCAAAAGTTTGTCAGGAACAGATTCGTACTGCACTGGCTCTGGGCGCTGACCGTGGTATTTTGGTTGAAACCGATGTTGAAATTCAACCACTGGCCATCGCCAAATTACTGAAGGCGGTTGTTGATAAAGAAGAACCTAGTATGGTTATTCTTGGCAAGCAGGCCATTGATGGTGACAACAACCAAACAGGCCAAATGCTTGCAGCTTTAGCGGGCATGTCGCAGGGTACATTTGCTTCTGAGATTGTTGTTGAAGGCGACAGCGTCACTGTTACCCGTGAGGTAGACAGTGGCTTACAGGTTGTTAAATTGACACTGCCGGCTGTTGTAACGACAGATCTACGCTTGAATGAGCCACGCTATGCATCGCTGCCAAATATTATGAAAGCGAAGAAGAAGCCCCTAGACATCATGACTCCAGAAGAGCTAGGTGTTGATGTGACCCCGCGAGTGACTACTATCAAAGTAGAGCCACCCGCAGAACGTCAGGCCGGCATTAAAGTGGCTGATGTTGCTGAACTTGTTGATAAGCTGAAAAACGAGGCGAAGGTAATCGGATGAGTATTTTAATTCTTGCAGAACACGATAACGTCTCTCTCAAAGGCGCTACCTTGAACACAGTTACTGCTGCGAAAGCAATCGGCGGCGATATTGTTGTTCTTATTGCTGGTGAAAACTGCGGCGCTGCCGCAGAAGCGGCAGCAAAAGTCGACGGTGTCAGTAAAGTCCTTGTCGCTGACAATGCGGTATACGGTCACCAACTGGCTGAGAATGTCAGCTTGCTAGTTGCCGAACTTGGTAAAGACTACGGTTATATCTTGTCGCCGGCTACGACGAACGGTAAAAACACGCTGCCTCGTGCAGCTGCCCTACTTGACGTTGCGCAAATTTCGGAAATTATTTCAGTAGAAAGTGCTGACACGTTCACGCGTCCAATCTACGCAGGTAACGTTATTGCCACTGTGCAGTCTTCAGACGCCATTAAAGTTATTACGGTTCGCGCTACTGCATTTGACCCCGTCGCGGCTGAAGGCGGAAGTGCTTCTATCGAAGTTGTTGCTAGTGCACATGACGCCGGTAAATCTAGTTATGTTCGCGAAGAAGTAGCCAAGAGTGATAGACCTGAATTGACTGCAGCAAGTATTGTAGTTTCAGGTGGTCGCGGTATGCAAAATGGCGAAAATTTTGCCATGTTGTATTCGCTGGCCGATAAGCTTGGCGCAGCAGTAGGAGCATCGCGGGCTGCGGTTGATGCTGGTTTTGTGCCTAATGACATGCAGGTTGGCCAGACAGGTAAGATTGTTGCCCCTGACTTATATGTTGCTATCGGTATTTCTGGTGCTATTCAGCATTTGGCAGGTATGAAAGATTCCAAAATCATTGCTGCGATAAATAAAGACGAAGATGCACCGATTTTTCAGGTTGCTGATTACGGTCTAGTAGCTGATTTGTTTGAAGCCGTGCCAGAGTTTAGTTCAAGCGTCTAAGCACGTGCGTTAACATGGTTATAAAAAGCTCGGCGCTGTAGCCGAGCTTTTTTTTGCCTAATTTTTCGATGTTAATTGAATAATATTGACGTCTCATTGTCCAACTTATTCTCAATATGTAGGCGCTCGTAGTGCAAGATACCAAAATACTTATTCGCAGAGAAAATATTCAAAATCGTTACAAAATATCAAGGATATTCTCATGAAAAAGCTGATATGCGCGCTTGTGCTGTTATTTCCGTTTTCCGGTTTGAATGCTCTAGAATTAAACAATGATTCTTCGGTGTTAAATTTTGTGACAGTGAAGAATGATATTATTGCCGAGCTAATGACGTTTAAATCGCTAACCGGGACCGTTAATGAAGAAACTGGTGACGCAGAATTGAGTGTCGATTTAAATAGTGTTGCGAGTGGAATTGATATTCGTAACAGTCGTATGCGCGAATTTTTATTTGATACTGGTAGATTTCCAGCTGCAATTTTTACCACATCTGTAAAGAAAGCAAAGTTAAATGACATGGTGGTTGGTGAGCAAAAATCGCTCGAGTTGAAAGGTAAACTCGCGCTCCATGGACAAGCCGCGTCACTAAAATTTAACGTGATCGTAACCAAACGTAAGGATAACAGTTATCACGTGGTAACTACTTCGCCCACCTTTATTAATGCTAGTAGTTTCGACTTTGGGCGCGGTATAGATAAGCTACGCAATTTGGCAGGCTTAATAAATATCGACCTTGTTGTGCCAGTGACGTTCTCGGTAGTTTTTCAATAATTATGTTTGTGGCGAGTTTAGTCTCGCCGCAACTTATCTGATATCCCAATAGGAGTCGGATAATTTAATACCACAATATATGATGAGACAATAAAACTAATAATTGCAGTAGCTTGAATAAGGTGTGAGGCCTCCCGGCCGATTAACACCATATCTACAGCCACGTAGGCAATAAGCAGCGAGAACTCACTGATCTGCCCCAGTCTAAAACCTAAATCCCAGGAGAGCTTTTTGGTTTCGCTCATTCCGTGTATTAAGTAGCGGAAAATAATGGGCTTCAAAGTCAGCATAAGTGTCGCCAGGAGTGTTGCCGGCACTAAAATATCACTGAGTAGGCCTAGATCGAATCTCGCACCTAGTGAAAAAAAGAATAGTATTAGAAAAAAGTCTCTAAGGGGCTTTAGGTTGATGGCAATATATTGTGATATCGGACTTGTTGCCAGGGTAATACCGGCTAGAAAAGCTCCAACCTCAGCTGACAAGCCCAAACTATGGGCAGCCTCGCTCATACCTAGGCACCAGCCAATGGCGAGTAAGAAAATATATTCGTGGAAGCGATCGAATCTTCTAAGCATTGGCAGGAGTAAATGGCGGACGGTTGCGAATGCAAATAAAACTAATATTGGTAGGGCGATTAGAGTCCTTAAGAAGCTCGTATAAGAAAATTCACCTTGGCTCATACTGAATAGAATAAGCAGCACAAAAATGGCTATTAAATCCTGTAACAACAATAAGCCAACCATGAGCTCGCCGGTGTGACGGTGGTGAAGCGCAGTTGTTGGTAACAATTTTATACCGATAATGGTGCTCGAGAACATCATGGCGGCGCCGATTACTAGGCTTTCAGTTCGAGTAAAACCGAAGCTATATGCTAGCCCAAATCCGATCGCTGCGAACGCAAGCGAGCTTGCTAGGGCAACGATAGTGGCTTTTTTTAAGGTGCTTAAGAGGGATTTCGGCTGCATATCCAAGCCGAGTAGAAACAGTAGGAAAATAATACCGAATTCGGCGATTTCAGCGAGTAATTTAAGATCAGTTACCCAGCCAGTGCCATAGGGGCCAATTATCGCACCCAAGGCGATATATGCGATTAACAGCGGCTGCCTAGTATAAAGAGCAATCGACGCCAGAACCGCCGCACCGCTGAATATCATGAAAAAAGACGAAGTCAGGCTGGCTTCCACGCGTTATACCTCAAACTGTGGCGAGTAAAATCATCATCACACAGGCGGATGTAGCGAAACAATACGGGAAATAGGAAATGCCGTCATATAGACGGCATTTTCGGTTATATCAAGTGTTTAAACACACTTTAGCGGCGACGAAACAGAGGTAATCGCTGATCAGTACTTGGTTGATACGACTCAGAAAAATCTTGGAAGCTCGCCAGCGATTCTTCAAGATCAGCGGTTTCAAGTGCAAAGCTAGTGAAACCGCAGCGACTAAGGAAATAGAGCTGGTCGCGAATAAAATCGCCTATCGCACGCAGTTCACCTTGATAGCCCAATTGCTCGCGCAATTCGCGGCCATATGAAAATCCGCGGCCATCAGCGAATTTTGGGAAATCGACGGCAATAAGATCAAAATCCTGTATTTCAGTAGCGAGGGCTTTTGGCGACTCATCGTTGGCAAGAAAGATCGCAACAGGGCCTAAGGCTTTGAGCAAGTCTTTATTATTTTGCCACAAGATTAAGGGCACAATATAGCCACCCGTTTTGGGTAGATCTTCGGTGTTGCGCCATATCTGCCATTCGTTTGCACAGATTTGCTGGTCTTTAATAATCTTATGCATAGGCCCGCTCCTTAAAAGGACTAATGCCAACGCGACGGAATGTGTCTAAAAAGCGTTCTTCCGGCTGGCGTAGATTTACATAGGTTTCTAATACTTTCTCAATAACATCCGGCACTTTATCTTGTGCGAAAGAGGGGCCGAGAATCGATCCAATCGTGGCATTCAGACCTTGACTACCGCCTAGAGAGATCTGGTAAAACTCCTGCCCTTTTTTATCGACACCTAATATACCAATATTACCAATATGGTGATGACCGCAGGCGTTCATGCAGCCAGAAATATTAAGTTCAATCTCACCTAGATCGTATACATAATCTATATCATCAAAGCGGCGTTGAATTGCTTCGGCAATAGGAATTGATTTCGCATTAGCCAGTGAGCAGAAGTCGCCGCCGGGACAGCAAATAATATCGTTTAGCGTGCCAACGGTCGGGGAGGCGACTTCGAGCATGACGAGTTCCTTCCACAAGGCAAAAAGATCGCCTTGTTGTACATCCGGAAGTACTAAGTTCTGATGATGAGTACTGCGAATTTCACCAAAACCGTAACGCTCTGATAAGTCAGCGACCGTTTCAAATTGTTCGGCGGTAATATCTCCGGGAGCAACACCCACGGTTTTTAGGGCAACCGTGACGATGCGGTAGCCCGACACTTTATGTTCGTGAGTATTATGCTGTAACCAGCGAGCAAAATCGGCGCTTTCCATCGCTAATGCCTGCATGTCTTGCTGCGGCAACGCCTGGTAGCTTGGCGGTACAAAAAATGATTTAGCGCGGGCGATTTCTTCTTTAGTAAGACTAAGGTCCCCGCTTTTTATATGTGCCCATTCTTTTTCAACCTCGGCTTTAAATGCCTCAGCGCCCATGGCGCGGACTAATATTTTAATCC
>JBKEFB010000048.1:0-20531 GCA_046712405.1 Zhongshania sp. | reverse complement strand
CCCTTACCGAGTCTGGCCCCCATTGAGCATTTGAATGAAAACTTCGCTTAACCGTTTAATGATTTGCCTGCTATTTATCAGTTTAGTGGCCTGTAGTAGGCCTGATTTCAATACCGTATCTGGCAGTCGCGGTAATTTCGCCCAAGGCAAATGGTTGATAATCAATTACTGGGCCACTTGGTGTGGGCCCTGCCGCGAGGAAATTCCAGATCTTAACGAATTTATGCTGAAGCGCGCTGACGTTAAAATTTATGGTGTAAATTATGACAATTTAAGCGGTGAGGTTTTAAACGCAGCTATTGCCGAAATGGGTATTAAATTTGATTCCATGCTGGCCGACCCAGCGCCGCAGCTAAATATCCCCCGTCCCCGCGTACTGCCAACAACTCTATTAATTGACCCAGAAGGCAATCTAAAAGCTACCCTTGTGGGCCCGCAAACCGCCGGTACTTTAAGCGCTGCAATCATCAAAGCAGGCGCGTTAGCGCCGTAGAAAACCACTGGCACTCATGCCCGTGATGTCATCATTAAAGACCAGCTCCACTGCCAAGTTGTGTTCGGCGGTCTCACCATAGGAGTCGATAAGTACTCTCAGTAAGGATGACTTAATTGCCCCCGCGGCGCCGTGTTCAAGTTAATCAACCGCGTTTCACGCTCATCCGAGCTCAATGCTTTACCGATACATATTGCAATAAGCCAATCACCAAAATATTTTCTCGCGAATCACGCCACGGCGCAATGCGTACGGCGGGATAGATCAATGTAAGCGACATGAACATACCATGGTCGCTGGCGCGCGCGGGTCAATCCACTTAAAAAAACACCATTATTTAATAATTCGTAAATATCATCCACTAAAGCTGGGCTGCCCCAAGCAGAGTTTCTCCGAGAATAGCTTGCGACCTGAAAGCCGTTGTAATTGTAGATCAGCTCGGGATGAGATACCGACGTTAGCTCCACCTGAGGTGATTGCCAATGAGAACTCGCTAAAATAGATCGATCGGATACTGCGATATCCAAGTCCGGTAATACCGTGGGTGCGCCGTGTCGATTTTAAGTCAGCCATTTCCGGGACATCTGCCAAGGTCTGTATCTCACCGCCCAAATTAATAATCGCGTGGTGTAAACCTTCGACAATATCCGTGATACCGACAATGGCATCGATAGTAAGCCCGTCCCGCCCCAAAAATATCGCCGGAGTGTTTTATGATAACTTCTGGCATCGGCTTTTTATCGGAGTTTCACGGATCAGGATTATCTTTCATCGCAGATTACTCAAACCCTTGCTGCTATTATTTGCTTGCCCTGCGGCTAAGCAGCTGTCGCTTGTGCGCATTTAGTGCGGCAACGACAAACACAAAGCCCACAACAAGATACATAAGACTTAAGCACCTAAAAATCTAAATCTTTGGCTCTCAATACACTAGCCAATGTCGAACTCGAGTCAAGCTTTGTTAAACACGCTAAGCACAGCTGATTTAAACGCCGATACTGGCAAGCTTCACCATGATATCTTTTAAAATACCGGCTACGGTTGGGTGCTCCACCTCAAAACCTGCCACCAATTCTTCTAGTCGATCCTGCAAACTTGAATCTTCTAGAACAAACTGTGGCCCGCAGCCCAATTCGCGATCGATATCATCGACCAAGGCGTGCAATTTGGCACGGCTTCCATCGTCCAAAGGTAAGGCATCGATTTCTTTCTGAAACTGGCTTAACTGCTGGTGCAACTGTTTTGGATCCATTTCTGCTCTCCACTACGTTAGCTATGAGCATAGCAAGTCTCACCAAATACGCACAGCAACGGCGGTCTGACACTGTTAATGGCAGCGATGTTTCAACAGCCGCATACTTTCTTTATAACAGTCCTGCAGCATCATCTCTTCACCCGCTAACCGGTAGTGGCGAGACAGCATCTGTAGCGAAATCTCAACATTGCGTTTTAAGGATAAACCTTGCCCCTGCGGGCTTCGTAACATGTTTAACAAGTGACGATGCACTGCCAGCAGGCAATGGCGCTGTAAACAGCGGTCTTGGCAACGGCCAAAGCATTCCGCCAAAAAATGCCCCGACACCATGTACCGGTCAATATTGCTCAATGCCGGTAAATCATCGCTCTCTAATAATATTTCACTTAACTCAAAGCTGCAGCCGAAGTATTTAAGTGCCGCCTGCCAGTCCTCCTGCGCAAAGGCCTCACGGCCGGCCTCCATCCATTCATGCCAGCGATTCTCTGCCACCATGGTGCAGCCCTTAAGCTGTTGCCGGTGAGTGGGACATAAAAATTGCATTGCCATATCTATCGCCTGTGTGGTGTCACTACAGAGGATTCTAAATGATAATGATTATCATTTAAAGCATTCAGGTTCAATAATTTATTCCTTTCACCACATCTCCCAAAAGAACACCTCAAAGACCTGTTTAGCTATTGACCCAAGTACCGCTGCTTAGCGAGACTAAAAAAACTAATAACTAGGATAAACCCATGAGTATTCAGCAATTATTCTCACTCTCCGGAGACGTAGCCTTGGTCACTGGCGCTGGTCGCGGCATTGGTCGCGGTATCGCTGTCGCCTTTGCTGAGGCTGGCGCCTCGGTAATATGTGCCGCCAGAACTCAGGCCGACATAGATGAATGCGCGGCCATTTGTAACGCAGCCTTAGATGAGCACCACCCCAATAGTGGCGCCAAAGCCATCGCCTTGAGCTGCGACGTTAGTGACGAAAGCGCCTTAGAAGAGCTAGTCAAAAAAAGCGCCGAGGCCTTCGGGAAAATCAGCATTCTGGTGAACAATGCCGGCGGTGCTTACCCCAATGATCCGCTTAAGACCACAGGCAAAACCTTTAATCGTGATTTTAACTTTAATGTCACCAGTGCCTTTAATCTCACCCGTATTTGCCACCCCTTCCTTGAAGAGCACAAGGGCCGAGTGATCAATATTATTTCGGCGTCATCGCGCTATTCCCAAGCTGGCTTTAGCAGCTATGGCACGGCCAAAGCCGCACTTGAACATCTGACAAAATTGCTGGCGGCAGACTTTGCCCCCACAATTCGCGTCAATGGCATCTCGCCCGGCACGATCTTGACCGAGGCTTTAGGTCAGTATCTCAACGCGGAAATTCAAAAGAAAATGACCGCTTTAACGCCTATGAAAGCACTCGGTGAGCCTCAGGATATTGCTGCTGCGGCACTGTATCTTGCCTCCACCGCATCGCGCTGGGTTACCGGTAAAATCATCGAGGTAGACGGCGGCGCCGAATCGACTACCTGGCCGTTTTAATCCCCTACAATAGCAAAATCAACTCGCCACCTAACCGTAGGGCGCGCTATTCAGGCGCGCTGTCACTGTGGTTAACATGTTCTCCATGTGTATAATTAAGACAGAGCTTCTAGATTGAGGTAATAATTATTTGCTCTGAGTCAGTCCAAATTCCCAACACTCGCTAGCAAGGTAAACAAATGTATGGACGCCGATACCCTACAAGAATTAGTCGCACAATACAGACCAGACGTCATCACCATAGGGGTTCGCGCGGCGAGTGCCTTGGCAATGATACTACTAGGCTATTGGGCAGCTAAGTTCATCTCCGGTCTCACCCGTAAAACGATGGTAAAACGCGACATTGATACCACGCTGACGAACTTTTTAGCCAAACTCGTGTTCTGTATTATTTTTGCACTGGCAGCGATACCCGCATTAGCCCACGCGGGAATCCAGACCGCTTCGGTTATTGCCGCCTTGGGTGCAGCAGGCTTAGCCGTTGGTTTGGCACTACAAGGTTCGCTGGCGAATTTTGCCGCTGGGGTTTTACTGATTGCGTTCCGACCCTGCCGTGTTGGCGACTGGATTGACGCGGGTGGTTGCTCTGGCTCTGTAGAGAGTATTAGTTTATTTTCTACCATATTACTAACCGGTGATTACAAGCGTATCGTCATACCCAATGCCAAAGTTATGAGTGACGCGATCACTAACTACAGCGCCATGCCTCGTCGTCGCATTGATTTAATAGTCGGTATTTCTTACGAAGCAGACATGCGCACCGCCAAACAAATTTTACAAAAACTGGTTGCGGCTGACGAAAGAATTCTCAAGGACCCCGCGCCAACAATTGCGGTGTCTGAGCTTGCTAATTCCTCAGTCAATTTAGTGTGTCGCCCATGGGTCGCCACCTCCGACTATTGGCCAACACGTTGGCAACTCACCGAGGATATCAAAACCGAGTTTGACGCTGCTGGCGTAGGCATACCTTATCCACAAATAGATGTGCATTTTCACAAAGAAGCGACAGGGAATTAACCGTGACCATAGAGCGCTATTCAGCGCCCTCCAAACATAAGCACAGCAATGTTTTATTAACTTCAAAATAAGGGACACAATGAAATATCTTCACAGTACTCTGGTCGCTGTCGCTGCTACAGTAGCGGCTAACGGCGCATTCGCCCAAGACGCTGCAACAAAGCTCTGGAAAGGTGATATAGAGTTTGGCTATTACCAACAAGACGGAAATACCAAAGAATCTAGCGTTATCGGCAAAACTAATGCCAAACGCAGTAGCGGAAAATGGACCTACGACGTCAGCGCTAAAGGACAGAATAGTGAAGCCAGCGGCATACGTGCAGCCGAGCGCTACTTTTTAAGTAATCGTTTATCCTACGATTTTAGCGAATTCAACTATGCCTTTGGTTACGCTTCAGCTGATAAAGACCGCTTTAGTGGTTTTGTCTATCAAGCAACTGTTGCCGGCGGTTATGGTCGGCGCTTATTGAAGAGCGACCGCTTCACTTGGGATGCTGAAATCGGCCCAGGTGCCAGAATTAGCGAATTTGAGAGTCCTAGCAATACTGGGGACAATCAAATCACAGAAGCAATTCTGCGGGTGTCAACTGACTTCGCTTGGGCATTTTCAGAGAACGCAACCATTGAACAAAAGCTGTCTATCGAGGGCGGCGATCAGAATACCGTGTCTAGATCGGTGATGTCTTTAAAGACAAAAATTGTTGGCAACTTGAGTTTAAAGATAAGCTACACCATGGAATACAACGAAGTTGTGCCCAGTGACACTGTGCATCTAGATCGCGAGACCTCAGTAACCATCGCTTATAATTATTGATTGCTGGCGCGCCGAGCGCCTTTAATAAAAGTGATACCATTAGCAGTATCTTAAATATAAAAAGGCGAGTAAACGGTAAAACTAACTTAACGCTTACTCGCCAAAACTCAAATAAATTTTTTACCTAGCCATCACCTCTATTTATATAGGGGCAATAAATATCTACTCGGAATCGTTGCGTCGGTAAGGCTTTTTTGCGTAGCTACTGGGAAGAGTAATATTCTGCGAGCTGTTCAATTTCTTGGTCGCTCAACATTTTTGCCTGACCCACCATCACCGCCGCCATACCACCAGATCGCTGGCCAGCTTTATAGGCTTTTAGTGACTGCGTTAGATATGCTTTATTTTGCCCGTTCAACTTCGGGTAACTATTCATCATAGGAGCTGCACCGCTTGCGCCATGGCAAGCGCGACAGGTCGCTTCTTTGGCAGGCGCATCAATTGCAAACAAGGGTAGCGAAAAAAGTGATAGCACCCCAGCGAGAACAAGGCTACTGGTGCCTCTGCCGAAGGGATTTAATATTGCTGTTAATAACATGGTTTGGCTCCCGCTCTATTATTCTGACTTTTTAGGAATAATTAGTATTAAATATTAAGCGATCATACGGAAGGATTATATTATTGGATCTTCTGATGCACAAATTCTTGCGTCGCCTATCTGAACTAATTCTCAGCTAAATGCGTACACAGAACTGAATCAAAAGGATTAAAGTATGCAACGGTCAACCACTTCACATTCTGCAACAGATTCCCCAATTGAGAATAGCCCCCAAGGAACTCAGAATTTCGAGCTCTCAGCTGCGATTACCCCCCCTCAATTAACATTTTTTTATGACGGTCAGTGCCCACTATGTATGAAAGAAATTCGAATGCTAAATAGCTGGAACACGTCGGCAGCGGTCGCATTTGTCAATTTATTGTCAGCCGAGGAAATGATCGTCTTCCCTGAGGTCGATGTCGACGATGCCCAGACATCCCTGTTGGCACTAACATCTGATGGCATCGTCTTGCGAGGAGTGGATGCCACCTATGCCGTGTGGGCGGCGCTAGGTAAAGGACATTGGATGGCACCGCTAAATTGGCGCTGGCTGCGCCCAATAACCCTATTAGCTTACCGTATTTTTGCGCGCTACCGGCACCAGCTCGCATTCTTGCTAACCGGCCAAAAACGCTGCGCTAGCTGTGAGCTACCCGCACCCCCGGCCAAGAAAACAGATGGCAATGACCACAAGGCTGCGGAAAATATCAAGTAAACTCGAGCATTATTACTCATAGCCGTTGGATATAGCTAAAATCAGCGGCTGATTTAACACCTCTAATAATGTCAGATTAATGAGCACAGCCAACAAAATGCTTTATGCCATAAAAACCTAGTGTTTATTGCCACAAAAATAAATGCTCACTCTATATTCAAACACATTTTAGCTTTTAATTTTCGGCTACAAATAGTCTATTGGAGAGCTGAATATCATCGCTTATAAAGAAACGATCACTTGTCGGCCTCACCGTGTGGCTGTTACTCAGCATTGCTGTGTCTACTGTTGGCGCCCTTGCATCAATTAAAGCTACGGCGTTTTACGGTCAACTTATTCAACCCAGCTGAGCGCCATCACCAAAGGTATTTGGTCGAGTATGGACCGTACTTTTTCCATTAATGGGCATAGCGGCTTGGCGATGCGAAGGGTTCCGCGCCGATAAACAAGCGCTCACGATGTTTCTTGTACAACTTTTTTCAACGCCCTGTGGAGCTGGCTTTTCTTTGCCTGGCAGCTAGGCGCATTAGCTTTAGCTGAAATATTGCTACTATGGCTTTTAATTGCGACAACACTGATTTTGTTTTAGCGGATCAGACCACTTGCCGAAACACTACTGATTCCGTATTCACTCTGGATAAGCTTCGCCATAGCACTGAACTACGCCCTCTGGCAACTTAACCCCCAGATTCTTGGCTAGCGGGAAGTCGCCAATCACCAAACCCTTCAGCGTTAATTGCCATAGAATCCGCCTCTGATTAGGGTAAACCGCTAGTTTCTTTCTGGAGTGCAATAGACCGAGACACAGGGCAAGCCAGCGACGATTTTAAATACCAATCCTGCCCAAGGCGTTAATAACTTCTCTGATAACTAACGCTGTTTGAGGGTAACTTTCTGCCAATAGAATTTCGGCAGACTCTATAAGGCTAGGTGGAACCGGTTCAGCGGTATTAATATCGTGTACGTAAGCCTGCAGTTGTTGCATCAGCTGTTGTTGCTGCGGGCTGGTCTCATCATCACCGAAACTGTTATGTAAATCACTGATCAGGGCATTTAGATTATCGATTGGCATAGTTTTACTCCGCAGTAACAAAACCTATTACAGCCTTACATCATAACCCGCTGCTAAGTCAGTGAATAGAACTACTCGCAGGCGGGACAAGGCCGTGTGCTCTACTATCAACTCTAACTAATGTCTTTAAACCCTTACTTTTAGGCAGCGTAATTAAGCTCTTTTGAGCGCGCCATATTTTGCCATCATCACTCGAAGAGATAATGATTAGCACTCAAGGCGCTGTTGAAGGAATAGGATTGCGCCCGCAGCCGATCGATATTGGGCGTGTGGACGCCCGGGTGCGCGTTGTTATAGCCGACCCAGTCGCTTAGGTCGTCGATGCACAATAAGAGAATATTGGGTTTTTTGCCCGGCGCGGTTTGTTTTGTTGGTGCTGAGTTGCTTCCGGTATCAAGGCTAGCACCGTCGGCGGTATCCTGACTCGATTTACGGTAGCCAATAACCGCAGCCGCAGCCGCAGCAGTGAGTAGTGTTCGTCGGCGCATTACCATATTATTTTTTGTCCCAGTATCGAGTCATCTTCAGATACAGAAAAAAGGCAATTCATTTTGACAGATATACAGTTTGTTAGCAGCATTTTTCTATTAGGCTTGCTTAGTTCATTAATTATCCTTTTTAATATAGTCGCTCCATTTTTAGTTCAAGTTCAACTTAATTTGAGTTCCATAGATTATGGAAATTTGGCATTTCTAATAGGCATCGCATGGCTATTTGGAAATATCGTAAGCCGGTTCTTCATAGCTAAGCCCGTTAGGATCAGGATGAAATATTCAATCCTAGGCTTATTGCTGTCTGCAATTTTTATGGTGTTTATAAGTCAGACAATGCCGTTAAGTCTGCTCTCACTCGGGCTTGGAACATGGTCCATCGTCTTTTTTGGCGGATTTATTTTCCCTATTTTTGTCGGCTATAACCTGGCGCGCTATCGCAACATGGCCTCAACATCTAACGCACTTTTGTTCTCCGGTATGTGGGTGGTGTGCAGTGCAACTACATCGTTAGCTCCTAATTTCGAGGATATTAACCAAATACCGTTATCATTTGCGCTATTGGCTAGCACTATAACCGTCGCTGTTGTTTATGGGTTGTTTTTAAGGGCAAAGGTAGCTTGATGTCTTTGGCCACAATAGTGGCGCTGACTAGGGAGCCGTATAACCCCGTCAAGCCGCTAGAGAAGACCAACAATACAGAACCAAGGACGGCGCTGAACATTTGGTCGGCATGGTTTCCTGTGAGTTACTACCTGGAAACGACCCAAAAAGATTGGCAAGTGGGCCAATGGAAACACGATTACAGCACACTCGGTGACCATCGTTCGATTCATGTAGAGCATTGGGATACGGGAAGAACATTTCCCTCCATAGCCCTTTTATCCGTCCTATAATTCGTGAGTAACGATACGACGCTAGCGGCGCTAACAACGTGGCGTTGTTTATGTGTTCCAGTGCTTTGTCAGTGCGCCGCCTAACTGCTCAATCATAAAGTCCCTAAAAACCCTGATTCGCTCCCGGTTACGCAAGTCCGGGTGGCTGAGCAGCCACACCCCCTGGTCGAATTGATACAGCGCCGGTGATACCGCCTGCAACTGGTGTGTTTTGGGGAATCGCAACGGGGATAACAAACTTACACCCATACCCGCATTGACCGCCTCAAACAGTTCATTGTAACTGTCGGTTCGCAATACGATTCGCGCGTTGGGTATGTTCCGTTTCAGTGCAGGTTCCATATTCAGCAAACTATCGTCATCGTGCCAAACCAGCCAATCATATTCATCTAGGTTCCGCGTTCCCGCCCGTTCCAGATAGGCATGACTGCCGAATATATTAATGGGGAGTTGACCAAGCTTGCGGGCGACCAACGCTTCCGGCGGATTATTGGTCAGACGAATGGCGACATCGGCCTCCATTCGAGCTATTTCGCTACGCTCACCGCCTGCGGTCAGCACCAAATTGATGTCCGGATACCGGTGGTGGAAGGCAACCAGCAATGGGGCCAGATTCAATAGACCGCTGCTGGGCTTGCTGATTTTCAGGGTGCCACGCAGTTCGGCCTCACTGCCGCTGAAGACACCCTGAATCTGATTTATCTCACGTTCTACCTGAGCTGCGTGCGCTTTTAGGGCAAGCCCATCGTCAGTTAACCGATAACCGTTATTGAGACGATCAAACAAGCGGACGTTGAGTTGCTGCTCCAGCTTTTCCAGGCGCCGGGCAACCGTTGAATGATTGACGCGCAGCTGCTTGGCCGCGCCACTCAAGGAGCCGGTGCGCGCTACTGCCAGAAAGTACTCTAAATGACCCCAATCCATTTGCGCATATTCGCACAATGGTTATGCAATTGTCGATAATTTACGCATAACAAAACAGGGACTAGACTACTGCACGTTCCATAAATGAACCCACTTCCTTCTAACTTGAACAGGGCTGCAACATGAAAGCGACATTAACCAAAATTGTAGGCGGCATAGTCCTCGGGCTCGCCTTATTGGTCCTGGCGCTGCCAACGATCTTGCACAAGGCGGGTTTACACCCTGAATATGACGGCGAAGCAGTGCAACTACCGGCAGGTAAACGAGCGTTGATTATTGCGACCAACCAGGCCGTTTTGTCTGCCCCCGGTGAGACCACTGGCGATGCCACAGGCGTGATGGCGTCAGAGATGACCCACCCTTACTATCGATTCCTCGATGCGGGCATGCAGGTTGATCTGGCCAGCGTCAAAGGTGGAAAAATCCCCGTCGATCCCCAGACCTTGAACCGCATATTAAAAACCCCGGAAGACGACCGCTTCCTGGCCGACCCGGCATTTCTGGCCAAGGTCGAAAATTCAATGCGCATTGATGACGTTGATTTTACCCAGTACGACATCATCTTTATGTCCGGAGGTTGGGGAGCGGCCTACGATTTGGGCTATTCACCAGTATTAGCCGAGAAGGTCAGTGAAGCATACTACGCCAGCAACGAACCGGTTATTGGTGGCGTTTGCCATGGCGTATTGGGCCTCATTAATGCAAAAGACCGTGACGGTAAGCCGTTGATCGCCGGTCGGCGTATGACCGGTGTCACTGACAAACAGATTAAGGAACTGGGCATAGAAATTACTCCCCAGCACCCCGAGACAGAACTGCGCAAAGCCGGTGTTGTTTTCGAAAGCAACACCAGGTTCATAGACTTCCTTGCCACCCTCGTTGTGGTCGACGATGAAGAGCGTTTTGTTACCGGCCAGAATCAGAATTCCGGTCGAGAAACAGCGCACAAGATGCTGGTATTAATTGCAGAAAAATCCTAGTAATACGCCGACTCACTGGAGATACATGCAATGATTGAACTCTACACAGCCCCTACACCCAACGGCCATAAAGCGTCCTGTACGCTAGAGGCACTGGAACTCGAGTACAACACCCACACAGTCAATATCGGCGAAGGCGATCAGCATAAGCCTGAATTTCGGGCAATCAATCCCAATGGCCGTATCCCCGCGACTTCGATGACCTGGCTATCTTCGAATCGGGTGCGATCATGATTCACCTGGCAGAAAAAACCGGTCGTTTGCTACCCACGGACGCCAAAGGCCGCGCCCGGGCTATCCAATGGCTGATGTTCCAGATGGGCGGCGTTGGCCCAATGATGGGCCAGGCCAATGTGTTTTACCGTTATTTCCCGGAAAAGATTCAACCTGCGATTGACCGCTACCAAAACGAGTGCCGCCGCTTGTTTGAGGTGCTCGACACACGCCTGGGTGAAAATGAATGGCTGACAGACGACTACTCCATTGCCGATATCGCCAACTGGTGTTGGGTTCGCACCCACAAGTGGTCGGGCGTATCCATTGACGGACTCGACAATCTGCAGCGTTGGCTAGCTGCCATGTCTGAACAACCAGGCATGAAAGCGGGTATCGATGTGCCGTTCAGCCTGGGCAACCTTCTGGACGACGAAGAGAAGCAGGAAAAGTTTAAAGACAAAGCACGGCAAACGTTGAAGCAGTAACCTGCCCAAACACTTGCCAACACCACCAATAGGACAATGACTATGACATTGCAGATAGACCCCAACGAACCAGGCGCGGAGCAGTTGCAGGCCTTATTGGAAATAAATCAGGAGGGTCCGTTTCATTTCTTAACTCATATCGAAAAAAAACTGCTTGTAGCACCTCAATTTACACCCTTAAGGAGGCATCCAAGTATAGCAAAAGCCTCGATTTCATTTAGTAATTGCGATCGGGAAAGATGAACATATAGAACTAGCGAAGTACTGTGATCCCCGTTAACGGGCTCACAATATACTTTTTGGATGCGATATTTTCTACTCTGCCTGAAGCGGTGAAAGAAACCGCTTCTTAAAGACATCTGCAGGTACCGGTTTACTGAAGAGATAACCCTGCATTTGATCACAGTCAAGTTTGCTTAGCTGAAGTAACTCCGCTTCAGTCTCAACGCATTCGGCCACTACTTTAAGCTTCAGAGCGTGTGCTACCAGAATGATGGTAGACACCATTTTACCGCCTTTCTCAGTATGCATTTCACGCACGAAAGTACCATCTATCTTAAGTATGTCCAGGGGCAGTCTGCTCAAATAACTTAATGAAGAAAAGCGAGTACCAAAATCATCGATACTGATGGGAATACCCATGGCACGAATAGCCTGTAAAATCTCAATACTCTGTTCAACATCTCCCATGATCACACTTTCGGTCACTTCAATCTCAAGGCCCGCCGAAACCCGTGGGTCGCTAGCAACTGCATCCTTAATATCATTGCCAAAGCTACGGTTGCGCAATTGTACAGATGAAACGTTTACCGCAATTCGAACGGCATCTAGGTCAGCTTCGCACCAAGACAAATAATCTTCGATGGCCTGTTTTATTACCCAGCGTCCGACCTCATTGATTAGCCCGATTTCTTCTAAAATAGGTATAAATGTGTCTGGGTGGATCAGGCCTATTTGTGGATCATTCCAGCGTATAAGTGCCTCAGCACCCACTATCTTACCACTGGCAATATTCACTTTTGGCTGATAATACAGTACAAATTCGTCCTTATCGAAGGCATCACGCAGGCGTAGTTCTAAGGCCAGCCTATCGGCGACCATTGCTGTCATGCTCTGAGCATGAAAAAGGTAATTTACACCACTCTTTTTCGCAATCTTCATTGCCGACTCTGCATTCTTCAGAAGGCTGGTGGCATCCGCATCCGCATCTGGGAATAGCGCGACACCAGCCGTAACGCTCATGCGGAACACATTATTGTCATTCTGAAAAGTATGCTTCAGAAACGCAGCCATCGTGTCTTCTATTAACTTTTCAAGATGGCCCTCTGGCTTAACTAACGGCAGAATTATGGCGAAACAGTCAGCTTCAATACGCGCTAAATACGCGGCATCCGAAAATCTATTTTTCAACCATTCTGCAGTCTGTTTCAATAGCGCATCTCCGGTCAAGCGACCGAAGCTATCATTGATATTTTTGAAGCGATCCAAATCTATAAGACCAATAGCAAGCTGGTGTCCACCACTGTTCGCTTTGTGCATATAAGCCGACAAACGCTCTAAAAAAAAATTGCGATTGGCAAGCCCAGTAAGCTCATCATAATAAGCGAGAAAACTAAGTCGTTGCTGTTTCTCTATATTATTAATAGCAAAGGCGACATCACCCGCTAGTGCCTTCAGTAATTTTATTTCGTCTTCTTGAAAAAAGTCAATCTCACTGGCATACAAGGCAAAGGCACCAACTACCTCGCCAGAAATCACTAGCGGTAAAACCACCGCCGAATTAATGCCAGCCTCCGCATACTGCTTGCTGAGCAAAAATCTAGAATCGATTTTCATATTCTTGGAAATGACTAGTTTTCCCTCATTAATCACCGTGGATACAATAGACTTATTCATTTCCTCAGGCGACGACAACACCTTTTTAATATCAGTTAAAAGCTTCTGATCTTTAGCCGCTGATACCGTTGATGTCATTTTTTGGGTTTTAGGATCCAACGTCACTATTGCCGACATACCAAAACCGCCGGCGTCGACCGCAACCTGACAGGCAACCGAAAATAACTCATCAAGGGTTTTCACCCTCACAACAAGCGCGTTAATCTGACTCAGCATTGCGTAGACGCGGCTCAAGCTCTTCATCTCAATCTCGGCCTGAATACGATCAGTGATGTCCATATGTATAATCACAGCACCAGTGCCGGACGCATCGCTCAAGGGCGTCACGGTCATCACGAACCAGCGCTGTTGAATCGGTAAATGACAGGGGTATTCGATGGTAAATCTGCTCGAATCACCCGCTAGCACCGAACGGATTCCGTCGGCCACTTCGCCGCCCTCTTCGCAAGCGTCTAGGTAATTGATCCCAGGTAAGGGGACAGCCAAGCCATTATCTTGGGCAAATTCCTGCCAGCCTTGATTAAACGAAACAATGGTGCCCTGATTGTCGACCATAACTATATTGGCTGGCAGCGTATTAAGGATAGCGGCTTGTCTTGCCACTTCGTGAAGTCGCAACTTTTCCTGCGCATGCTGGAGTAAAAACGGCACGCCATCAGGTCCGAGCACGGCATCGACCTCACCACCAGTAAGCTCTTCAAGTCGCTGACCAGCCTTATGGAGTGTTGTTATCAACGCAGTTATTTCCTTGTCTACCGCGCTGGGAAACACTAATTCGTCAATATTCATGTAGCTATATCGTCCAGATCCAGCGCCTGCAAGACCACCTGCAGCTGGCTCAATGTGCCGACGATACGTCGAGTGGGGAGCGGCGCGATCTTGATCAAGGTCGGCGTCATAAAAACCCCAGCGGCGAGCGCGCAGGCAGGTGCGGAATACACATCCACGACTTCGATGGAGTGGCGATCTGGCAGGTATGACTTACACAGCACTTTTAGGTTGGTGGTCGCCTGCAGTGCGTTATGAGTATCCCCCGTAATGCTGTCGAGACCGATGCCACCAATAGAGGCTTTCGTTAGGCCGGAGTCTGGTGGCTTAATCATGGATTTCATATATTGACCTCTGATAGGAACACGGCTCAGTAGGGATGAGCTCTGACCGTCCTTGATCGGAGTGGGGCAGCGATGCCGCTGCGGAATCAGGCTTATAAAATATCCGCTTAGCTATATCTCGGGCTCATCGCAGCGTACTGAGCACCGTATTTGGTTACTTATTTCCAAAGCCACCCACGAGCATATTAGACCCCACCATCTCGACATAATAAACCCGTTAGACTGATAAAACAGCAATAGGCATTTTGATCAGGAGTTTGGTGATTTATAGTCCTCACCGTCGACCGTTTTATTCAACTCAACGGAGTATATTCTAGTTAAGGGGGTTCACCATACAGTTAATACGCAGCGGTCCGCCATATTTGAACTTAACAGCCGTTCACAGCAAATTTCCGCGATATCAGCCTGACGCTAAATGGCTGTTTAAAGCAAAATACCACTAACCTAGGCTCAGCAATTTTTATTAGTCTTGTACTTTTAACCTCACTCTGAACTCTTTTAACCCTAGGTGTGCCGATCCAATTCCTGCTGCAAAGAGGCTTTATCTAAAACCCTAAGTTGACCATAGGCGAGCTCGATAATATGCTCAGTTTCAAGTCGTTTTAACTCTCGGCTGATCGCCTGCCTTGATACCCCAAGCATTTTTGCTAAGTCTTCTTGGGGGAGATGCATATCAATTAAAATACCGGGCCTGTCGTCAGCTACCCCATAGAAGATCAAAAGTTCTAAAATCCGTTGTGCAAGCCGAGCCGGCAAGGGAAATAAGGCAACACCTTCAAGGTAACTGAGCGCCAGCCGTAATTTGCGACAAAGCATGGGAATAAAATACTGATAGAGCTCGGGCTTGGATTTTAATAAGGCATCGAAGCGCGCGCGGGGTAAAAACAGTACCGCACAATCTCCCATGGCGAACGCATCAAGGCTGCGCGGCAAGCTATCTAACAGCGAAATCTCACCAATCCAATCACCGGGCTCAATCAGCATCACCAACAGCTCTTTGCCGTCACGACTGCTATTACTGAGGCGTATGCGGCCCTGCACCACTCCTAACAAACCGTCGCCGTCATCACCTTTGGCATAAATACAGTCGCCGTCGGCAAAATATCGCAGCACACTCACGGTCATCAGCTCTTCAACCACGCCGTCGGGCAAGCCCGATAGCAGCGGGTTAGCCGCTAAAATTTCGCGCTTATCAACCACCATCATCTTCCATATTAGCACGCACTTTTGACCTATCGCCTTGTTTGCGAAGACACTGTAACGTTGTTGACAGATTATTAACTACTGAACGACGACACTAGTCTATATATTAACTCTTAATAGCAAAACAATAAGGATAAGACTCCATGACCGCAATCACTTCAGTAAAAAATCGGGTGTCTGCCGAGGAATGGCAGCTGCGCGTGGACCTCGCCGCGGCGTATCGCCTGGTGGCATTATACGGCTGGGATGACTTGGTCTTCACACATATTTCAGCGCGGATTCCCGGTCCGGAACACCATTTTCTCATCAATCCTTATGGCATGATGTTTGAGGAAATTACCGCCTCATCACTGGTGAAAATAGACCTTAACGGTGAGAAAGTGGAAGAGTCTCCCTTCCCAGTCAACCCCGCCGGTTTTACTATTCACAGCGCAATTCATCAGGCTCGTGAAGACGCCCAGTGTGTAATGCACACCCACTCCATAAATGGGGTAGCAGTATCGGCTCAGTGCGATGGTGTTTTGGCTTTATCGCAGCAATCCACGCTGATCTTGGCCAGCCTCGGCTATCACGATTATGAGGGCATTGCCTTGAACGAAGAAGAAAAGCCCCGTTTGGTAGCCAACCTGGCTGATAATACCTTTCTTATGCTGCGTAATCATGGTTTGCTGACTGTAGGTAACAATCCCGCGGATGCTTTTCTTGCTATGTATTTTTTTGAGGCCGCCTGTATGATTCAAGTGCGCGCACTGGCCGGTAGTCGTGACTTAACGCCCATCGCCCCAGACATTGTCGAGGGAGTGAAAGAAGCGGCGAATATTGTGACTAAAGGTCTATTTGGCGGCTTGGCATGGCCAGGGCTACTTCGGAAACTAGATCGCCAAAACCCCGGCTATACCGAATAAACAGGAGCTCACTATGACTACGACAAATAAGGAACTACAGCATTTCAATAGTTTTGCTGAATTCTATCCCTTTTATTTGACTGAGCACGCCAATCAAACTTGTCGCCGCCTGCACTTTATTGGCAGCGCTCTAGTTTTGACACTGCTGGCAAGCACGGTATTCACCCAAAACTGGGCTTTGCTGTGGTTACTACCAGTAATCGGCTACAGCTTTGCCTGGGTGGGACACTTCTTTTTTGAGCACAACCGGCCCGCGACCTTTAAGCACCCACTGTATAGCTTTATAGGCGACTGGGTAATGGCTAAAGACATGTTAATTGGTAAAGTTTCCTTTTAAGCATGCCGCCTTCGCGCAAGCAAATGAACGGTCGGCTCCCCTCATTTATTTGCGCTATGCTTTTACTGAAGATAGGTCCTAAATCACATCTTCAGCAATAGGAAGCAAGATAGATATTCTGCTGCTGAGCAATTTTCTGAAGTGGTGCCGCATTATCAATTTCAGCAATCTCGCCATTTTTCTGATCCCCGATACCATATACCGAATTCACGGCAAGCTCTTCAACCTGACAAGAGAGTCTTTCAGCACCTAGGCCTAGCAATTTTTGCGCATCTATAAAATCCTCATTTTGGTCTTTAACTTGACACTGTTCTTGGCCCTCTGGATTATTCAAATATAAGGACAGCTCCTCCTTATCAGCAGACTGCGTTAGACTCCAACTTACATAGCCACTTACTTAACTAGTCACCTTAACTAACAACTTTAGCCACTTACTTTAGTTAGCTAGCTCTTGCAGAGTATGGATGCCCAATGAAAAAAATAAGTCTTGTTCTCCTCGGTCTCACCTTAGCCGCTTGTTCTGGTAAACCTAGTGATCGGCAAATTGAACAATTAGTCTCGGAGTTTATCCTCAGTGACGGCGGCGCCGAAACCTACGAACTCTCTAATTTTGAGAAAACCAATGGGCTAGCCGAAAATGAACAACTCTATATTAGCGATATTCGTTATCAACTTACCTTTAAAAAGAACTTTGGCGAGCTCAGTGATCAAGTCATCAACGAACCCGATAACTCGCCCTTCCAGACAGTGAGCGCCGGCTTCAAGTTGATGACAATGCGGATGCAGTTTGGCGATTTTAAAGCGGGCGACTCCATCATCAAAGAAGATCGAGTACAGCTTATAAAAACCGAGCAGGGCTGGCGTCTAGCCAACGACTAACCGGGTCGATTCAGCACTTGGCTTTACACCTTGAAGGCTAGCTTATACTAAGCGCATTTAACCGTGACAAACCTTTTTATTTAGCTACCCCAGCCAAGTAATAAACCAGTGGAATAGGGTATGTACACTTGACCTCTAGATTCCTGGCAGTCGGTGTCAAATGATTACCGCTAAATGACAAATGGCGTATACCCGCAATCACTATTTACTGATGGGCGGACCAAGCAAAGCTCAAATTACTGCTTGCCACACCCAGCTACGAGGGAGCGCAAACACCTTCCGTGGCGAATGTGTAATGACAAATATGCCCGCTAATTCAACGCTAGCGGATAGCCGCCAATAACTCCTCAGCGCTATAGTCTTTGCGCCCACCCTGCTCCGCAAGTTTAATTAACTCACGCACCCGTGCATTTATAGGCGCTGCAATACCGTGATTTGCGGCCAACCGCAGCACCTCACCATTTAACCACTCCACTTCTGTCTTACGCCCGCGCTCCAAGTCTTCCCACATTGACGACCGCGCCAAGGGGTCTATAGCTAACATTGGTTGCGCAAGCCGTTTAAACACGAAATCTGGCAAACTCAACACAGCTGGAAGCCATCGAGCAGGTACCGCGGTCAATTTTTGTATGGGAATATTGGCCGCCGAAATTGCGCCCAGTGCCTCGCGCTGCAGGGCGGCCAAACATAGCCGATAACCTCGTTGTGACAACTCTTCTTTTAAACCCACACCCGAGAGTGCATTGATGGGGTTGTTTAAGTTCAGTAGTAATTTAGACCACAGCACCGAACGCATATCAGCATGGGTTTCAAAAGGCGTTCCACTCGCCGCAAAAAATCCCGCTAACTCCTGAGCGATTGGTGCGTCTTGTATAATCACCTCGCCGTCAGTACCAGCGTGAAAACACCCCTTCTCACCCTCCAAGACATTAAAACCAATCATGCCAGGCAACACCCTATTATTGGGCATGGCTTGCTGTAATACGGCGGCATTAGCGACCCCATTTTGCAGGCTAATGACAATAGTTCTGGCGCTTACAACTTTGGCGAGATCTGCGGCTACCGCTGCGGTGTCACCAGACTTCACAGTCACGATGACACAATCTCGGTCAGCCATTGCCGCAATATCGGTATAAAACCTCAGCTGTGCCGAAGTCAAATGATGATCTAAACCACGAAAATCAGTGATTCGTAAACCATGCTCGGCAGCCACGGCGGCTATACGTTCACGACCCAAGAAGCTGACTTCGGCGCCACCCATTAGCAATGCTGCACCCACATAACATCCAATGCTACCTGCGCCGATTATCCCTACTCGCAAGGCCATATTTTCTCCGTATTCACTGATTTTATTTTGACAACTTACGCTGCTTTGTTTTTAAATTACCAGCACACCATATCAAGCTGAACCGCTAATATCGGTAGGTAATATCAATACCGTAACTTAGCGTCTCGCCCCATAGAACCGCGCGGTCTGCATGGGGTAAATTATCGATAGCGTAGGTTTCGTACTCGGTATCAAATAGATTTTTACCCCACAGCGACACGCTTACTTTGCCGCCGGCAAATCTAATATCGTCCAAGCTCACGCGAGTATTCCACAATTGGTAGTCAGGCAAGATCGTGTAGGCTTTCTGCACATCGCCGCCGCCTAAGCGAGTATCCATATAGCTGGTATTAATGTTGACGTGGACTAGCGCAGACTCTCCTCGCCATCCAATCCAATCTGCCGATGCGGTATAACTATTGACCGGCGCCGCAGAAAAGGCGTAACGCTGGGTGACGTTATTACCAAAGCTGTCGATTACTTCAGTAATTTCGGCATCTATATAAGCATACTCCATGCTAAGAATGAGGTCGTCGCCCACTAAGGCGCGGACATCAAATTCAAAGCCCAACATTTTAGCCTTGCCGGCATTCAAAACTTTGGTATCGGCAATGGTGCCATTGAGGAGAAAATTAATCTGCATATCGTCAAACTGGGTTTGATAGACATCGGCGTTTATCCGCAAGCGACCATTTAGCCATTCACTTTTGATACCCAGCTCAGCGGTCACGGCTTTCTCTTCACCAAAGCCATCAGCAAAACCAACGCCATAATCGATACCGTCGGACGCCGCGCCTTGATTTCCGTCTAACTGGGGATCGCGAGTATTGAAGCCACCGCTTTTATAAGCCTCGACAAGCTTGCCATACACATTGATGTCGCCATTGATTTCATATTCAGTCAAAAAGCTGAAAGAGTCATCTTTAAAGCGACGCTCGCCAGAGGCATCGTCAAAACGCCGATCACCAGGCAGCCCTGTTTGGATGAAAACAGGGCCAAGTAGGGGCCCCAATACGGGACTCTGGGCCAGCTGTGCCAAGGGCATTACCAGAGGTAGACCTGCTATTGGCGAATACTCAACAAATACTTCATCACGTTGATTTTTAAGCGCGTAGCGATGGTCTCGCGAATGCCGGGCACCGACGGTGAGATGCAGAGCTTTATCAAGAATATCTGGCGTCCAAGTAAGTTGACCAAACACCGCGAGCGCCTGATTTTCTATCTGATATTTTTGACTAACTAAGTTGACAATATTAGCATCTTCAAAGCCATCGATAGGCGCGGTGAGCTGCAAATGAAACGGGCTATTGTCTTCAACCGCTGACTCCTCAAAGTAATAGGCCCCGACCACATACTCTATACCCAAGTCATCGACGGCATCACTAAATTGTAATTCGTGCGAGCTTTGCTCTTGCCGAACTTCCGGCCTTACCAGCGGGGTTTC
>JBKEFB010000047.1:0-20596 GCA_046712405.1 Zhongshania sp. | reverse complement strand
GTGAGAAGAAATCACTGCTCTCGGCGGCGCGTTTTGATTCGATATGTTTTTCAATAAAGTTTTTGAGCGTTTTACGACCATTCAAACCCTTCTGCCATGTGGTGCCCGGTATCGGCAGTTTCACGACTGCCATTGATGCTTCCATCGCATGCAAAAAGCCTTTGTTAATCGCGTCGGCGTCGCTGCCCATTTTTACACCCATAAATACTTGAGCGGCAACGTCAAGTAACAGCGACTTGATGCTGTCTTTAAATCCGAATTCAACTTTTTTAGGGAAGGCGGCAACGCCTTCACGCATACGCGGATTCATATCGTCGAGATAGCCTTGCAGTGCGTCCTTTTTAAATGCCGCTTGCAGAATACGGCGATGGAAGCGATGTTCATCAAAATCGCGGAGCATTAGACCGTCTGGGAATAATCTATCTAGAATAGGGTCCCACGCTTTTTTGCTGGAAAAAATCTTATCGCTATCTTTAAGGACGAGTTCGTTGGCCTCTGGTCCTAGCAACGCAATCGAGCGCTGTAATAGCGCGTTATTGCGAAAGATCGTTCCATAAAGCTTATGCTTACGGGTCACTAAGCCCAAATAATCTGTCAAAAATTCAACCGTATCCCCAAGGATTGGCAGTGCACCTTTGTCGCCCGGCAGGTGCATGATATCGTCGCTCGACCTGCGTGGTAACTCTATATGTTCAGTTGGTGTTTTCATTTGAAGGCTCCGTTTTATTATTTGCGCCAGCCGTGAAACAGCAGGTCTATGGATTGTTGAATATGGGTTTCTATAAAGTCAGGTGCCAACTCGGGCTTACCGGTGAGTCGTTGATAAAAAGGGAGCTGCACAACCGGGGCCGTCGCGGACTGAACCATAAAAAATAGGCTTACTATGGGGATGTTTTTAATAAGGCCTAGGTTTTCTACTTTGGCGACCATATCGCCGATGATCTGCCATGCGGGTTCAAAATAGTATTTGTGAAGGTAACTCAGGCGCGGCCCTTCACGCAGGGATTCTTGCTGACAAATATGATAGAGCGCGGGGTACTTAAAGGCGCTGCGAATATATACGGCAATACCCTCTTTAAGTGCATCTAGCTCGTTCTTACCCTCATCAATTCGTTGCAGGGCGTCTAAAATCTTGGCGGTGGTATGGCCGCAGAGTCGGTCTATAACGGCCTGCCATAGCTGCTCTTTAGAGCTGAAGTGGTGGTGAAAAAAGGTGTAGCTGACATTTAATTCATCTTGTAGTTTGCGTAAAGAAACGCCGTCGTAGCCGTCTCGGGCGAAGATATCTGCCGAGACTTCGAGTAATTGCTCGATAGACAGGGCTGGCGCTTCGCTCTTTTTTGGGCGGCCTCGACGTCTGGGTGCTGTACTGGGATTCACTGCAAAGCCCGCTCAATATTAAACAAGTGTTTAATATTGAGCGGGCTTTGGCGTCTCGTCAAGTTAATTTTATGCAGGTGATGTCAATTAGTTCTCGAAATGGCGCTGTCCTAGATTCGATATTGCCACTAACGTATATCGAATTCGGTGTTAGCTGGGGCGGCACGCAGGGATGGCGAACTCGCTTAGCAAAAGTTAAACGAGATTTTTTACAATGCCAAGTAAAGGGGGGCATAGGGATATTAATAACTGAGGTCAGCTATACCTAGTGATTTGGGGGGATTTCTCTGGTGTTTCTAGTTTCTAGTTTCTGGCTTCGATGGCTCGGAGGTTTTTATAGGTTTTATAGGTTCTATGGGTTCGGGGATGGCCTTGGAGATAGGTTCGGGCTGTCGAAAAATATAAATGCTTATTATGGTCGCGACTGAAATCATTATCGCACTCAGCCAGTGTATTTTCACAAAGAGCAGTGCACTGCTTAGAATGGTAATCCATAGCATGGTAGTAATTAAGATTTTAATGCGTCTCGGTATCCCTTCGCCGTTTAAATAATAGCGAATGTATTTCCCCCACCAGCGGTGCTCCGTCAGCCAAGTATAAAAACGTGGTGAGCTGCGCAAAAAGCAGGCTGCGCTAAGAAGTAAAAAAGGGGTTGTTGGTAATACCGGCAATAGTATGCCGATCACGCCTAAAACGAAGGAAATCCACCCAATAGTAAACAATATGTAGCGTATGACGAGATTGCGATGCTGGTAGGGTGCTTTCATTATTACTCGTTCTAAAGTGATGTTGTTATCGACATCTGCACGGCCAATGGTGTTCATCATTGGCGCGGTGTTGACTGGCTGATAAAGGCAATAATACCGCAGTCTATGACGATTGAGTATTTGACGGTCATGGCTGTTTTGGGCGAGGATACAGCATAGATAATAAATTTTATGCATCAGTGTCTTAGTCTGAGATCGCGGCATACCTCGCTTCCTCCCTATTTGCAGTGGTAATCATATGAAAAAAATTCTTATTCTTGGCGCCATTGCTGCCGTCAGTATTAGTGCCTGTGGCGGCAGCAGTAGCTCTAGTGTTGCTGGCCCGGGTAGCGCTACTTATGTCACCGAGACCTTTATCACCGACTCCGCCACTGACTTGGCCAGCTTTAGTATCGCCGGCCCACAGGATGTTAACCCCGACTGTATCCCCGATACCGACTCAAATACGCCATTACCAGAAGGTATATTGGTCTACAAAAAAGGCGAGGCGCCCACCCGACTGGTGGTATTTGCCCATGGCATAGGCAATAACGTCCGCGACAGTTGGCTGCCCCATATGACCCGCGAAATCCGTTTGGCAAAGTCATTTGAGAACCAGCCAAGCGACGTGGCATTTGTAAGCACCGACTACCGGGACAACCTCGGTTTCCCCACTCTGCGCGGCGCCCATGACACGATTACAGCAACACGTTATGCCATGGAAAAATTCCCCAGCATCGCCACTGTCTATATGTTCGGCGTATCTATGGGTGGCGCTGTCTCGGGTACCGCGATTATAGAATCTACTGCCGTTACCGAAGACGGCTCTTCGCTATATGACTATTGGCTCGATGTAGAGGGTGTTAGCCAGTTAGCAGAAACTTATGCAGAGGCGACCGCTGCTGCATCAATATCGGAAACCGCGGCACAAGCCCAGGCCGGTATTGAGCGCGACACCGGTGGCAATCCGGTTACCTGTCCGCTGGCGTTTGAGCGCCGCTCGCCCGCCTATCAAGCCGCCGGAATGAAACTCGCCGGAGTGCGTGCAGCCACGGTAATACACGCAGTAAATGATGGTTTGGTTCCCCACAATCAGGCCCGAGTAATGGCATCTACCTTAACCACTTCTGGTATACCCACTCAGTTCTTCACCATTGTTGGTATTCCTGCCGAGCAGGATCCCGGTACAACTGGTACCGGCACAGCGGGTGCGGGTGATGCTGACCCCTACCTTAATCTGGCCGGCCACGCCTCAGAAGCGCAGGCCTACCATCCGGTTATGCGGGTCGCGTTTGAAAATATGCGCAAAATGCTCGATGGCAGCTACAACGAAACCGTACCTTATTTTGAGTGTATCGTTGATCCCAATATCCCCTCAGATAGTTGCCCAGTAGATCAGATTCAGCCTTAGCGTTGTTAAGCCTTAAATAGGCGGCGGTGTTTATGCTTGTGGTATTCGTTCTCAGCGTGACCCGCCTGCGCTAACTCATGGATGAGTATGCTTTATCACTAGCGCAATGGCTCTCTTGAGTGATTGCGCACCGACCGTATTTACCTAGCCCTCGCGGCTCACTATTTACATAACCCCATCGTTACTTTAGCTCATAACAGAGCTGCCTCCTTCATCGCTGAATCCCGACAGTACTTGATCGTTTTTGTCATGTACTTGATCAGCTGCGACATTGTCTGATTTCGGGGCCACAGAGATACTTCGCATCAGGCTGGTTGGCGACACACCTAAGTGCAGCGCTGACCGATTTTAAATACGAAGGAGAGACATAATGTCGTCATCGGCTGAAACTCTTAGCCAAGCCTTTACGCTGGGCTATACCTATACACGGTCCACTGGACCTATTGTGGGTCAGTTTTTGACCTCCTTGCGCGCACGCAAAATGGTTGGCATTAAAGCCAGCGATGGCAAAGTGCTAATGCCGCCGGTGGAATTTGATCCGGTGAGCGCTGCCGCATTAACTGAATTTGTCGATGTTGCTGACAGCGGAGTGGTCAAGACTTGGTGCTGGGTTAAAGAACCCCGCAAAGCCCATCCCAGTAATAAACCATTCGCCTGGGCGATGATTTTGCTGGACGGCGCCGATACCCCAATGCTGCATTGGCTAGACGCAGGTGACGAAGCGGCAGTGACTACTGGCATGCGTGTCAAAGTGCGTTGGGCCGCAGAGACTAAGGGCATCATGGATGATCTTAACGGCTTTGTTCCCGAGTCCGTTGCGCTCTTGACTGAGCTGAAACCGGCGGCTTCTGATGAGCCTATTATCGGTGTCGAATCGCCAAGCTACCTGACCTATAACTTCACCGCAGGTAAAGCGACCTCACTCTATTTGCGTTCAATGAAAGAAGGTAAATTAGTCGGTCAGCGCTGTCCAAAATGTCGCAATGTTTATATCCCACCCCGTGGTTCTTGCGCGGCATGCGGCGTACCTACCGAAGAGCAAGTGACCTTAGGCAACAAGGCCACAGTTGAGTCCTTTACTATTGTTTACATCCCCATTCCAGGTAACCCGATCAAGCCGCCCTATGTTATTGCCAATTTGGTTCTAGACGGCGCGAACTTGAGTTTTTTGCATTTGCTTAGCGAATGTAAAAACGAAGACGTGCGGATTGGTATGCGAGTAGAAGCGCTTTGGCGCCCTGAGGAAGAGTGGGGCTTTGCCATGGAAAATATCCAGTACTTTAAGCCAATAGACGAGCCGGATATGGCGGTGGATCTGATTGGTAAATTAATTGATGAGGGCCGATAAAATGCGTGATGTTGCAATAGTTGCCTTTGCGCAATCAAATTGCCAGCGAGATGCCGGCGCGCAAAACGAAGTAGAGCTGATCATGCCAGTGCTCAGTGAAGTATTTAAGCAAGCGGGAATTAGCAGCGCGCAAGACGTCGACTTTACCTGCTCTGGCAGCTGTGATTATCAGCAGGGCGCAGCATTTGCCTTTGTTGCAGGTGTTGATGCGTTGGGCGCTGTGCCACCGATTAAAGAATCGCATGTGGAAATGGATGCAGCCTGGGCGCTTTATGAAGCTTGGCTGAAAATCCAGATGGGGCAAGCTGAGTCAGCGTTGTTATACGGCTTTGGCAAATCTTCTCCGGGTGAACTTCCCATCGTGCTGTCTCAACAACTCGATCCGTATTACCTCGCACCGCTATGGGTAGATAGTATTGCCTTTGCTGCTATGCAGGCGAGAACGATGTTGGACTCAGGCGAAATTACCGAGACCGATATGGCTGAGGTCGTGGCGCGCTCAAGAAATAACGCCTTGGCGAATAATCCCTACGCGCAGTTAAAAGGCGATCAGACCGCTGCTGACTTATTGAAAGAAGCGACCTATGTTTCGCCACTGCGTCGTCATGATTGCTGCCCAATTTCAGATGGCGCCTGCGCCATGATTATCTGCACCATCGAGAAAGCAAAGGAATGGGGCAAGCCCTTCGCAGTGATAAAGGGCATTGATCACCGTATTGAAACCCATCACATTGGTTCGCGTGATTTAAGCCGGTCGGTATCAACAGAAATCGCCGCGAAGGCAGCGGGTGTGGCAAATGGTCCGGTTGATGTTGCCGAGCTGTATGCGCCCTTTAGTCATCAAGAAATTATTCTTAAAAAGGCTTTGGGCTTAGACGACAACACCGTGATTAATCCATCCGGTGGTGTGTTGGCGGGCAACGTGATGATGGCATCAGGTTTGTCGCGTATTGGTGAAGTTGCCATGCGCATTATTCGTGGCGAAGCAAAACGCGGTGTTGCCCACGCGACATCAGGTCCGTGCTTGCAACAAAACCTGATTACCGTACTGGAGGCAAAAGAATGGCTCAGTTAGCTGCTGTTGTTGGCGTAGGCCAAACAAAATATAAAACCAAACGCAAAGATGTTTCCATTGCTGGCATGGTGCGCGAAGCCGCGGTCAATGCCCTTGAAGACGCCGGTTTAGGTTGGGATGACATCGACGCGGTCATTATTGGCAAGGCGCCGGATATGTTTGAAGGCGTGATTATGCCTGAATTGTATTTAACCGACGCACTGGGCTGTAATGGCAAGCCGATGTTACGCGTACACACCGCGGGCTCGGTGGGTGGTTCTACCGCCATCGTTGCCGCATCGTATGTGCAAAGCGGGGTGTTTAAACGTATTTTGACTGTGTCTTATGAGAAACAGTCAGAGTCGAATGCAATGTGGGCGCTGTCTAATCCCCAGCCTTTCTCACCGCATTTAAATGCCGGTGCGGGCGGTTATTTCGCCCCGATTATTCGTGAGTATATGCGTCGTTCTGATGCTCCCTACGACGCGGGTATCAAGGTGGCGGTTAAGGATCGTTTGCACGGCTCTAGAAACCCATTGGCGCATTTACAGCTGCCAAATATTACCCTCAAGGAAGTTGAAGACAGCCCAATGCTGTGGGAGCCCCTGAGATTCTTAGAAGCCTGTCCCTCGTCTGATGGTGCCTGTGCCATGGTTATCGCCAACGAAGAGTTGGCGGCTGAGTCACCTCGTAAACCGGCGTGGATACGCGGCGCGGCAATGCGCTCAGAACCCACGATGTATGCAGGTCGTAATCAAGTGAATCCGCAGGCAGGTATCGATTGCGCCAAAGATGTTTACGCGCAGGCTGGCATTCATAATCCACGTAAAGATTTTGACTGTGCTGAAGTCTATGTGCCGTTTTCTTGGTACGAGCCAATGTGGCTTGAAAACCTTGGCTTTGCCGATCCCGGTAAGGGCTGGGAATTGACCATGGCGGGTGCGACCTCTTTGCTCGACGGCGGCGATATTCCCTGGAATTGCTCCGGTGGCGTGCTATGTTCTAACCCCATTGGCGCATCAGGCATGATTCGCTTTGCGGAAGCCGCGCAGCAGGTCCGTGGCGAAGCCGGTGGTCATCAGGTAGACGGCGCCAAAACAGCGCTAGGACATGCCTATGGTGGCGGCGCACAGTTCTTCTCAATGTGGGTGGTGAGTTCAGAGAAGCCGTAATTCGCTAAGCCGCCATCTAGCGCTCTTCTCCTAGGCTCGTCCCTTGGGGGGATGGTGGCGCGAGGTGGCGGTTGTTATATTTGTGAATACTTTGTACTGCGCTGAACAAGACAAGCGTTGCGAGCGGTGTGGAATTTTTACAGAATAGTTTACGAATATCGCACAGAAAATAATAAGGGATTGAGAATATGACTATGCAATTTAACCTCGCAGATTTATTTGAAGCTGTTGCTGACAAAGTGCCAGAGCGCGAGGCGCTAGTTTGCGGAGCGAGCCGTTGTAGCTTTGCGGAATTGGATGCCGGCGCCAATCAAATGGCCCAGTACTTGTTGTCTAAGGGTGTTAATGCTGGCGATCACGTCGGCCTGTATATGTATAACTGCAATGAGTATCTGGAAGCGATGCTTGCCTGTTTTAAAATTCGGGCTGTGCCAATCAACGTCAACTATCGCTATGTAAAAGACGAGTTGTTATATATTTTTGATAATGCGGATATGGTTGCCTGTATCCATCACCGCGAATTTATTCCAGCCATCGCTGAGGTTCGCAGCGCTGCCAAGACACTGAAATTATGTGTTGCCGTTGCCGACCATAGTGAAGAGCCGCTGGCGACGATTGATGCAGTGGATTACCACACCGTGCGAGAAACCCAATCTAAAGAGCGCAACTTCGGTGAGCGCTCAGGGGATGACTATTTTATTCTCTACACCGGTGGCACCACTGGCATGCCTAAAGGCGTGATGTGGCCGCAGCAGAATGTGTTTTTCGCAGCCATGGGCGGCGGTGGCCACTTTTCACCCCTAGGCGCCTGTGAGAAGCCTGAAGACATGGCCAGCCGCGTTACTGAACACGCCTTGCGCGGTATTGCTTTAGCGCCACTCATGCATGGCGCGTCATGGTGGTATGCCTGTATTCAGCTATTAGCGGGCAACGCTTTAATCCTTAATCATCAACGCTCTTTTAATGGCGAAGTGATTTGGCAGGTTATTCAAGACGAGAAAGTGAACGCGGTGCAAATCGTTGGTGATGCCATGGCTATTCCGCTGCTAGATGCCTTAGACGCAAATGTTGATCGCTGGGATTTAAGCGCGGTATTTAATGTTGGCTCCGGCGGTGCGATCTTCTCTGATGCGAAGCAAGAAGCCTTTAAAAAACATTTCCCCAATGTCTTTATCACCAACAGCTTCGGCTCGTCCGAGGGTGGTCAAATGGGTATGGATAACGGCAGTAAAAAGACCGCATCTGGCCTTGGCAATGTCAGCCGCACAGATTTTATGGATGTGCTTATAAACCTTGAGGGCGACACGTGGCGTCATGCGGAATTAGGTGAAACCGGTATTTTTGCCCGCGCCGGTTATATCCCCAATGGTTATTACAACGACCCTGAAAAAACAGCAAAAACCTTTATTCAAGTTAAAGATAAAACTTGGCTGCTAACCGGTGATGCCGCCAAGCTTGAGGATGACGGTTCGATCACCGTATTTGGACGGGGTTCTAATTGCATTAATAGTGGTGGAGAAAAAATCTTCCCCGAAGAAGTGGAAGACGCACTTAAAGCCCACAAGGGAATATTTGACGCTCTCGTTGTCGGCGTTGATGATGAGCGCTGGGGTAGTCGAGTTAGCGCTGTTATTCAGGCCCGTGAAGGAACGCAATTAAGTCTCGAAAATATTCAAGAGCACTGTCGCAAGCATATTGCGGGCTACAAAGTGCCCAGGGAAATTCATTTAATAGACGAACTACCGCGTGCGCCAAGTGGTAAACCAGATTATAAAACCGCCAAGGCATTTGCCGACAGTGGTAAAGGCGCTGCGGCCTAAATACATTATGGCAGTGGGGCAGAGCATTATGGC
Organism: Zhongshania sp.; assembly: GCA_046712405.1. Taxonomy (GTDB): domain Bacteria; phylum Pseudomonadota; class Gammaproteobacteria; order Pseudomonadales; family Spongiibacteraceae; genus Spongiibacter. The sequence goes on along the minus strand of JBKEFB010000047.1, from coordinate 11,632 downwards.
AAACTAGCCGTGTGCCGCTTCGCTACCCTTATTGCTACGCAGTAATAATACATTTTACGGAGCCCAAAATGCCCACTGAATTAGCCATCAGTACTAAAACCTGCCTCATCGAACAAGAGGGCAATGTCTTAATTGTTACCCTAAACCGACCCGAGGCTAAGAATGCGTTTAATCCAGAAATGCTACTGGGTTTGTACAAAGCCTGGCGTCTATTAGACGAAGATGACAGTTTATATTGCGCCATCCTTACCGCCAATGGCGATACATTTTGCGCCGGGATGGACTTAAAAGTCGGGCCCGATGGTGACCAAGGCAGCACCCAAGAATTTATTGATTTAATGGCCACCGTGCCCAATATTCACTGGCAGGCACTGCTGCGGGAAAACCGCCCCTCCAAGCCTTTGCTGCTTGCTGTAGAGGGCTATGCACTGGCCGGTGGTACCGAGATGCTGCAGGGCACCGATATTCGTGTTGCTGCCGAAGATGCCATTTTTGGTGTAACTGAAGTGGCGCGCGGCTTGTACCCAATGTCGGGTTCGACTATTCGTTTGCGCAAGCAAATTCCCTACTGTTTGGCCGCTGAAATTTTGCTGTTGGGCGAACATATCACCGCCCAACAGGCCCTATATTTTGGATTGATTAACCGTATTGTTCCCAAGGGCGAAACCTTAAACGAAGCAAAGAAGCTGGCAGAAAAAATATGTGCTAATGGTCCGCTGGCGATTAAAGCGGTGGTGCGTTCACTGCGTGAGCACACTGAACATTTAGCTGAAGACGACGCCATGCAGAAATCTGATGAATTGGCTGGTCCGGTCTTTGGTTCTAAAGACGCCAAAGAAGGTATGCGCGCCTTTAAAGAAAAACGTCCCGCAGTCTTTACCGGCAGCTAAGCTCTTTTGCAGTGCGGCGGCGTTTCAATGTCTTGAATTGCCGCCACGCTGTGTGCTGTTCCCTTCCAGGTACACCTTTCTTACACAGCGAGAAAATTAATGTCCGGGCCACTCACAGGTTTTCGTATTATTGAAATGGCCGGCATAGGTCCTGCACCGTATGCCTGTATGTTATTGTCAGACCTTGGCGCAGAAGTCATCCGCATAGATCGCACTTCTGGCGGCGGTTTGGGCGCGCATCCCGGCGATATTACTGCTCGTGGACGAAAATCGATTGCGGTAGATCTTAAAAATCCCGACGGTGTTGAGGTGGTTCTACAGCTAGTAGAAACCGCCGATGTACTAATAGAGTGCTTCCGTCCCGGCGTGATGGAAAAGCTAGGACTGGGGCCAGATGACTGCGCCAAACGTAATAAGGCATTAATTTATGGTCGCATGACCGGCTGGGGACAGCATGGGCCACTGGCAAAGCTGGCAGGGCATGATCTCAACTACATTGCAATTACCGGTTTATTAGACGGTTTTGGCAGCGCTGGCGAGGCCCCACCAACCCCCTTGAACGTCATAGGTGATCTTGGTGGTGGCTCCATGTTTTTATTGCTGGGTGTGCTAGCGGCATTGTTGGAAAGAAAGCAGTCGGGTGTTGGCCAAGTTATTGATGCTGCAATATGTGATGGCACGGTGTCGCTGCTGAGTACCATTCACGGCCTCAGGGGTATTCAATTTTGGGAGCTGGAGCGCGAGCAAAATATGCTAGATGGCGGCGCGCCATTTTACCGAAGCTATTTATGCAAAGATGGCCGCTCCATGTCGGTGGGTGCAATAGAGCCGCAGTTCTATACCCAAATGCTAGCTATTCTAGATTTGGATTTTGGCGGCAGTAATTATTTTTCCCAAATGGATAAGACCGCATGGCCGGCGCGCAGAGCGCAAATGGCTGCCAAGTTCTTAGAGAAAACCCGTGACGAGTGGGCAGTCTTATTTGACGGCAGCGATGCCTGCGTTGCGCCGATACTGGACTTGGAAGAAGCTGAGACTTTCCCGCATAATGTGGCAAGGCAAAATCTTGTTCGTCGCGACAATGTCTTACAATCGGCGCCCGCACCACGTTTTTCGCGAACGCCAGGGCAAATCCAACATGCTCCCGTCGCTGAAGGCGCAAATTCTGCGTCGATCTTGGCGTCTTTGGGGCTAGAACAAAATCACATAGATCAGCTCTTAGCTGGGGGTGTGATCAAACAAGCGGATTAATATAATGACTGATTTTTTAAAGGTCTTTACTGACTTAGTGACTGAACGGCGTTCGGTGCGGGCTTTCTTGGCAGAAGCTGTCGCGCAGTCTGAGTTAGAGTCTATTTTTGGGCTTGCTCAGCGGGCACCATCAAACTGTAATACCCAGCCTTGGCAAGTGGCGGTGGCCAGCGGTCAAAGTATTGAAAATCTGCGCAGTAAAATTTTGCCGGCATTCAGCGCCGGCGAGTGGACAATGGATTTCCCCTACGATGGCAAATATCAGGGCGCATACAAAGAGCGTCAATATAAGGCAGCGGCAGATCTATACGATGCCCTGGGCATCACACGCGAAAATAAAGTGGCGCGCAATGAACAATTTATGAAGAACTACGAGTTCTTTGGTGCGCCACATGTGGCTTTTTTATTCTTGCCCGAGCCTTTTGGCCTTCGCGAAGCGGCAGATTTAGGTATGTATGCGCAAACCCTAATGCTAAGTATTGCTGCACATGGTTTGGCTAGCTGCCCGCAGACGGCACTGAGCTTCAACTGTGACTTGGTTAGGCAGGAACTCGATATCGACCCCGCCAATAAATTGCTTTTCGGACTGTCTTTTGGTTTTGAAGACACTAAACATGCAGCGAATGCCTGCCGCACGGACAGAGCCGAACTGTCTGATACAGTCAGATTTTGCAGTTAAGCAGAGCGAACCAGCTCTCCCTAAATTAAATAATAAAGAGAAGATTATGAGCGACACGCTATTACAGCAGCTGGATGATGACGGTGTATTACTATTAACCTTAAATCGTCCGCGTAAAAAGAATGCCTTTAATAATGAGCAGTGGCTGGCCTTCAGAGATGCTCTTACAACGGCAAATACTGACCCGAGTGTTGCCTGTGTAGTGATCACCGGTGCCGGGTCTGATTTCTCGTCTGGCGTTGATCTTAATAATTTTGCAGATGCCGACGGTGAGCACCCCTTTGAATCATCAGCCAAGGCCCTGGTAGATTTTGATAAACCAGTTGTCAGTGCAGCGCGCGGTGTGGCGGTGGGCGGTGGTGCAACCCTATTGCTGCATACTGATGTGGTTTATGTGGGTAGCAGTTTACGCTTGCGCTTTCCGTTTACCGCACTTGGCCTAGTGCCTGAATGGGGAAGTAGCTACCAGCTGCAGGCGATTATTGGCGCCCGTAAAGCCGCAGAACTTATGTATACCTCTGAGTGGATTAACGCCGATAAAGCAGTTGAAGTGGGCATTGCCACCGCATGTTTTGATGATGACCAACTCTTAGAAAAAGCCATGGCTAAGGCCCGTGAAATTGCACATTGGTCTATTTCGTCTCTGGTGGAAACTAAAAAATTAATGCGCAATGTGCACCGCGCCGCTATTCATTCTGCAATGGGCGGTGAAGCCGAAGGCATGTCGCGGCTGGCGGGGACACCAGAAAATATTGAAGGGGTAGTAGCTATTATGGAGAAGCGTCCCGCCGATTTTAAACAATTTAGAAAGTAGAATTTTTAATGCTGGAATAAAAAAATGCCGATAAGAGTCGTCATGTTACCAATTCGTGCTATTAAATTTACAAGTCGTTAAGACCGCAGCCTAAAAGCGTTTTTCTGTTGTGACCCGCCGCTGGTAGCCAGAGATTCCGTCGCTGCGATCCAGTTGCTTAAGTAAATCGACATGAAGTCCATCATATTACCCCTCTTCTTTATTTCAGTTCGGGTAGGGAAGAGACGCAATCCTAGCCCGACGTCTTTAACCCAGCCTTGATCTTTCTCTGAAGTCGTTTTCATCAAAGATTAGATTAATATTAATAGAATTTTTAAAGGCAGGCACACACATAACTGATGGAAGATCCACGTGTATATTTCTCTCTTCCTATCTGGGCCAATGGGTCTATGCGCCACAGTATTGAACTTAGACAATCTATCTTTATGGGATCATGCTCGCTTAGTTTTAGCCTTTCTGCCGCTAGATTTACCTAATGCCGTGCGCTTAACTGCTCCGTTTTTTACGCATTATGCCTTCTTGGGCGCTGCTCGCTACTAGCCGTCCTGCACGGTCATAAATTTTTCCGCGCACAAAGCCTCGACCGTTAGAAGCGCTAGGGCTGTCTATTTCGTATAGCAGCCAATCATTAAAATCGAAGGGCCGATGAAACCACATGCTGTGGTCGATAGTTGCCATGCGCAAGTCTTCGGTTAATAACGACACTTCATGAGGTTGGGTGGCGGTGGCTAAAAAGAAAAAGTCTGAAGCGTAGGCAAGCACGTAATTGTGGATGCGGGGGTCGTTTGGTAAGAGACCATTGGGGCGCATCCACGTTTGTTTTGTGGGCGGACTTTTGTGAGGCTGCGTCAGGTCTTCGTAGTTAACGGTACGGAAATCAATGGCGCGCACACCGTTAAATCTGGGTGGCCTCTCTTGTGGGGCAAAGCGCAGATCTTCTTCACGCAGTTCTAATTCATGGGGTAAATCATCTGGCGGTGGTACTGCTGGCATTTCACTCTGGTGGTCGAAACTGTCGATGTTGAGCTGAAAGGAACTGGTCATGAAAAAGATAGTTTGCCCGCGCTGCACGGCCTTTACTCTGCGGTTAGAGATGGTGCCGGCGTCTAGATTACTTTCCACCTCAAAGATGATGGGGTAGTCAGGGTTTCCGGGTCTCAAAAAGTAGCTATGGAATGAATGAATATGGCGGTCGGGCGCAACCTGTTGCGCTGCGGCTGACAGTGCTTGGGCGATTACCTGACCACCGTAGACCCGGCCCCAGTCAGTGGCTTCGGATTGGCCGCGATAGATATTCTCGTCAATTTTTTCGAGTGTTAGCAGGTCAAGTAAGTTCTTGAGTCCGTCTGACATGGTTACTCCAATTTGCTTGTGACACTCAGATTTAGTTTCTTGCGAGTAGCTATTCGCAGATGAGAGCGGTTAGTACCGATCTGACTTTATCCGGAATTCTGACTGGCTTATTGGTGTTGCGATCAACGTATACGTGAACAAAGTTGCCGACCGCCGATGCGCTGTCTTCGTCATTCCGAAAGATGGCGGTTTGGTAGCGAACGCTGCTGTTGCCAAGATGTTCCACTTTTATACCAACCACGATCAAGTCAGGAAAGCTTACCGCGGAAAAGTACCGGCATTGGGTTTCAATCACTAAGCCGATGGCTGGGCTGTTGGCAATGTTGAGTGCGCCGCTATTAATTAAATGCTGATTTACGGCGGTGTCAAAAAAGGAATAATACACCACGTTATTAACGTGTTGATAGACGTCGTTATCATGCCAGCGAGTTTGCATTTCTGAAAAATGTGAAAAAACTGCGCGGCTGGGAATCGTTGCTTTATCGCTCACAGTGATTCCTTGTAGAGTGCGGTAGCATCCGCTAAATGGATCTCGCGGGGGTTGTTGATCAGTAGGCGGCTCTGTTTCATGGCGTCTTCTGCAAGCTGGGCGATATCGTCTTCACTGATGCCAACTTCACGCAGCGATTTAGCAATGCCGAGTTCACCGGCCAAGTCTTTTAGGTAATTAAGCAGTGACAGCGCCCGGATTTGCGGCGCGCCGGTGGCGGCGGGAAATACCACGTCGGCCAATTCTGCATACATATGTTCGGCATCGCGTAAATTAAAGCGCAGCACGGCATTCAGCATTAATGAGTTAGACAGGCCATGGGGCACATGAAAGCGTGCACCCACTGGATAGGCTAGGGCATGGACGCCGCCCACCGGCGCATTGGCAAAGGCCATGCCGGCTAAGCAGGAGCCGAGCAGCATATTTTCACGGGCTTGAATATTGTCTCCGTGCTGGCAGGCGGTATGAATATTGGCAGACAGCAGTCGCAGCGCATCTTTGGCGAGGCTATCTGAAATTGGGTTCTTGAGGCGTTTGCTGGTGAAAGCTTCTATGGCGTGTACCATCGCATCTATGCCGGTGGCGGCGGTCACATGACTGGGTAAGCCTATTGTTAACTCGGCATCGAGCAGGGCAATATCGGGTAGCAACAACGGCGACACCACGCCCTTTTTTTCGTTTTCGCCGGTGGTGACAATGGCGATGGCGGTGACTTCTGATCCGGTTCCGGCGGTTGTGGGGATTAACACCAGCGACAGTCGCTGGCCTTTTGCGGCATTCACGCCGTAAACCTCGGCCAGTGTTTGTTCGTTATTCGCTAGCAGGGCTATCAGCTTGGCAACATCCATAGAACTGCCGCCGCCAAAACCGATAATACAATCGGCACACTGCTGTTGGGCGGCCTCTATGCCACTTAGAATGACTGATTCAGGCGGGTCTGCGACAACATCGGCAAACACCGAGACCTGAATATTTAAGTTTCTGAAATTAGCCAGAGTGGCATCTAGCAGTCCTGCTTTTACAACGCCGGGATCACTGACAATCATGACTGACTGGCAGGCCATATCGCGGATACGATCGGCTAGCTGTGCAGCGGCGCCGCGTTCAACAATAACAGATTTTGTGGTGTGAAACTCAAAGGCCTTCATATCCTCGTGTCCCTTTCTCTTTGTTGTGTTGTAAAACATCTGTGCAAATTTAAGGCGTGGTTAGTGCGTGCAATGTTAGCATGCCAAACATGATAGTGGAGTATCACTGTTGCTCGAACCTGACTGTGGTGACTGCCAACGTTGTATTGGTGCTTAGCCGCGACTTTTGAGCCGCTTGGTACTAAAGTTCGCGGTATAATCTGGCTAAACCAGATTCTTGTGCTCAGGGCCCCATATTTGGGTTTTTAAATAGAACGCTTACACTCAGGCATTGAAGGCTAGTTAGAATGCTAATGTCACTTACCGATGATGCATCAAATAAGTTAACTTCTGTGCCGCGCTCAAGTGCGGAGGTGCGGCGATCGTGGTCGGTGAATAGTTCTGCTGTGAACACACTTTTTCAGGCCGCGAAGACCTTGGGCGCAGACCTTGATCAGCTTGTTAGCGAAGTCGGTATTAAGCCGGTGGAGACTGATAGTGATCAGCGAGTTCCGGTAGCAGACCTATTTAGCTTGTACGACTGCGTGGCGCGCTCCACCAATAACCCCGACATTGGTCTGTATGTTGGGCGTATCGACTATATCAATCTTCTAAATCTGCAGCTGTATGCCTGTTCGGGTTGTCGCACCTTTAAAGAATATTTAAACGTGATGCCCAGTGTACTGCGTATTGTCGGTGACATTGGTGAAGTAAAAGTGCGGCGCCACGAGCAGTTTATCCGCTTGGATTGGCAGCCCTTGGAAGAAGCAACGTACTCGCAGCGTTATTTGTCAGACTCCTCCTTGGGTGTAGCCGCTGCCATTGTCAATTCGGTATGTGTTCAGCCGATTCCGGTGCGCGCGGCGCATTTTACTTATGCGCGGCCACAGGATCTGACTTTGTTGCGGCAGCAGTTTGGCGACAATTTAAAATTTGATCAGCCGGTAAGCAGTCTGTATCTGGATCTCGCCTGTTTAGGTTATCCCCTCATCGGTTTAAACGCCGGCTGGGGTCAGGTTTTAGCGCAGCCAATTCGGCACTTATTTGAAGAAAATAGTACAAGCAGCGATTTTGTTATCGCCTTGCGCAAAACCTTATTGCGGTTATTGCCGAGTGGCGATATGGGCGTGGATAAGGTCGCGGCGGCACTCAACATCTCCAGGCGTACCTTGCAGCGGCGCCTAGCTGAGCAGGGCACCCAGTTTCTACAAATACTGAAGGAGTTGCGCGCAGAGCTTGCCCAACAGTATTTGGCCGATGAGCGTCTGAGTATTACTGATATTGCCTTTTTGCTAGGGTATATGGATCAAAGCTCTTTCTCGGCGGCCTTTCGCGGCTGGTATGACGTCTCCCCCAGAGATTTCCGCAAGAAATAATCCTCCGGCGCTGGCACCAATTCCCGACTTCGCTGGCACCAATTCCCAAGCCATTATCGTCCATATGTATAGACTAAGCCGACAGCTTTACTTTAATAAGGAAGATTAATGTCTCTCAGTTTTGATAGCGCAAGGATGTTTAATCCGTATTTGCGACCCGAGCATGAAGAGTGGCGCACACAGCTTCGCAAATGGCTGGAAAAAGAAGTGGTGCCATTTCTGGATGACTGGGAAGAGGCCTGTAAAATACCTGACGAGCTGTGGCGCAAAGCTGCAGAAATTGGTGTTATGCAAATGGGCTACCCGGAGGTTTACGGCGGTATCTCCGAAGGCATCGATCAGTGGCATATTAATATCTGCAATGAAGAGTTTACCCGGGCTGGATCTGCTGGGGGCTTAATCAGTAATCTGCTTATTCACGGCATTGGCCTGCCGCCGGTGATTAATTACGGCAGCGACGCGATTAAAGAGATGGTTGCGCCCAAGGTATTAGCTGGAGAAAAGCGTATCTCACTCGGGATTACCGAGCCCTCTGGTGGTTCCGACGTGGCCAATCTCACCACTACCGCTGTGCGCGATGGTGATCATTATATTGTTAACGGTAGTAAGACGTTTATTTCTGGCGTGATGAATGCCGACTGGGTGTCTACTGCCGTGCGAACCGGTGGTGAGGGTGGCCGTGGCGTTTCCATGTTATTGATTCCCACTGATTTACCGGGTGTGGCGAGAACGCCGCTGGACCGCAAACAGGGTTGGTGGTGCGCAGATACCGGCACGATTTACTTCGATAATGTACGGGTGCCGGTCGAGAATTTGTTAGGTGAAGAGGGCAAGGGCTTTTGGGTTATTATGACCAACTTTAACCCAGAGCGGCTCAGTTTGGCTGTGACCATGGAGGCGGCGGCGCGGGCTTGCCTAGAAGACGCAGTTGTATGGGCGCAGCAGCGTAAAACCTTTGGCAAGCGGCTGGCGGATCATCAAGTGATTCGTCATAAAATTGCGACCATGAAGCAAAAGCTCAATGCTACTCAAACCTATCTTCAGTATCTAACGCAAGCTTATATCGACGGGCGCTGTGACCCCGGCGACTTGGCAATGGCCAAGGTGCAGGCCAGTGAAACCATGGAATACTGCGCTCGCGAGGCCAGTCAAATATTGGGTGGCGCTAGTTATTTGCGTGGCAATCGAGTCGAACGTTTTTATCGCGAAGTTCGCGTTAATGCGATTGGCGGCGGTTCAGAAGAAATAATGCGCGACCTTGCGGCGCGTCAATACCAGTTTTAACAGGACTTGATATGACACCGACTAATCTACCTAAACTTTGGCATTGCTATACCGCTCGCTCATTGCGGGCCTTGTGGGCTCTGGAAGAAATGGGCATAGAGTATGACCTTGAGGTATTAGCGTTTCCGCCGCGTATGTTTCAGCGCGAATTTCTAGAAGTAAACTCGCTGGGGACGGTACCGTATTTTGTCGATGGCGAAACTCATATGACCGAGTCTTCAGCCATTGGCCTATATCTGGTTGAGCGTTATCAGTGCTATGACTTTGGTTTAAAAGCGGACCACCCTGAGTACGGTGACTACCTGAACTGGTTATTCCACAGCGATGCTACCTTAACGTTCCCGCAAACGCTGGTGCTGCGTTATTCGCAATTAGAGCTTATGGATCGCCGCCAACCGCAGGTAGTGAAAGACTACTACAAGTGGTTTCTAGCGCGCCTTAGGCGTCTCAACACCCATATGGACGATCGCGAATTTTTATGTGACGGCCGTTTTACCGTGGCTGATATTGCCATTGTCTACGCGCTGTATCTTGGTCATGGACTGGGGCTATCACAGTTTTATGAGCCACAGGTGCTCGATTATATGCAGCGCATGATGGCTCGCCCGGCCTTTCAAAAGGTCGAACCAATGGGTAAAGATAAGTCGCTATTTTTACCGGCTCCCTATCCCTTTGAGAACATTCCAGATTTGTTTGCTTAAGACATATATCCCTAATACATATTATTGCGGAGTAAAAAATGATACTGACAGAAGAGCACGAAGCAATTCGCCAAACCATAGCAAAGTTCATTGATACCGAGATTAATCCCCATGCTGACCAGTGGGAAGCGGACGGCATATTTCCGGCCCATAAACTGTTCAAAAAGATGGGTGATCTCGGTCTGTTGGGTATCTGTAAGCCCATTGAACATGGTGGTATGGGACTAGACTATAGCTACCAGATTGTATTTTCTGAAGAGTTGGGTCGTATCGCAACCGGTGGTGTGGCGATGGCGATTGGTGTGCAGACCGACATGGCAACACCGGCACTGGCGCGTTTTGGTAGTGATGCTTTGTGCAAAGAGTTTTTGGCGCCAGCGATCGCTGGTGACGCGGTATTTTCTATTGCTGTTAGTGAACCGCACGCCGGCTCAGATGTGTCGGCCATTAAAACTACCGCCAAAAAAGATGGCGATGACTACGTGATCAATGGTTCTAAAATGTGGATTACCAATTCCACGCAGGCAGATTATTTGTGTCTGCTGGCCAATACCAGTGATGACAAGCCTCATCTAAATAAGTCACTTATCGTGGTGCCCACTAATACACCGGGTATTTCATTCTCTGAAAAATTAAATAAATTGGGAATGCGCTCATCCGATACTGCACAGGTATTCTTTGACGATGTACGAGTGCCGCAAAAAAATCTGATTGGCGAAGAAGGTCATGGCTTTATCTACCAAATGCTCCAATTTCAAGAAGAGCGTTTGTTTGCCGCCGCCGGCAGTTTAAAAGCGATGGAAGATTGTATTAATAAAACCATAGACTACACCCGAGAGCGTCAAATATTTGGCCAGCCGGTGTTAGATAATCAAGTAGTGCATTTTCGCTTGGCCGAACTACAAACAGAAGTGGAAGCGCTGCGCGCACTGACGCTTAATGCCGTAGAGGAATACCTCAATGGCGTAGATGTTACCCGTAAAGCGTCTATGGCAAAGCTAAAGGCGGGTCGCCTGCTCCGTGAAGTCACCGATAGCTGTATGCAGTATTGGGGCGGCATGGGCTATATGTGGGATAACCCAATAGCACGCGCCTTTCGCGATACCCGTTTGACCTCCATTGGTGGTGGTGCCGATGAGGTGATGCTGAGCATTATTTGTAAAACCATGGGAACTTTGCCCAAACGCAAAAAGTAGGCTGTCTTAAGGTCTCAGGACTGGCTCATAAAATGAGTCAGTCTGCTGAATTTTTATAATTGAGCTACTCTGATCTCTTGATCTCTTGATCCCTTTACCCGCTGCTGGAGTGAATTGGAAGATTGTTTCCCCTGCTAATATGCATACTGTCAGGCATAAATAAAAGGACTTAAAGAGTTATGCAGTACCCAGTAAATATTGGTTTTTATACCCGTCTCACTTCGCTGCTTATCGTTTTTAGTCTCAGTGCTTGTGGGGGTGCAGCGCCAAGCACATATCCATCTAGTGCTTTGGATGAGATTTACGGGACGTGTAATACGTTCCCAACACAGGATCACGAGATCAGGTATCCGTATCTTAGTGACGAGGCGGAAGCGCCGCTTATTGATGCTTGGAATGCAGGAGTGCAAAGCGGCGATGAGCAAGAAAGCTATTTATTATATGTCCCCTCTGATCTTCCCGACGGCCCTG
>JBKEFB010000046.1:0-21144 GCA_046712405.1 Zhongshania sp. | reverse complement strand
TGGCGAGTTCATCGCCGTTAGTGACAATAGGCTCGAATTGCTCAGGGGCTGGAGGCGGGTTTTCACCCTGCTGCGAAACTGGCCATGATGCTAATCCACTCGCCGTAGCGGCGCTATTAGGGCTAGAGTAACCACCACAAGCCATCAGCAACGCACTGAGTAATACCAATAAATATAAGCGCATATCGACTCCTGTTGTAATCTATAAATCGGCTGCAAGCTTATATTATTTAGCTTGCGCCAAACCTGGTTTTTTAATGGTGCTTGAGGCAATGCATTGGTCTTAGACTGGGTAGCCTAGCCGAATGCCTGACTGCTCTCCCGTTTCAGATCTTGATATTGATCACTCTGCCTATCATCTTGGGCGCAAACCTCTAAAAGATCATCAATAAAATAAGCCAGCGCACGGCGCTCAATTGTTTTAATGAGTTGCTGCTGCGACTCACTCAACATGTGGTACATGCTCGCTGCGCCAAAATCACCGAATAACACATTATCTTGCTCATCTACCAAGGTGTTGTGGGCATACAGATCGCCGTGACAAACCAGAGCGGCATGCAAATGCACAAACACCCCTCGCAGCTGTTCAATGACCGTTGCTATTTTCTCTATCGACAAGGTGAAACCGGTCGGAAAGGTGTCGCGGGTGCAGCTCTCTAAACTCGGCGGTAATCCCAAATTATGAAACTGCGCTGGGTGTCTAGAGACGCTGCAATATCTGAGGTCTGTTGAGTGAACTGTGCTTCAGCCAAGCTATTCCTTTTGTCACCTAGGCTAAAATCGTCGACATAGTAAAGCCGCTGTTGCTATTTATGGACCTCTTTAAATTCCCGGCTACAGTTCACTTTTTAAGATGCTTCACAAACCACGCAATTGCTTCCATTCTGGCGGCATTTAAATACTTACCTTCGTACATGTCGTAGTGTTTCACAGGATATACAACATACCGTGAATCTACGCGCCCCTTAATCATATTATGCATTAATTGGCCATTTTGTTTAATGTCGAATAGGGTTTCTTGCTCTGCATCGATAATTAAAGTTGGCGCTCTCAAACTGTCGAGGTAAGACATTGGGTTAAATCGCTTCATCGCAACCCAGTCAGGGTAACCTCTTAATTCGGGATTCTTTGTGCCGTCTGGTCCTGGAAAAGGCGGTAATTTTCCTCTCGCAATCATTGCTTCAGCATAGCGAATTCGTGTATCAGGAATGCTTTTCAAATTGTGTTTGTAGTTTACGGGACCCATTTGACTAATATAGGCTTTAATTCGATCATCTGTCGCGGCCGTTACCAACGCAATGGCGCCACCCATACTGGTTCCCCAAATGCCCAAATTATTTGGCATAACTTGCGGCTCGCTGCCAAGGTAGTGTAATGCCGCGCGGACGTCTTCTGACATAGACAGAGGGTTGATTACTTTACGGTAATGGGTTGCTTTCAATGCCACTTCTACCGATTCCTCACTGGTGGTCATGGGCTCACTCGGTACGACAGGTCCATCGCTCTTCCCCCAGCTTTTAAAATCAAATGCCAGTACGATAAATCCCTGCTTTGCAAAATGAGGTGCAAAATTTTTCTGAAGATTGTTTTTACTTCCACCCCAACCGGGTACCAGTAATAGTCCGGGTAATTTTACCTTGTCTTTAAGGTCTTTCGGTTTGTATAGATCAGCCTCCAAACGCACGCCCTGACTCCAAATGGTAATAGTTTGTCGATCTACTTCTGATAGGCTTGCTGCCACTACCCATTGCGGCGCTGCAACGGTAAGGATGAGAGCAGCATTTAAGAAAAGCGTTTTATATAATGCTGATATTCTTGAATTCATAATGATAGTGCCTCGGAAATAAATTTTTGACGTGCGTCGCCCTATTTCTATGCTGTTACCTATACTCGTATTTAAAGTCGAGCTGATAGAAAGTCTTGTGCGGCAAAGCGGCTGACACATAGTTTCCCGGTATCAGTGGCTGATCAATAACTAGAACAGATTCTTTTTCTTCGGTCAGGTTTCGAACATTAAGAATGAACGACCAATGACCGTCATCTGCTTTTAATCCCAACCGGGTATTGAATTTGGTAGTTGCTTCTTGAAATGCGTTGGGATCGTTGTCGGTATCAATAAAGTGTTCGCCTTGATACAGTGCATCAATACCGAAAATGACATTTATTCCAAGATCAAAAAGCGGGACTGTTAAGGTATTGTAGAGACTTGCGCTGGCCTTTGGTGCATAGGCCAATGGCGCCCCCGACAAGTCTTGGAAAGATGGGGCCAAGGGCTCATCTTTAGAGCCAGTGGCATCGTTGTAACAGGAGTCATCGCCGTTGGCAGTAGTATTACTTGCCTGAGTTGCGTTGACTGGTGCGCACAAATACTCAATATAGCTTGCATCGACAAAGCCAGCGCTACCGCCTATGGACATATAAGGAACGGGTGGTAGCCAGAAAAAATCGAATTCAAAGCCCTTCGCTTCAGCATCTGCTGCATTCTTAACAAAGATAGAGCGACCATCAAAATTTTGAACCTGTAAGTTCTGATAGCTCGTGTGGTAGATTGCTCCGTTAACAATTAAAGATCCACCTAGCCATTTGCTCTTAAACCCCATCTCGTAGGCGGTGGCTTGTTCTGGTTCAAAGGTCAGATTGTCATCGCGGAAAACGCCGGCAGCAAAACCGCCGCTTTTAAAGCCTTCGGTTGCTGTTGCAAAAAGAGTGAGATCGTCAAGTGCTTGCCAACTGAGGGTCAACTTCGGAGTAAAATCATAATCGGTATCTTCAATAAATAAATTGTAGTTGGTCTGGCCAGTGGTGACAGGGGCTGCACCGGGTAGGCCGTCGCGGTACGACACGACATGGCCATAGCGCCAGTCCTCACCGTAACGTAGGCCAAATGTTACAGTTATTGAATCCGAGGCAAACCAGTCATATTGCATAAACCAAGCGATACTTTCTGAGTCAACATCGGTGGAAGAATGCAGTGTCTCTGCTTGGTCCTCGTCGTCGATATCGGGCACGCCTGGCCCGGGTAAGGACACGCCCGGAAAGGGGTTGAAAATAGCGCCAGCACCGACAATATAAGAGGCAAAACCAGCGCCATTGGTTTGACGTACGCTTGCACTTTGCTCGCTTTCAGAGATAAATACTCCAGCCACAAAATCAACCCCTAAACCAATATCAAAGGGGGCCGGTAAGCCACCATTGAATCGAAGTTCAAGCTGATCTTGTTCGTAACGGCTAGGCTTGTCGGTGCCGAAGTCAATAAAATCAATAGGTGAGAAATCGCCGTCTATGCCCTGAATAATCATCGCTTTAGATCGAGAGAAAATTAGATTCATTGCTAAGTCGTTAAAAAAGGATGGTGAGCCCAATTCCTTTGAATATTTCACGCTGAAAGTCTTTGTGTCACGTTTTGAAAATGTGTCACGATTCATAGATGTTAAATTGTTATACTCTTCCGCCTCAACCAAGGGGTCTTTTTTTCGGAATTCTTCCATCGACCTTTCGTTGGCCTTTTTAAGCTGCAAGATTAAGCCTACCTGCCTATTTTTTGAGGTCCATGCATTAAATAGCAAGTCTGAGGTGTCTGAGATAAACCATTTAAGCTTTAGCCGTTTGGAGTAATCTAGATTTGTATTTTGTTCATTTCGAGCTGTATTGAATAAATGGCTGTCGCGATTTCTTGAGCGAAGGGAGATTCGAGCCGCAAGTACATCCTCGATAAGCTCAATTGATGCTCCTGCCTGTAAATGTACTTCGTCATAGTCTGCTCGACCGGCGTTAAAATAGGCCGTGTTTTCAACCCCAGGGTCCCTTGTGCGTATGCTAAAAACTCCTGCAATTGTGTTTTTACCGTACAGTGTTCCCTGCGGCCCACGCAATACTTCCATTTGTTCCAGATCAAAATTGGCATCATTAATGAAGTAGGATCTGCCATAAAACACATCGTCAATAGTCAAACCAACGGAAGGTTCTAATCCGTTTGCTAAAGGCGGTGTGCCGAAGCCCCGAATTGTCAGCAGAGCCGCACCGCCGAAGGAGTTGTCGAATTTAACATTCGGTGTGTATTGCACGAGCTGACCGATATCGGTGACGCCGAGATCAGTAATAAAGTCGCGGTCAAAAGAGGAAACTGAAATAGGTACATCTTGAAGATTTTGTGCCTTCTTTTGGGCTGTAACGATGACCTCTTCTATAACTCTCATGTTTGAATGCACTGTTATTACATTGGTGAGCAAGGCGCCAAAAGTGATCGTCGTAATAATGCGTTTAAAATTCATTATGCTTATCCATTATTATTGATTGCCCACTAGGAATATAACTTTATAGCTTTGGCTTGCCGATAATTTTTGTTATTTATTCTTGTAAATAGATAGTTGTGAAAATTAGCTAAAAATTAGAGGCTTACTATCTATTGCACTATATTTTTAACGATAGAGAAGACGAGTTACCGCTAGTTATTCCCTCAATCGAGAGATTTATTGTCGTCGAATTCTAATCTAAGGCTGATGATATACCACGACGCGGCATGTCCAGTGGATGGGTAGGGGCGCTGAGTGTGAAATCTTTGTCAAATTCGTCTATTCATGTTCTATTATTTAGGAAATCTCGGTACGTGGTGTTTCTCATTAGCGGCAATCTATCCCTCCTGTTGTATAGACGTTTGGAGCGGTAGTCTCAGTAGAAAAAGTACTTTTTTCGTAAGCGGTCAATAAACCACACTCTATACTAGCGAGACGTTCTCTGGTGGCAATGCCCGCGATTCTTCATCGCTTGATGCGCTCGGCAGGCTTGCAAACAGTTCTGTCAAATATGCGTTGAGCTCAAGACCATTTACTTTTCTGTTTTGATTGAACTATAAATTAGTGGCGCTAACCGCGCTACTTTATAGCGGCTTGCACATACTGGGCAGCAAGATTACGGAATACTCTCTCAGTTTTAATGAGAGATCAGCAAAGCTTTAATACTCTATCGCAATACACTTCTTGGAACGTTTTACCCGGTATTAAAATCCGCACCAACGGTTATTCGGTGCTAACACCAACATCAAAACTGCCCTCCCAGCTCTATGACCGGACGTGCCACGTCCTGTTTTCGCGTCAAGGCCGCCGCTACCATTCTTATTATAATAAAGGCGTAACGCATACAAGAAATCAATAATAAATATAGCCCCTAAGGCTGTGAGCGGTATGTATTTAATCTTCGGCCTCAACGCCTTGCACCATAGCGATAGCCAGTGACACAAAGCCATCGCAAGCCGTTAGGGCCTCTAGACGTATAAATAATCGCTGCAGATCCTATTTCCAGATGTTACTGAAAATGAATAAATCCAAAATAGGGTGAATCTCGGAGAGATGAACGCGACGCTGAGAGAATTAATGGTAGAGGGAATTTGAATGAAAGCGAGTAGCAAATTAGGATATGGAATTGGGCAGATGTCCGGCGGTGTAATGGCCGCCGCTGGTGTCTCATTTCTATTTTTTTACTACAATCAGGTGCTCGGTTTAGCGGGTGGCTTAGCCGGGCTTGCCACAATGATCGCCTTGTCACTCGACGCATTAAGCGACCCAATGGTTGGCCAAATTTCAGACAATTGGCGGTCGCGTTGGGGCCGCAGGCACCCATTTATGCTCGCCGGCGCACTCGCGTTCCCAGTTATGGTGATATTGCTCTTTAATCCCCCCGCAGACCTAAGCCAGTTGGGACTGTTCTGCTGGTATTTATTCTGGGCGATAAGCGTGCGCGTAATACAAACTTTATTCCTCATTCCCTATTTAGCCTTGGGGGCAGAATTAGTAAGTGATTATCACGAGCGAACCTCACTAATCGGCTATCGGGTGTTTTTTGCGGGGTTTGGCTCGCTTATAGTATCGGTTATTGGCTATGGCTTATTTTTTCCAACTACCGCCGAATATGCCAATGGGATGCTGAACGCAGATAATTACCCACGCTTCGGTATATTTGTCGGTGCCCTGGCAACAACGGCGATGCTGTGGTGTGTTATTGCAACCCGCAAAGTTATCCCCCACCTTCACTCACCAAATAGCCCGAAACCTGAGCGCCATCCCAGCCTTGCGGTCATTGTGGTGTTCCAAACCTTACGCGAACAGGCCTTTAGAGCACTGTTTATGACCAAGTTGAGTTTTTATAGCCTCGCTGGTGTGAGCCTAACGTTAATCGTTTACATAGCAAGCTATGTGTTTGGGTTTTCCTCCGAGAACCTAGCACTTATTTCAACATCACCAATTTTTGGTATGCTCGCAGCGTCGAGCATTGCCCAAGCTATTTCGCTACGGCTTGATAAGCGTCTTGCTGCTGCATACTGCGCGGCATTAGGTGCGACATTGTCCTCGGTGCCATTAATCTTATTTTTACTTGGCGCCATCGACACATTTTCACTCAGCGAAAAAGTATTCCTAGTCTATTTCTTTAACATGAGCTCAGGCGGATTCATGATCGCCTTCGGCATATTATTGGACTCCATGCTCACTGATACTGTCGATCAGCACGAATTGCATACCAGTAAACGGGAGGAGGGCCTCTTTTTCGCCGCTTCGTCTTTTGCCGTTAAGGCTGGTTTTGGCCTGGGGAGTTTTTTTGCCGGTATCGCCTTGGACGCAATCGCATTTCCAGTCGGGATGCCGCCCAGTGAAGTCGCCCCAGAGACTATTAATAAACTGGCTATCTTAGGCGGCCCCTTGCTGACGGCATTGTTTTGCATAGTGCCTATTATTATCAGACGCTACCCGCTTGACGCTACAAAAAATACGCAAATCCAGCAGGCCTTAAATACTAAAAGAGCGACTGCTGCTGGCTTATAAAGCAGGAGCAATTTTGGCCTTATCTCACTAGGACCTAAGCTGCGTTATTATACTCGTCCAGAACACCCACCAGATTTGGATGCAAGGTGGTTTAAGACACGTTATCTCCTATTATCAGTGGCGAAAATCTGATAAGACTAAGTCGCCGAATATTACAGTTCCGGTATTATAGTAGTTTATCGTGATGCGGCGAGATGCGTGATGAATAAGGTGGCTGGGCTAAAGATATACTTAGATCTATGCGATATAGGCAATGTTTAAATCACCATAAATGTTAAAGGATGAGACACCCGATATATATGTTTAAAAGTCAAACAGTGCGCAGTATTTCCAGAATCGATGATGAGTTTACCGAAGCCAAGCTCGGCCGGGCAGCCGCCTGTGCCAGAATACCTTAATTGTTAAAAATTTCCTCGACAAAAGCTATGGCGGAAAGCGCCAGGCCATCAAGACGAAGCTGTTAGCCTGCCTGTACCCGCCAACAGCTAGGCTGCAATTATATACCACCACAAGCCATCAGCAACGCACTGAGTAATACCAATAAATATAAGCGCATATCGACTCCTGTTGTAATCTATAAATCGGCTGCAAGCTTATATTATTTAGCTTGCGCCAAACCTGGTTTTTTAATGGTGCTTGAGGCAATGCATTGGTCTTAGACTGGGTAGCCTAGCCGAATGCCTGACTGCTCTCCCGTTTCAGATCTTGATATTGATCACTCTGCCTATCATCTTGGGCGCAAACCTCTAAAAGATCATCAATAAAATAAGCCAGCGCACGGCGCTCAATTGTTTTAATGAGTTGCTGCTGCGACTCACTCAACATGTGGTACATGCTCGCTGCGCCAAAATCACCGAATAACACATTATCTTGCTCATCTACCAAGGTGTTGTGGGCATACAGATCGCCGTGACAAACCAGAGCGGCATGCAAATGCACAAACACCCCTCGCAGCTGTTCAATGACCGTTGCTATTTTCTCTATCGACAAGGTGAAACCGGTCGGAAAGGTGTCGCGGGTGCAGCTCTCTAAACTCGGCGGTAATCCCAAATTATGAAACTGCGCTGGAATCAAACGCATCACTAAGGCTAAGTAGTTGGCCTCCTTAACTTGCGCTAGGGAACTGACCAGATTGGTATGACTGCCCACTTTTAAGCACGCCTGCATTTCATCTTCAGGGTAGCCATCGCTGGTCACTGTACCTTTAAATACTTTCACCGCAATATCGTTTGGAAACTCGGTTTGAGGCCTTATCCACTTGGCGCTGGAAATAATCCCAGATGCGCCCTGGCCAAGGACATTCTGTACGCGGTAACTCGATGATGATATTAGCGGCGCAGACTGCAGGCTATCATTTCAGCGACTGAAAGGATTGCCCGAAAAAGCGATCCAGGCCAGTTTAGGCAGATCGGATATTTGCGCTGGAAAGGCGGTAAGTTGGTTGGCAGAGATACGCACTAACTGTAGATCTTTGCACTGCCTTAGAGATTCTGGAAGTTCACGAAGTCTATTCCCTGCGAGTAGTAATTTTTGTAGGCGCGGTCGCTCGCCCAGCGCTTCTGGTAGAGACGCTATGTGGTTGTCGGTTAGCGTTAGCCATCGCAGCTTGGCTGGCAGTGCGCTAGCCGACACGGTGTGTATCTTATTGGCTTTAAAGCCTACCATTTCCAAATTTTCACATTCCCCCAGCACATCTGGCAGAGCGGTAAAGTGGTTATTTGAGGCAAAAATAATTTTCAGCTTAGTCAGTTGCGCGAGTGACGCCGGCAAGGTCGTCAGCTGATTATTAGACAGATCAAGAATTTCCAGGCTATCTGCCAGTGACAAAATCTCAAGCGGAAATTCACGTAAACCTGCTGCCAAGCTCAGGCGCTGAACACCGGCTAATTCGCCGGACTGAAGCTGTGCAAGTGTGTGCATAAAAACGATTTCACAGAGGAGTATTTTCAGAAGAGCGCTAGTTTACGGATGTTAAGGACAAAAAGACAAAATTGCCGGCTCTGTCTGGGTGTATCGCTGATGTTCTGATTTTGGTTGTCATTGGCTATCTGCGGCTATTTACATTAGAGAGCGGTCTCGAAGACTGTTAATCTACGGCGCTAGGTTGATTTAAGTCCTTTTCGTAAATCCTTGTCGCAAGCGCTGCCAGCTCCGGTGTTAAGCTAAGGTTTGCCCCTTGCTATAAAACAGCCGCAAAAGCGGTCGCTATTCTTTACTTACCTTACGCCGAGGATAATTTGTTATGACCGCTGAGAATTTGGCCATTATATCGGCCGGTGTTTTTTTTCTTACCGGACTCCTCACCGGGGTGTGGAAATACCAACAAATAATGACGTCCGAAGATAACACTGCCCACCCCTATGTGGATATTTGCCATAGAGCGTCTCTGCTTTACGCTTTTGCGGCAATATTATTGGCAAAGTTTGCAGAGGTAAGTCAGCTGTCAAATAGGGTTGAGATCATTTCCGTGGGCGTGGTGGTGTTTTATTTTGCCACGGCAATCACGACCTACTTTGTTCACGGCTTACTTAAAGATACCGAAAATCAGCTAAAGGCACCCCATGCTATGGGCCAGCTAACAATTTCATCAAAGGTGATTTCACTTTATATGTGGAGCTTGATAGCCGCAGAGATTGGTGGCTTTCTAGTGCTTTTTTACGGTGTTCTTATTGCGATATTGTAGTTGCCCAGCGTTATCTGTATTTAAAAGATGAAATAACTCTGTTCTTGCATATCTCGCTTTATGCTGGCTGATCATGAAGGGTTTCTGC
Source organism: Zhongshania sp. (assembly GCA_046712405.1). GTDB lineage: Bacteria > Pseudomonadota > Gammaproteobacteria > Pseudomonadales > Spongiibacteraceae > Spongiibacter. The sequence goes on along the minus strand of JBKEFB010000046.1, from coordinate 11,561 downwards.
CCTGTGCAATAATCTCTTAATCTCACCGTGAAGGTATAAGTTGCCGCGATGGAAAGACGTCCCCATTACCGCCGTATTCTACATATCGGCAACCTTAGCGCTACTCTAAATTCAATCACCATCAGAGGGAAGGGGAGCCTGACCAGCTATTTTCTCAAACTCAGTCGCCATTGTAGGGTTTTGGCGGGTCAGTTTCTTAACGGTGACATCTTGGGCCTTATCATTTGCTAGGCGAAGGTTTCTGTCTGTTCCCTGCAGTGCCTCTTTCGTCTTCTGAAGATGATTTATCGATTTATCAATCTCATCAATAGCTGTTTGAAATTTCCTTGATGCAAGGTCGTAGTTCTTACCAAATGCATTCTTAAAGTCATTAAGGTCATTTTCGAAGTTTGTGACGTCTATATTTTGTGATTTAACCAGAGCAAGCTCTGTTTTATATTCTAGTGAGTTCATTGCCGCGTTGCGCAGCAGCGAAATAATCGGCATAAAAAACTGCGGCCTTACAACATACATCTTCGGGTAACGATGAAATACATCTACAATTCCGGTGTTGTAAAGCTCACTGTCTGGTTCTAGTAAAGACACTAGCACAGCGTACTCGCAACCCTTTTCAATGCGATCCTTATCAAGCTCTTTTAAAAAGTCTTCATTCTTTTTCTTGGTAGCAGTGGTATCGTTTTCGTTCTTCATTTCAAACATGATCGAAACGATCTGTGTGCCTGCGCCGTCTGAGTCTTTAAAAATGTAGTCGCCTTTGCTGCCAGTGCTAGCGTCGTTATCCTTTTCAAAGTAAGCCCGTGGAAACGCAGTGGCACGAATACGGTTGAACTCGGTTTCACAGTGCTGCTCAAGAGTTTCACCGACCATCTTTGTTGATAGACGAGCTTTCATATCTCTGAGACGTTCTATGGCGTCGTCGCGATCTTTGATTTGGGTTTCGTACTTCTCCTGCAGAGCCTTTTCCGCAAGTTCTTTTTCAAGCTTTGCTTGATCAAGGCCATTCTGAAGTTTATCGCGCTCCTTCGCGACAACACTGACGGCTTCTGTAACGGCCATTTTCTGGCTTATTGTTCCGGCGTCTAGTTTTGCTTTTAGGTCTTGAATCTCAGTGTCTTTTTTGGCCGCCGTTTCTTGCAGCTCCCTCGAAAGTTGGGCTTCTGCCAGCTTGGCCGCCGATTCATTATCTCGCTTTACCTGCTTAAGTTCATTGGCAAGGTCATCGCGTTCTTTTTCAACTACGCCTCGCGCCTCGGTGACAGCAAGTTTCTGCACAACAGCGTTGGCTTCTAATTTTGCTCTGAGTTCTTGTAGTTCAGTGTCTTTGGCTGCTGACACCCTTTGCATTTCATTACTTACTTTTTCTTTGGCTAGTTCAACCGCATTATTTTTTTCTTTCTCGGCTAGCTCAAGGCGCTCGTGCAACTGCTCGTCAAAATCGCTATCTCTAACTTGTTTTAAGATATCTGCGTATCCAGTTTCGTCAACCTTAAAAGCCTTTGTGCAGTGAGGGCAAATGATTTCGTGCATGTCTAATTCCCTTTGTTACTAAGTGAACTTGCCAGCGTTTGCTAGACACCAAATAACCTTAGATGGGCGTTCGCTTTGGTAACGACCCAAGTGACACCATAGCGCCCAAAGAATGGGAGGCTGTACTTATGGCTGTTGGTAATTACTTAGAAATTGGCGCTCTTCAGTAGGTCTAGTTAGGTCTTATTGTTTCTTACGTGCTTGCAGATCCTCCTATGGGGGGGCAGGCCTTGAAACGCCGCCAACTCACAAGTAACACCCCAATATTCAACTCTGAATCTGTTCAAACACCAGCAACTCCCAGCACACAACGTTAGTCCTAGTGATCTTTATATATATTCTATTTAACATAATATATATTATGCGCACACGTAGATATGCGCCGTTGCGACTTTGTTGCTTAAGTTGGACTACCAAGTAAAGTGCTGATTTTCCAATCAAAGCAGTTACAGATTCGTCCACTCGCATCTAAGCCTCAATGCCAAGGCTAGCGACCGTTGTAAAATGGTTTTGTCTAAACGAGACCTGACATACCGTGAATGGCATTGTTTTTTAGCCAGCCGCGCGTGTCGTAATACTTCACCATTTCAACCGTCGACCGCCCTGTGGCGTTGATGATCGCAATAAAATCTTCGTTATTGTTCAGTGCAAGCTCAACAAACGTTTTTCTAGAGGAATGCGCGGTAATACCTCGGCCTAGAAACCTCCCTCTTATTGCAAGGGGACGTTTTTAACGCGGTTATTGACCAGGCATCATGTTAGATATTGCTTGCCATCTCACCGTGCATTCTGACGGTTTGGTACAACCACAAGGTTATTAGAATTGGGCTGCCCTGCTTGGCAATCTTCAGTTATTTCTGTTTGCGTGGATTAGTAAAGCTTGATGGTTGTTTAGTTAATCTTCTGCTTATTGTTCTTGTTATAGAGTTAATATGCGCATACAAAATTAAAGCTAGCGTCATTAGGAGCGAGATTAAGTGAAAACCGAAAAATATGAGAGCACGTCTTACCGCAATCGACTTGGGTTTATTGTTGCGGTAAGCATGGTATTGGCCGCTTGCGGTGGCATCAGCTCGCCAGACCTGAACAGCGGTGTCGACAACAGTTTTGATGAACCAAAACTGGTTGCGGTGCCTAAGGCTATATGTGGTCCAGATGACTGGCCAGAGACCGGAATTCAGGGACGTGTAAGTCGCCAAGATCACCTGGATGGCCTCGCTGCTCGTGGCTTTCGTTGCAACACCGAACTAGTTGGGGCCTTTGGCAACACGGATTTTACGGTAGGCACAATAGCTGGCTATCGAGTCCATCGCTACGTTGATGAGGCTGGCAACGAGTGCGGCTACTACGACACAACACTGCTGCCGCCAACCAATGCTGGGGATGCAAATTTAGGTGTTCGGGTGCTGGACATGTCCGATCCAAGCAATCCCGTGTTGAGTATGATTCTAGCTTCTCCCGCGATGCTGTCTCCTCACGAATCACTTGCGATAAACCAAGAAAGAGGGCTTCTCGGTGCAGTAATGGGCAACCTAAGTCAGGCCGTCCTTCCTGGCATTGTAGATATTTACGACATTTCCAAGAATTGTCTGCAGCCATTGCTCAAGTCTTCGACGCCTCTTGGCGTATACGGCCACGAGGGAGCATTCTCTCCAGATGGCACCATTTACTACTCAGCCTCTCAGTCGACTGAAACGATTGTTGCTCTGGATATAACTATCCTAGAAGCTCCAGTACCAATCTGGGTCGGCAACTTCGTTACGCACGGTCTGTCAATATCTAACGATGGCACGCGGGCTTACCTCGCCAGCACCGAACCTGATGATGAGGGCTTTGGTTTTGCAATTCTTGATATCACTGAGGTTCAAGACCGGGTCCTTAACCCAACAGTCACTAGAATTTCGAATATAACCTGGGAATCGGTTAGCATTCCTCAGAGCACCGTCCCTATCACGATTGGCGGCAAGCCTTATGTCATCGAAACCGATGAATTTGGTGGTCAGGTCAAAACGGGTGTAGCGCGGATTATTGATATCAGCGATGAGACCAATCCAAAGGTCATCTCGAATATACGTCTAGACGTGCATCAGCCGGAGAATTTTGTCGACCAAGCCGGCGACCCTGGTGTCGATACGCCTTTGCTGACAGTTCAAGGTTACACCGCACATTTCTGCACCACTCCCACCAGAGTTGACCCTAAAATCGTCGCTTGCGGAATGGCCGTCTCCGGTCTACGTATTTTTGATATTCGCGATCCCTACAACCCCAAAGAAGTCGCTTATTTCAATGCCCCTGTGGCTGAGCGAGCATATCCAGAAGGAAGTAACTGGGCGTATTCATCGCCAACGTTTGTGCCCGAGCGCAAAGAAATTTGGTACTCCGATGCATTCAACGGGTTTTTCGCGGTCAAGGTGACAAACGGGGCATGGCCTGATTAACGCTCAATCATCACCGGTGCCTACCATCGGCGATGATGTGCTTGGCTCGCAGGAAGTAACGCTTCAATGAATCGTTCGGCAACGCCGACACGGTTCAGAATCGCTGCCCTTGTCCTGTTTTGCTCCGTCGCAATGCCAGGGACTGCCTCGGCGCATTCTTTTGGACAAATTTATAACCTGCCCATACCGCTGTGGATGTATCTCTGCGGTGCCGCAGCGGCACTACTACTGTCGTTTCTGATAACAGGCTGGTTCCTTCAGCTGCCAGATGCTAGTGCGGTTCCTCGCGGCAGCGATCTTGCAAAGAGTCGCTGGGTAAGAGTTATGCGGATGCTCCGACTGCGTTCAGCGCTCAGAGGCCTTAGCGTACTGCTACTGTTGTTGTGCGTTGTAACCGGATTTTTCGGCACTACCGATGCTTACCGAAACTTCAACATGACCTTTTTCTGGGTCGTGTTCATTCTCGGCTTCAGTTACCTCAGCGCCGTCATAGGTAATATTTACGCCACCATCAACCCATGGCTCGTGCTGTGTGAATGGCTTGAAGGCAGCGCCAAGAGTTTCACAGCGGGGCGTTGGCGCTATCCGATATGGCTGGCTTATTGGCCAGCATTGGCCTTATACATGGGCTTCATCTGGATCGAGCTCTTCACGTTCAATCAACCACGTTCGCTGGCTGTGATGCTCAGCAGCTACACCGTTCTCAATATTCTGGGCGTGTGGCTGATCGGCAAGAGAGCCTGGTTTAAATACTGCGAATTTCTCAGTGTGTTTATGCGCTTAATCGCGTTGATGGCGCCGCTTCACTACTGTGCGCCCGAACAAACCGGGAAACGCGGTCAACTCCGTTGGCGCATGCCCTTCGCTGGCCTGATTGAAGCTCGTGCAGAGAGCTGGAGTCTTCTGGTGTTTGTGCTGTTTATGCTGTCTTCCACCGCCTTCGATGGCCTGCATGTGACAGCACCCTGGTTTAATCTGTTCTGGAACGACCCTTTCGGCATACTGGAGGCCTTGCTCGGAAAGCCAGCGCTAATGTATTTTGAGACCTTGCACCCGTATTACCGGGCCTATGAGGCGTTATTTCTGCTGCTGTCACCATTTTTGTATTTGGCGTTCTATCTGCTGTTCATCACACTTGCTAAGTGGCTTACTCGTAGCAAGCACACGCTACGAGAGCTAGCGCTGGGTTTCGGCTTTTCACTATTGCCGATCGCACTGGTTTACCACATCACTCACTACTTCACTCTCATCCCCACCCAGGGCGTGAAGATCATCAGCCTAGCCTCTGACCCCTTCGGCTGGGGCTGGAATTTGTTCGGCACCGCAGGGTTTTTCCGTACACTGCTTATACCCGATATGGCTTGGATCTGGCATAGCCAAGTGGCGCTAATTTTGTTCGGTCACATCGTCAGTGTGGTGCTGGCCCACCATGAGGCCTTGCGCTTTTTCCCTACCCGGCGGCAGGCTGCCTTGAGCCAACTACCCATGCTCTTCCTGATGGTGTTATTTACCTCTGTTGGGCTGTGGATTTTGACGCAACCCATCAAGTAGCAGATTTATTCAATAGCGATTCTGTCACTTAAACCATCCCCTGCTTAGGCGTTGGGTACGTATCTTTTTCAAAGCGGACGAAAAGGTTTCAGCATGATCAATATATGCAAAGTGTTCTAACTTTACTTGGAAGTTCCACTGTAAAAACAGTCACTTATGAATTATAATTGTCAGTGCTTTGAGTGGTAGTCCACTTAAACGCGCAGCCGCCCTTAATTTTAGGTTAAGGGCTTAACTGTGAAAATGACTCCGATTAAAAAACAATCTTTTTAAAGGAACACCAATATTGGCCAGTTATTGATGGTGATAATATTTAGGTGGATAACAACAACACTAAATGGAAATAGCATGTTCTATTCACCAAAAGTGACCGCTTTAACTTCTGCAGCACTTCTGTGCGTTTTGACGTCAGGCTGTGGTGGGTCAAATCCTTCAGAATCAATACCTAATATTGATGTTGGCGGGCCAACAATGTCTGCAACCCCTAAGGCTATATGTGGTGCAGATGACTGGCCAGAGACCGGAATTCAAGGACGTGTTTCCCGCGCCGAAAAAGAAAGCGGGCGTGCGGCAAAGGGATATACGTGTAACACCGAGCTTGTGGGCCACCACAAATCTGCCGTGATACCAGTGAATACTTGGGGAACCATTGGCGGATATAAGGTACACCGCTACGTAGACCAAACTGGCAACGAGTGTGCCTATTACGATTCCACGCTTTTATTTCCTACCAACATTGGCGACCAAGAAGGAGGCGTGGTTGTTCTAGACATGGTCGATCCTTCTAATCCCGTGAGCACAACAAAATTACGCACACCGGGTATGGTGACAATGCACGAGACCCTGGTTATCTCTGAAGAGCGCGGAATTCTTGTGGGAATTTCGGCGGCTGCCGAACCGATTGAGTTGCCTGCTATATTAGACATTTACGACCTCAGCAAAGATTGTCGTCAGCCACAGTTAATCTCTTCTACACCAATGCCTTTGTTGGCGCATGAGTCTGGGTTGTCCCCTAACGGCAACTTGTTTTGGGCCACCATGACAAACGAACCGTATGTATGGGCAATTGATATCACTGATCCGCAGTTGCCGACATTGGTTTATCAAAGCGATTTTGGTAGCCATGGCATCACTATTAGCGATGACGGTAGCCGAGCCTATTTGTCGCAAACCGGATCAGCGCGCGGCTTGCTTATTATTGACACAACCGACTTGAATGCTTATCTAAATAACTCACCTACTCCGCTTGTCGATCTACCGGTTGTAACCGATGCACTTGAGCGCAATACCACTAGTGGTATCCCTGAAGTGACAAAAATCGCCAGACTTCAGTGGACGGGTGGCTCTATTCCACAAAACACGGTGCCGTTTACTTCAAACGGTAAGAAATACTTGATGCAAGTTGACGAATTCGGCGGCTGTTCTGGCTCGCCTGTAAACGCCGGTGCGGCACGCATTATTGATATCAATGACGAAACAAAGCCATTTGTGCTGTCAAACTTACGTCTTGAAGTGCATAACCCTGAGTTTTTCGACGAAATTTGTGACGATCCAGGCGCTCCAAATCCCTTGCAGAGTTACTCGGCGCACTACTGTCACATTCCCAGCCGCGTAAACCCTACGATTGTTGCCTGTTCGATGAATTTATCTGGATTGCGGGTGTTCGACATCTCTGACGTTGCTAACCCTGTTGAAACCGCTTACTTCAATGCCCCTGTCCAGCCTCGTCCGTTAACTGGCGACAATGTTCCCCAGAGCACTCTTCCTTATGGAATAACCCTTGAGGCTTCTAACTGGGCCATGAGCGCACCTGCATTTGTGCCTGAGCGCAATGAAATTTGGTACACCGACGCTTTCCAAGGTTTCTACGCTGTGCGTTTAACCAACGGCGCATGGCCTAGTGCTGTTAAGCCATAGCCTGAAAAAATGCCTATGGCATGCGCCCATAAGGTTGGGCGCATGATTTCCGGGAAACCTTAGCAGTGAAAAACCACCACAGCGCGTCCTTAAGATTCTCGGTTTTAGTGCTGTTGGCATTGGCTGCGCCGAGCGTTCTGGCGCATAGCTTTGGAAAAATCTACACTCTACCGGTGCCTGTTTGGTTGTACCTGTATGGCGGCGGCGCTGCGCTGGTGCTGACATTCTTGCTGGTTGGCTATTTTGTTAAAGCCAGCAATATCAACCAGAACCTACGACAGAAAGACTTGAGTGAATACCTGGTTTTTAGAGCTCTGGTGCATCCGCTGCTGCTTGGGTTGCTGCAAATTTTTGCGGTTACGGCGTTGACGCTTACTATTGTGACAGGTTTTTTGGGCTCGCAGAATAGTTACGCCAACTTCAGTATGTCCCTGTTCTGGATAGTTTTTTTTCTTGGTTATTCGTATCTCACCGCAGTAATTGGCAATACTTACGCGCAACTCAACCCTTGGGAAATTGGCTGTGATTGGCTTGAAAAGTTTCAACCGGGCCTGTTTGATGGCCACATTGGTTGGCCTACAAAACTGGCTTATTGGCCTGCTGTAGCCTTCTATATTGGCCTTATTTGGTATGAGCTGTTTGGTGAATCAAGACCCTTTTCATTAGCCGCAGTGCTCTCGGCTTACTCGCTACTCAACTTAATTGGTGCGTATATATTCGGCCGACAATCCTGGTTTAAACAGGCTGAACTCTTTGCGGTGCTCTTCCGTATCCTTGGAATGATGGCGCCATTTACTGCGTATAAAAGTGCAAGAAACGGCAAACTAAGTCTTGTTGCGAGGCAACCGTTTATGGGCCTTACACAGCATCCAGTAACCAGTCTCAGCTTGTTGGTCTTTGTGTTGTTTATGTTGTCTTCCACAGCATTCGATGGCTTTAAGTCCACCGTGCCTTATGTGCGGATTTATTGGGTACATGTCGCTGACCTACTTAAGCCGTTTGTGGGCAATGACATTGTTGTCAGCTTCCCGCTGCTAAAACAAATTCACGCCTTTTGGCAGGCCGGTGTTTTGATTGCTCTGCCATTCATTTATTTGGCCGTGTACTGGTTTTTTTGCTGGCTCACAAAATTGATTATTCGCTCGGATATCAGTGTGCGGGTCATCGCATTACGCTTTGGCTTGAGCTTGGTCCCCATAGCCTTTGTGTACAACTTCACTCATTACTACACCCTGCTCTTAACGCAAGGTGCACAAATACTTAAATTAGCATCTGATCCATTTGGCGTGGGTTGGAATCTATTCGGCACCGCAGGCCAGAATTTCAGCATGATTGTTCAGGCCGATACCGTCTGGCATACGCAGGTAGGCTTGATTGTCTTCGGCCATATGGTCAGCGTTTATCTGGCGCACATGGAAGCATTGACATTATTTGGTGACAGTCGTCGAGCCGCCCTTAGTCAGATACCAATGCTTGTACTGATGGTTGGCTTAACGGTTATGGGCTTATGGATTTTGTCATTGCCAATCAGCTCTGGCGCTAGCTGAAGGGTTCAGCCTCGTACCCAGCTTCGCTTATTGAAGATTCTGGAGTAAGTCGGTGAAATTGGCGTCGTAAGCTTCGCCTTGAGATGGCATCAACACATAAAGTATTTTCTTCACGGTTTTGTTTTCAACAGCGACAATGTACTAACCTTGGCCCTGTTGAAACATGGACAGATTTTCTTGCGGGGTAACCACCTACGTATTTTTAAACCTGTTCTGAATACGCCTACTGTTGGGCGCGAAGCATTACTGCCTTTTTTACTGAGAAGCCTTTTGTGCAGGCAGCACACAATTCAATAACGCCAATGCCATTCACCTGGCAACGACGGATGCCGACCCAAAGAAACCTAAAACACAATATTGCTGCGGGCATACACTCTTAGGTGTAAGTTTTTGTACAGGAGACTCAGCATGGCGGTAGATAGCAGAATTGAGCACGACAGCCTAGGCGCGGTGTCGGTGCCAGCAAACCGTTACTGGGGAGCGCAGACTCAGCGCTCGCTGCAAAACTTTGCCATTGGCGAGCAGCGTTTTGGCGCTGATATGGTCACCGCTCTGGCACAGATTAATTATGCAGCGGCATTTGCCAATCTTCAACTGGGTGTGCTGGATGCTGAGCTTGCGCAAGCCATTCAACAGGCGGCATAGGAAGTTATTACCGGAAGCTTGGCGGATAATTTTCCGCTTAGTGTTTGGCAAACTGGCAGTGGCACACAGACCAATATGAACGTGGAAATATAGAGGTCAAACCTTGTCACGCGTCACGGTCACTCTTGCCAATTGCTTTGTCCCATCATCAGTAGTCAATATACCAAATGCCCAGAGAATTCGGGGGGTTGGTGCGTGGCGCTAGGCAGTTGAAAATTCACGACACGTAACAAGATTTGACCCCTATAGTCTTGTAGTGACAATTTACGTCCCTGAAAACGTGTCCAACGAATAGCCAATACGATCAACGCATTAGAGGAAAACGATTCTTGAGAAGTCGGTTAAAGGGAGGAATTAGGCAGCCGTTAATTATTTAACATGGCAGACCGGGATATCCATTTAGGCCTCAGCGTCATGGAGCGGTGCGCTTGCAAACACCCCAAGCGGGTATTTGGCGCTGGTTAGACCTGTCGCGGTGTCCTCAGACTTGAAGCCCATATAAAATACTTCTCCGAACCAACCCGGATCTACATCGCGCGACGTTCGTGTTCCCTTTTCTAATTCGGCTGTTTGATATAGATAGCGAGCAACCACAAAACTGAAGCAATCGGCAATTTCAAGCATCCAATGAAATGCCGGAGGCCTGAAGTCAACCTTTGGAATGGCTAGGCCATTTGCTAAATATGGCCACATTAATGTTAGGCGTGCGCCATTGTCGAGTGATTTTATCCACCCGTCTTGGCCAGACTTCTCCATAACTAATTTTGGAGCAGCCCCGACGATCCCAGCGCTGTAGATCAAATTAAAATAGAGGTGTTCGAATACCCGTTTCTTTGCGGCTTTCTCAAATTTCTTGTTGTACGTTGTGGGCGAAGCAAAGGTGGCGGCGCTATTGAATATAGATATCTCAGTCGTTGAGACCAAATTACCTACCTCTTTCAGGAAGTTAACGGCATCATCCGTTGATAGCCCTGAAAATGTCGCAGAACGTTGGCGCTCTCCTTGCGAAAAAAGCACCAGCATATGGGCGGTCCACCGGCTCGGGTCTATAGCGGGGAGCAGCCGTCGCTTTAGTGAGAAATATTGCTCCTTCAACTTTTCCCGTTTGGATTCGCCACTCGGTGAAATAGCGAAACTATAGGTAACTATTACTTTTCCGTCATAGCGCCGAAGAGCCTCATCACCATAAGCCAAAGCTATTCCAGTTCTCTTTTTCGTTTTGGGTAGGGGGATTTCTGTATCTACACCACAGACGGGACATTTATCGTGAAATCCCGTAGGGACCCAAAGTAACTCGCTAACAGTTGATCTAACGGGAAGCAGAGGAGCTAACAAGTCTAGTTTGAAGGCGTGGCCATTCGAACAAAGGAATTGCATCGCCTGAAGGTGTTGCGGCAACACAGTCACGCTGGGTTTTATGCTGCGGAAGTACTTTTTTCGTTCGAAAAGTTTTTGTTCGTCATTAATCCAGTCGTCTGAGTGGTTCATGGTGTTGGCGGAGACCCTTGTGCTATCGCGGAGGTACGTTGCCACGCCATTCGCTCTTGAGTTGCCGAGTTAGACGTCTGCTAGGTAGCTTCGCAGATCCAACGAAATAAGCCAAGCGACTGATGGGACCGGTGTTTATCAGGTGTGTAGTAGCGCTATTGGAATATCCATCTTAATCGCCCTCAGGTACTCACCAAAGCCTTTGGCTTGAGCGTCCAAGCGTGTAGACGCAGCAACACCGCCGGCAGTAAGGAACACATTACGCAGAAAGCGCCGGCGCGAAAGTCCCTCATGCTCAATATCTTTAATTAGTGCGTGCATTTTTTTTCACGTTCAATTTATGGATGTGCGACGATATTATCCGCTAGATTGATGTTGCAACAGGTCGCGTCACGTCTGATGACAATTAACGCAGTTTTTACCTGTAAGGATTTAATAAACGCGCAAA
>JBKEFB010000045.1:0-22525 GCA_046712405.1 Zhongshania sp. | reverse complement strand
CGACATGCAAGGCATCTGCGTCTGCTTCGCTGAAAACCGCAACAGTGCGGTAGCCAAGTTCACGCGCGGTGCGGATAACCCGCACCGCAATCTCGCCGCGATTTGCAATCAATATTTTTTGAAGGTTCGCCATAGCTAGTCTCTAATCTATTTATTCAGTGAAGCACGCACTTTATTCAGTTAAGGCCCACTGCGGTTTACGCTTCTCGATAAACGCCCGCGTGCCTTCCTGTCCTTCCGGTCCGCTGAGCGCCACCGAGAACATGTCGGAGGCTTTATCCAAAAGGCTCTTGAGTTCGTGTTTGCCCACCTGAAGCATCAATTCTTTAGTTTGGACATTGGCGTCAGGCGCACAGCGTTTTACACCGGTGATAACAGCTGCGAGTTGCGCGCTCAGCGCCTCCTCACCGTCAGTGATAAAATGCACTAAGCCCATCGCCTGTGCCGCATTCCCCTTAATTCTTTCGCCGGTTAATGCCAATCGCCGCGCCTGAGTGAGGCCAGCGCGCATGACCACGAAAGGCGCAATCTGCGCGGGAATAATACCCAACCCGGTTTCCGGCATGGCGAGGGTCGCAGCCACATCGGCTATGGCAATATCAGAAATACAGGCCAAACCAAAACCACCGCCCAGCACCGCGCCTTCCAATACACAGATCACCACCTGCGGTGCATTATTTACCTTGGTGATCATATAGCCAAAACTACGATTAAAATTCCATGCGGCTTGCTCGGCGCTGATCACTTGGCCATTTTCATCGACCTCTTGTTTGTTCATACCAGAAATATCGCCGCCCGCACAGAAGTTGCCCTGAGCACCACGCAATACTACTGCGCGGACGCCGCGATCATTTTCAATCGCGGTAAATACGGCCATCATTTCGTCAACAAGCCGGCTGTTCATGGCATTGCGCTTGTGCGGACGATTGAGCGTGATGTGCAGCACGCCGTCTTCAAGTTTGAGCAGTAATTCCTGACAATCCGGTAACATCATTTTTCTAATTCCTTGTGTTATTTTTTTTATTCTTTTCCCGCTCCCTGTCACGAAGAGTCGTTTAAAGTCGTGCAACCCCGAAACTGGTGGGATTAAGGCTTCGCTCATCGCCCTCTTTGCAAATGCCGAGCACAAAAGCAACCACGGCACGGGTATCACGCGGGTCAATCATGCCGTCATCCCACATGCGCGCGGTGTTAGCCAACGCGTGCGATTTAGCGGTCATAGTGTCTACCGTGTCTTTTTCTAGCGCATCCAAAAGTTCTTCATTCACTTGACCTGCACGCTCCATTTTGGCAGTGGCCACTTGGCGCAATACGCTGCCCGCTTGCGCAGGACCCATCACCGACACCACCGTACGTGGCCAAGCAAACATAAAGCGCGGCTCCATACCGCGACCGCACATAGCGTAATTGCCCGCACCGTAGGAACCGCCAACCACAATGCTGATCCGCGGTACTTTGGCATTGGTAACCGCCTGAATCAGTTTTGAACCGTGCTTGATAATACCCGCCTGCTCAGCTTCGGTGCCAACAATAAAGCCCGTGGTGTTGTGCAGGAAAAGTAAGGGCACTCGCGACTGCTCACACAATTGAATAAACTGGCCAGCCTTGGCTGCGCCCTTGGCAGTAATTGGGCCGTTATTGCCGATCACACCACAGGCGAGGCCTTCAATGCGCACATGGCCGCAGATCGTGCCGATATCGAAATCGGATTTAAACTCTAGGAAATCTGAGCCGTCGGCGATGCGGGCAAGTAATTCGCGCACGTCATAAGGCGTTTTGGGATCTTCCGGCACAATGCCCAGCAACTCCTCACTGGTGTAAAGGGGCTCGCTATAGTCTGCTGTTTGAGCCGCAGGCGCGTGGCGACTCCAGTCCAGCTTGCCAGCAATTTCTCGGGCAATGCGAATGCCATCGGCATCATTCTCGGCCAGATAATCGGCGGTACCGGCCAACTCCGCATGCATTTCAGCACCACCAATTTCTTCATCGCTAGCCACTTCACCGGTGGCCGCTTTAAGCAAAGCCGGACCGGCTAAATACACCGTCGACTGTTTGCGAATCATAATCACGTAGTCAGACAAGCCCGGCTGATAGGCTCCGCCCGCCGTGGCACTGCCGTGGACCACAGTAATTTGTGGAATACCCGCCGCCGACAGCCTCGCCTGAATAGCGAAACCGGAGCCCGAGGGGCCAAAAAAATCACCCAGTAATTTCAAGTTGCCACCACCACTTTGAGCAAGCGTCAGTACTGGCAGTTTATTTTCTTTGGCGATACCCAGCATACGCTGACGCTTGATGCTACCCAACGGGGTGATAGTGCCGCCTTTAGTTAGGTAGTCATCTACCAGCACCATACATCGTACCCCGGCGATATAGCCGATCCCGGTTATGCAGCTGCCGCCTGCACCAGAGCCATCAGTATCTTCTTCCTGCATATAGCCGCAGAGGGTAGCCATTTCCAGGAAGGGCGAGCCCGCGTCCAGCAGCGTACTTAAACGCTCGCGCGGCGGTATAAAACCGCGCTTGCGGTAGCGGGATTCTTTTGCTGCGGCCGTCGCGATCACGCGCTGCTCGATGTCCCTGATTTCCTGAACAGCAGCGCCCATTACCTCGGCGTTGCGCTTAAAGCTCGTTGAATGCGCGTCAATGTTTGTTTCTATTAATGCCATGAGTTGTTCCCGTTGATTTACTAACTACTATCAGCTATATCTTCGCGCCAAAAATGTATGGCTTACTTTTTTCTGCTAGGCAGCGTACCCATCATTTTGCAGATAATACTAAGCATGACTTCATCGGCACCGCCACCGATAGACGTTAATCGGGTTTCGCGGTAGGCCCGTGCAATGAGGTTGTCCCACATAAAGCCATTACCACCCCAATACTGCAGGCAGGCATCGGTCACTTCTCGCTGCAAACGGCCTACTTTCAGCTTGGCCATTGGGTAACGTAGGTGCCGTCTATATAACCCTCAACGGCGTCGTAAATAAGCGCCCGCAAAGCCTCTATTTCGGTTTGCAATTCCGCCATGCGAAAATGCACCACTTGATTATCAAGTACGGATTGACCAAATATCTTTCGTTCACGCGTATATTCAATGGTTTGTTGAATACACTTTTCCATGCCTTTGACGCCGCCGGCTGCGGCAAACAACCGCTCCTCCTGGAACTGCAGCATCTGGTAAATGAACCCCTTACCCTCTTCACCAATCAGGTTGCGCTGGGGCACGCGCACGTCGTCGAAAAAGACCTGCGCGGTGTCAGATGAACGCATACCGAGCTTGTCGAGACGCTCAGAAAAGGAAATGCCCGGCGTATTCGTGGGCACCACAATCAATGATTTATTGGCGTGCGGTTTGCCTTCACTGGTGTTGGCGAGCAGACACAGAAAATCCGCCTGCGTGGAATTGGTTATCCACATTTTTGAGCCATTAATAATGTAGTCGCCGCCGTCTTTTTTGGCGCTTGTCTTAATAGCGGCCACATCTGAGCCTGCGTGGGGCTCGCTAACAGCAATAGAGCACACCGCATCGCCGGCAATCGCCGGCAACAGAAACTCATTGCGCAGTTCATCACTGCCAAACTTGGCCAGAGCGGGCGTTGCCATATCGGTTTGCACACCAATACCCATAGAGACGCCACCGCTATTGATAAGACCTAATTGCTCCGAAAACGCAATTTGATAACTGTAATCCAAACCCATACCGCCAAACTCAACCGGCTTGGCAATACCCAGCAAGCGAAGGTTACCCATCTTTTTGAATACTTCGTGGGCCGGGAAAAATACCTTCTTTTTCCCACTCTTCGGTGTAGGGATTAATTTCTTTTTCAATAAATTGGGCTACGGTCTCGCGTATAGCCTGATGCTCTTCGGTAAATCTCATGGCTTTACTCCTGTTATTTTTATTCGTCAACAGACACAGACCCGGTCACATTAATTCAGGTGCATTTCCAAACGGGTATTTCACTGCCCCGAACAGACTTTTAGCCGCGGCAAGCGGCTCTACTTTCTGAAAGGCAGGAAGCGCTTTTAATCCCTGCCAATAATCAGCCACCACCGGCTCGAAGAATTGATCCAGTCCGAGCCATTCTGCCAGATACAGCGAATAGCCAACGGCAATATCCGCTACGGTAAAGCGCTCGTCGCAGAGATATTCGCGGCCGGGAAAGTGCGCATTCAAGTGCTTCGGAAGCGTGATAAACCACTTACTGCAATCTTCCACCGCCTGCGGCTAACGCCTGTTTTTAGCTTCCAGCTGCGAATAGCGCAAAACAATGGTCTGCGGAACCGTCAGTGTTGCATCGCTGTGAAACAGCCAATTGAGATAATCGCCGTATTCAGGGTGATCGCTTTGCAAGCCAAAATTGTGGCGCGAAATCCGAAGTAATAAGCCAGTGTAGTGACTGTGCTGGTTCGCGCTTGGGAATTGGTGCCAGAAAAAGGGGTAATTGGTGCCAGTTAACGTTTGCGGAAATCGCGGGGCGAGTCACCGCTTTTCGCTTTGAACACCTTGGAGAAGGAGCCGTGGTCGGCATAACCCAAGAGGAAGGCGATATCGGTAATGCTAAGACGCTCGTCACTCAAGTATTGCAGGGCCAGCTCGTGCCTTAAATCCTGGAGTACCTGACTAAACTGGGTTCCGCGCTCGGCCAGCCGCCTCTGTAGGCTGCGACGGGAAATATTTTGCACCTCGGCAGTCTTATCGATAGTGAGCCCCCCGGTGGGCAGCAGGCGGATCAGCGTAGCGCGCAACTCACGTAAAACCGGGTCGGCTTCCTCGTCTTTAAACAGGTACTGAGTCGACCGGCTGATCGCTTGGCTCCAGTCTGAATCTAGCTGGATAAGGGGGTAGTTCAGGCACTTGCGGTCAAAGTAAAGACAGCTTACCGGCTGGTCAAAATGCAGCTCGATACCAAACACATGTTCCAGCAGCTTGGTATCGGCGGGCTGCGGGTAGCTAAAATGGGCTCGCAACACAGGAATAGGTCGTACGCACAGCGAATCGACAATCATCGCCGAGGTGGTCAGCAGCTCGTCAGACTGGAAACGCAAACGCGCACTATGGGGCGACAAGGGCACCCAGTCCAAACGAATCAATTCGCCTTCGCGACGAATAAGCACCTCGCCGATATCACCGGCAAATTGGAGGACGCTGGGCATCAAATTGAGGTAGTCGCGGAAGGTGTCGCATACACCACAGGTGTAGAGCTGCAGATTTATACGGCTAATATAACCAATGCGTCCGGCGTAGATACCAATATCGTCGCTCGTACAAGCAGCCGCAAGCTGATAAAAATCATATAGCGCTGAAACCGGGTGTCGCGTTTCTGCTTCGGTCAGCAGGGCCGAATCAACACCTACCTGCGCCAACAGTTCCGCAACCGGCGCCCCCAAAACTCGCGCAGCCTGAACCACGCCGTTGATGCTAGTGCTGTTTACTGTCCAGTTCGGGTTGAGTAACACAGCCGCTGATTGCTTGGGCGAAGGACTCATATTTATAATTTATTAATTAGTTCAAAACAGTTTACTACAGACGCGCCCGCACGCGTATGCACGCTAACTTATGCCAACTACTTATTAATAGCCGCCAGCGACAACATATGGATTTCGGGTGTGTTTTTATCATGCTCACATTCGTGACAGTAACGTCACACAGCAATGCCGCAAATACGGTAAACTGGCTAGCTTAGCCATTACGGAGTTAGCCCCAGTCATGACCGCTCAGGACAGCATTATCTTCCAACGCCGCCTCGATCTTGCAGGTGCACCCAATATCCGCGACCTTGGCGGTTATCTCACAACCGACGGCGGTACGACCCGCTGGGGCATGATTTTTCGCGCCGGTCGTTTATCAACATTAACTTCCAGCGACAAAGAAATCCTGGCAGCCTTCAATCTAAAGATTATTTGCGACTTCCGTCGCGAAGACGAGTATTTGCGCGACGTCACCGACCTAGGAGAACAAGCCAAAGCGACCATCCATAATCTCGCCATTTCTCCCGGCGATCACAGCCGCTCAATAGCAAAATCTGATTTTTCACAAGTATCCGGCGAACAAATGTTTAACTGGATGGTGGCGATCAACCGTGAACTTGCACTCAAGCAGACAGACACCTATCGCCGCATGTTTGAGTTGTTGCTGGAAACTGAAGACGGCGGTTTTCTTTTTCACTGCTCAGCAGGCAAAGATCGCACCGGTTTTGCGGCAGCATTAATTCTTGCCGCGCTGGATGTGCCGCGCCAGACGATTATGGAAGATTATTTATTGACCGCTCAGTACTACCCGCCTAAAGGCGAAGTGGAGTACCTCGCAAGCAAATACGCCGGCAGCGATCACAATATGGATTTATCTGTGTTTAAAGCTTTAATGGATACCCGCGAGGAGTATCTCAGTGCCGCCTTAGCCGCTATCGACGAGCAATACGACTCAATAATTGAATATTTAGCGGTAGAATTGGGGGTCGATGAAACGCAGCGCCAACGCCTCAAAGAACGCTACATTGATTAAGACATTGCTAACCCCAGTATCCGGGACTAGTGGACATTTACGATTACAAGTACGACTACTCTCTCAGCGCGACTAAAGCGGTGCGATGCAGCGATATGCCCTCCTGCAGCACAGCGTAGGATTTCATCCGACTGTAAGAAATAATGGCCACTGGCTCCATAAGTAGAGGGTTGCGCACGTAGTAAAGTGACTAACTAAAGCTTTCAATTTTATGCGCAGCATAGCCGCTTTGTAGCTCATAAGGCTCATAACCGTAGGTTCGAATCCTGCCCACACCACCAGTAAAAAGGTCGATCAGTAAGCTACTAATCGACCTTTTTACTGCCTAGCTGTTTTTATTCTTTGTAACGACCTCCATTAGGATGTCGAGATGATCCGTGTAGGCCACTGATCTAACCCCCTATTACTTTCCCTCGGCCATTTGAATGCGAAGCTCACGTCGCAATATTTTGCCTACGTTACTTTTGGGGAGCTCATCCATAAATGTAATAATTTTTGGCACTTTGTAACCCGTTAATTGTGTTCTGCAAAAATCACGCAATGCTACTTCGGTAAGATCTGGGCTTTTACGAACTGCGCAGAGCACTACCGCTTCGCCAGCTTTTTGATCAGGTTTACCGACAACAGCGCACTCCAGAACGCCAGGATGCTCACACGCAACACTTTCTATTTCATTGGGATAAACGTTAAAACCTGACACCAGAATCATGTCTTTGATTCGATCAACAATTTTATAAAAGCCCTCATCAAGCTTTACGGCTACATCACCGGTTTTAAAAAATCCATCAGAATCTATTGCGTCGTCGGTGGCCTCAGGACGCTGCCAGTAACCCATCATGACCTGCGGGCCGCGCACCCAAAGTTCGCCCTCCTCGCCGTCTGCAACTTCCACACCGGCGCCATCCATTAGCTTGATTTCCTGAAAGCCCATAGCCGTACCAACACTGCCAATAAGGCGAGCCGACGGTATATTCAGGGTGAGCGTGGCAGTGGTTTCAGAAAGACCGTAGCCCTCAATAAGTTTAGAGTCAGTTCTGCGTTCCCATTCGCGGGCAACCTCAGGCACTAGCGCGGCGCCGCCCGCGATCGAGCTCTTTAAGTTTGACCAATCTACCTCGTCAAATTTTTCGTTCGCCATCAAAGCAACAAACATCGTGTTAACGCCGGCAAATCCGGTGAGCGGTACAAGTTTCATAACCTCAAGTAAGCCGCCAATATCGCGTGGGTCGGGAATCAATACCGAGCGCCCCCCTGATGCGAAGTTTGCGCAAAGATACAAGCTAAAACCGAAGATGTGGTAAATCGGCAGTGGTGCGATCAGCAGAGGGGCAATGCCATCGTTGTCATCTTCAAGGTGTTTTCGACCTTGCGCCACGCTGCCAACTATATTGCCGTGGCTCAGCATAGCGCCCTTGGCGACACCGGTTGTACCGCCGGTGTATTGGAGAACCGCTAAATCGTCTAACGTGGGGCGAACTAGTGGCAAGTCCTTGCCTTTGCCAAGATCCATTGCTGCTGGCAAGGTGATCAGCGCCACTGATTTATCTAAGTTGTGCTCAGGCGCTGGCTGCGCCTCCATCATATCGAACACGTTAGTGGAGATAAGCAGTTTGATGTCGGTGTCAGGAATCACCTTTTCGGCTGCAGCAACAAAATCACTAAGCATCACCACGGCCTTGGCACCGCTGTCTTGAAATTGGTGACGTAACTCTCTCTCGGTATACAGCGGGTTGGTATTCACCAGCACCAAGCCAGCTCGAATAATGCCCCAGGCAGCTACCGGGTACTGAATTAGGTTGGGTAACTGAATGGCGACCCGATCGCCAGGCTCCAAGCCTGCATCGCTGCGCAGATAGACAGCAAAATTACGGGATTTCTCATCTATTTCGCGAAAAGTAACGTCTTGCCCGAGGCAGGTAAACGCTACTGTGTCAGCAAACTCAGAGCAGGCCCGTTCAAACAGATCCAGCATCGACGTGTAATTTTCATCATTGACAGCATCAATTTGCTTGCGGGCGTAATTGAAGCGAGGGTCGGTGGAAAAATTCATATGATAGAGCCCTTTTAGTTTGGCTTTGCGATAGATTATTTTATAAGGTGATGAAATTTATACATAATGATTATGAGCTTCAACAACAGACTCGCCCCTTATTTAATCATTCCTAGTATGTGCCGCCCGCGTTTCACAGGAATCCATCGGGCCTAATTCACGGAGCTAATTCACGGAACTAAACGCCTGATCAGCCCGCTGTGCAGGCTAGCGCTTATTTTGCTATTATTTTTACGATGCCAATTGCCTGATCACCAACGCCAATATAAAAGATATAGCGCTCATCCACTGAATTCACAAAAACATCGAAGTTTCTCACATCGTGGGCAGCCACAGTCACTACTCAGCGCAATGAAGATAGCACGGGAACTCAGCAGCCTCCCATTCTAATTCTGGACTGAGCACCTTTGCAGGCTCGCTGGCCATCCATGTATTCCAATCATCATTGATTTCGACCTGTGAATGCAACAGAGATTCTGGCGCGCCATCAACACGCGACTAAATTACTTGCAGCATATCGCCAACAAGCCTAAGTCCGGCATGCTAAGCAGATAGTGCTCGCTGCTAATCGTAAGGGCCGCAAATGTGCGCTAGGCAAATCTGTGGGTGAGTCCGTGGGTAAGTCACTAAAAGCCAGACCATTATCAGATTACACAAAGCGGCCAGTTTGCAAGCCATCCGCGCGCATACCTAAACCATGATAGGCCATCATCAGACACTGACGATCTTCATCAATGGTAACTTTGCGACTAACGATATGCGCCAACTTGACCCGCGACACCTCGGCTTATAGGTACTTTCTCGTCGGCAACGGTAGCCCGATGATTCAATATGAGGGGATCGCGAATAATAAACGGCGCCGTTGTCACTGGGCTTAAATAATAAGGCGGCCGATATATAGGTGGCAGTAGGCACACTACTACGATCACAAACCCAAACAATATTTGCAGGATGCTATGACCCACCTCATGATTCGTAAAGGACAATTCCCTCGATGATTTAAGGTGATACTGGCGGGTCACGATGAGGTGAAAATCAACATTCAGGGGCAGTAGCGGCCGGCGGACCCTATTCGACATGGTAGATGTCGATAACTTACAGAGGTAAAATAACGCGAGGCATATTGCTAACAGTCAGTCTATTTAGTGATCAGTAGTATAGCGTCCAGCAAAGCCAGTTATTCTTCTTAGCAGCCATTTAGGTATCGTTCGGCCAGCCAGTATTGCCGCCAAGTTAATTGCTCCCGGAACAACAATCACCTCGCCTTTCATGCATGCCTTGTAGCCAGCAGCAGCTACATCGTCGACATCGCCAATCAAAAAATCAGGAATATTCAGACCGACGCTATTTTCTTGCGCCGTACTAACCATGTTGGTAGCCGTAATGCCTGGGCACAGCGCAGTAATACTTACACCACTGCCTTTGAGCTCTTCAGCCAAAGACTCAGTTAACGATAGCACAAAGGCCTTACTTGCTGCATATATAGCCAGACTGGGTATTGGCTGAAATGAAGCGATAGATGCCACATTAAGAACTCGTCCGCTGCCACGCTTCACCATGGCAGGCACAAAATAATCTAACATTCCAGTTAAGCCGCTAATATTCAAATCTAGCATGCGCCGGTGAGCCTGGGTGCCAATATCAATAAATCTACCGTGCTCTAACACACCGGCATTATTCACCAGTATCTCAACTTCAATATCTTGCCGAGCTAAACTGGCGGCTAATTTTTTAGCCGCATCAGGTCGAGATAAATCGGTCGGCTCGATCCAAACTGTAATTTTGTGTTCCGCTTGTAGTTGTTGTGCCAGTTCTTCAAGTTTCGCTTGCGAGCGCGCCACCAGCACTAGGTTGCTGCCGCCCTGCGCGAACAATGCGGCTAGCGATTTGCCAATACCAGAAGATGCGCCGGTGATGAGGGTAGTTTGCATTTTTCACTCCATGTGATGGGAAAAAACCAAGCTAAAAGCATAAAGATACCTAGTCCATGTCTAGGTGATGCCAATACGAGTGCCTATCAGGTCGACAAGCTTTGGTGCAGCGGTGAGTCGTAGTCCACGCCTGAATGAATTCTAGCTGGGCCACAGGGACATGAGCCAGCAAACGGCACCAGTCGATCAGCCTTGCCGTGAATCATCAATACAGGCCCTAATTTCTTTAGCACCAATACCCGATCGGCGCTGGCAAAAGTCGCCGCCATTTGACCTTTGAAGCCGGGAGATTAATAAGAGCGCTGGTGAGCACGCAAAAACTTTTCACGTAGCTCCGCATCACCGAACTAAAAAGCCTCCTTATCGATCATACGATAAAAAGCCATCGAATGACCAATTGTCGCGTCAACATCATTTTTAGCGGGACGACGCAGCATGCAAGCTAGCACTTTGGGTTCACGGCCAAGTAGCGACTGGCGGCCACCGCTCGACATAATAGATGTCAATAATTCACAGAGGTAGAGCGCTGCTAAATATTGCTATCAGTCGGTCTATTCAGTGGTCAGTCGTGTGCTCACGGCGTTTACCGCGCTTGCACTGGAACTTGATAAACCACCAGCACGGCGCTTGCCAGAGCGAACACCAAGTTCTTAAAGCCCCGATAACCCATCAAGGGAAGACCACCGTTGACTCACCCGCCGGCATAGTCAGCACAACGCTGCCATTACTGGCCTGTAGACTTTGACCCGCCGCCTGCACGCGCTGCCTTGTGGGCAGTCCAACTAAGCGCAGTTGATAAGGGCCATCACTATCTAAGTCAATGCGCTTGTCTGCGCGCTCGGCAATCCCGGCTTCCTGCAAATTAATCGTTAACGCGGCAACCTGAGTCAGGCTAGCACGAAGCTCCCCCGTCGCATTTCCTAAACTCCCCAGCTCCCAGCTCAGGCTATCACGCACCGCTGGGCTAAGTGTGGTCGCGTCGGGGAAAATAAGTTCACCGACACTGGCTTGAGTCAGGATCTCTGGCTCTGGCAGAGCACCGGACTGGGCGCGAATTTCCGCATACTCAGCACCATCAGCGGCCTGTGCGTCCTCAAGCCACCAAGCACCACGAGGCCCCAGCCCCCAGTCTAGATTCACCATGTGTGGTTCCCAGCGGTAGACTAATTCACCTGGGGCAATGCGTCGCTGCTCTTCAGAGGACTGCCATTGCACCATCCACTGCGCCGCTTTTTGAAAAGCGGAGTAGCCAGCATCTTTGAGCGTCCACACAATGTGGTCTTCCATCAAGTAGTGGTCAAAAACATAGCGATAGCCAAAGTCGCGCATGCCGTCCGCCGTAGCTCGCGCATCGGGAAATGGCACCAGTTGGTCGAAGGTGCCATGGGCTTGGTAGTACCCATTCCACTTAAGGTTTTCCATTAGCTCGGGGCCATTGGATTCAACGCAGCCGTTATTATCCAAAGAACAGGGCAACAGCTGAGCGTCGGCATGTGAGCCTGCTAGGATCACCCCGCCGAAAAAAGCCTCAGGGTATTTCACCATCAAGTTAATGGAGCCTATCGCGCCCATGGAATAACCGGCAGTAATAACCGTCTCGCTATCAACATTGAAATGTGCTGCCACATCTCGCCACACCTCCCAAAAATCGAGCTCCGCGGCAGCCTCATAGTAACCGGCAGAACCGCGACCAAGCGGCGAGACACATACCGACTGACGTAAAGTCTCACAAGCTGCAAGCAAGAAGTTAGGAACGCTGGCGCTGTATTGGTTGTGATTTTGAGTAAAACTGTGCAACAACCAAGTGAACAGACTCGGCGCCGCCGAGGATGGCAAGTAACTGCTGGGGATATAAATCCCATAGGGCTGAACTGCATCGTAGTAACCGGGGTCGGCAACTACGCCAGCCTCACTGCGGTCTATGCCGCCGACAAAGCTGCCATCACCCAGTTCCAGACCAGATACCGACGATATATACCAACGGTTACTGTAGCCATAACGCAGCGGCTCAGGCTCGGTCTCACCCATTCGCGTCCAGTCAATTTGTTGAGAAAAAGCCGTTACATCACCGGTATTTAATGCCGCTGACTGAGTTTCATCAAACCAGAAATTAAATAATGCAGGCTCATCGTCGTAGTCACGAAACGCCAAGTTAAACACCGGCGGCTGATTAGGCAGGCTGCGAAAGCCAGGGTTATCACTGAGAAAACCGCCCTCGCCATTATTAATACCGGAGGCAACATAGAGGGTCCAAGGCGTATCTGTCGCCAAGCTGTCTTCTGGCAGTACCGCTACAAAGGTGCGCGTCTCCATATCTACCGACACCGGCGCGACCAGCTGTGGACCATTGCCGTCTTTATAATCGATAAATGCGCCGTTCGCGGAAAGTAACACCAGCGCATCTACTCCCGGACTGCGAAGGCCAGCGATGCCAGGCCAGTTGTCACTGCCGCCGGGCTGGTTATCAACCGCAAATGCAGCTATCGGCACGCTATGATCGATCAACGTCTGCCAGTCCACTCGTAAAAATAGCTCGCCATTACGACGACCCAGCGCCACAACGAACAGGTCAGCACCGTTGCCGGCCATACTCGCCTGCGGATAGTGAAGGCTGCCACCGGTGGGCGTGCCAATGCGATAAAACGGGACATTGGGCCCTTTTGCCCCATTGGCGTCATAGATAAAGTCGGTCCAATAATAGGCTCCATAGGCGTAGCGCCCGGTTCCCGAGGTGCGCGGCGCGCCATCATCGAATGGCCAACTCGCTGGGCGAGCCCGCAAAGGCAGGTCACCGAATGCCGCTGGCGGAGCACCACTGGGCACAGCACCACGAATTTGAACAACCCCCCCCTCCAGCGAGGAAGGATCGATCGACGAGGAAGATTGGCCGCCGCAAGCGGCAAGACTGATCAGCAGCGCAGCAAGCAACGATACACGGGCACACATAGGCAATGTCCTTGTGTCACATTATTGTTATCAGTGTGATATTACACTCCTCGGCGCCCCGACGGCAAAACCCAAACGGATGAGTGGCTCAGCTAATGATATGACGCCTTTGAGGGCGAAAAATGATGTTTTCAGGGACGACGTTGCGGTCCATGGCGTATATATTCCAAAAGACGCGCCCACTTCGTTCGCTGGTGATAGTGACTACTGAGTGATATCGTGGCTCTGTCTGGATGGCGACGATGTCGGCGCAGGTGAAACGCTGCAGATACCAATGTTTGTAACGCATGCGTCTTCACGCAGGCACTATCACCCAAAAACTAACTCAAGAACTAACTCAAGAACTAGTAGTAATCTTAAATAAGGTGCTATGAAAAAAAATTTAAAGGCCATTATTGTAAATTATAAAAATTAACCTGGTTTCTTATTGTGCGGATTCTGCAGGTTTTTCTGCCGCCACAACGCCAAAAGTAGGCCCTCAATTTTAGTAGTCGCCCTACCTTTTCTTGTTATGTTGCGTACATCTCCATCACATAACTAGAAACACGCCTCCTATTGATTTGACTCTTTTTACCAATCCGTTTGAGCGCCTCTTCCGCATTAGGGGGTATGGCTTTCTCCTTGTCGTTGCATTTGATATTTGTTTAAGCTGAAGACACGCTTTAATCTAGCTGCCGATCTCCCTACTCAGATTTAAAGAGCTGGTAAAAGTCATCTACAGAAGTTTTTGACATAACCCTAATGTCCTCTCTCCCCCAGCCATTTCTACCGGTCATACGGGCAACAATATCGCGGTAACTGAACTTGCCTGGCCTTACTGAGCGATGAATATCCACGTTCGTTTGATCTCAAAAAGCTAGTAGATACCGCAGGTGGCTAGTAGTTTACGATAATGCTTATGGTGTCAGTATATGTGCCGACATGTCCACCACGACTCATGGTCAGAGGAAGACGGCCATACACCGTATAAACATAGTTTTGGCCATTTACCGGATTTACAGCGGTTACATCGTAATTATCGCCGGAACTTCCGTCTCCCCAGACCTGTTGATGAGCGGCGTCACGATAGAGGTTATAATCGAGATCATGACTGCCAGAAACCATACTGCGTTGACTATAGGTGCCATTTCCCGCTGAGAGGGCGATCGAGTAGCCCGCAACATCGGTGCAGTTCACCGTGATACTGCCGGTACTATTTACATAGCTCAGAGTCAGCGGACTGAAGCTGCCGAAGCTAACAACCGCGGCGCTTACTTGACAGCTAGCCGCCTCCACACCAGATGCCATCATAAAACCAGCCATGTACACCAGCATGGCCTCGAGCCGCGATAAAGTTGTCTTCATGGCCGCTCTCCACAAGTCATCGGTCCGATACGCGGCTCGCGCAGTCCGGCGGGGTCCAGGGGGAGGATCAGGTGGCAGGACCCCTCCTTCCATTGTACGCTTAGGTGATTGCTATCAGAAAGGTTCATCAGATAGACCTCTCCACGCTTCCCGACGAGAAAATCCTTCTCACCTGGCGGCACGGTCACTCGGGCCCCGGCGGGCACCACCTTGCCATCGGCCTGGCGCAGCAGCACCAGTGCATTGCGTGAACGATGCACTGGGAAGTCAACCAGCAGGCCACTGCGTGCAAACGGCACGGCGATCTCTTTGACGCTCTGAATCTTGATATCAAATGGCAGTTCGACCGGGTCAATGGTGAGCTGGTTCGCCTGATAAGGGAGCAGATCGGGGACCAGAGCCATGCCGCTGCCGTTGGTAATGGCAATCAGCTGATTGCTTCGGTAGATCGGAACATCTTCAATGCTACCGACCTTGACCACAGCAAAACTACCGGCACCGATACTGCGGGCGGCGAAAGCGTGCCCGCCCAACCAGCCGACAGAGCCACTGGCACCCAAGCGAAAAGCCCGATCGTTGGCCGTGCCGGAGGCCTCGGCGCTGAAGCTGCCGCCGCTGGTATTTCGGGTGACTCCTCCGCGCCACCGTTGATCGGGATCGTCACTGACACTCAGTCGCCAGCCAGATCCGGTGCCGCCCCCCGGCGCTGAATGGCTCAGCTCTGCCCGGTTGACCGTGTTGCGGTTGCTACCATGACTGGTACTGGCACTTGCTGTACTCCGCCCCCCGCGCGACAGGTTGACGGTGATACCAGCGCTCCAGCCACGCTCAAGGTCAAGATCCTGACTTACATAACTGCTCAGATAGATACCCTCTGGCAACGTCACACCCAAGTTTACGGTGAGTAGATCCAAACGATCGTCGTCCCAGGACGTCTGAGCAGTGTAGTTGATGGCCGCCGAGACATTCCTAGGCAGCAATGTGCCCAAGCCTAAACTGAGGCGTTCACGTGGCCTGATTTCGTTCGGAAAAGCTGCGAACTGAACGAAATCACGATCGAAGTACTCCCAGCGCAAAGAGCCACTGCCCCGTGAGGCGCGGCGTTCCAGACCGAACAGATAGCGGTTGCCGCGGATGTGTTCGGTACTGGCAGTTGCAACCGAGGCTTCGATCGTAGCGAACGAGCCAAGCACCGCCACGACATCGCCCCCGACTGCCTGCCTGTGAGGCTGCATCTCTAGGCGAGCCTCTCCCGTCAGTGCCGAGGTCAGACCATACCGCCGGGTGACGGCAATGAAGGCACTGCCATAATCATTACTCAGTCTGCCGTAGCTCTCCCGCAGGAACCCCGCCTCAACAGAAAAATCGACCAGGCCTTTTGCCAGCAGGCGCGGAGAGGAATAATAACTCTGGTTGATGATACTCTCTCGCCCGAGCAGATCGCGCACGATCAGATTGATTTCCCCTGCGCCGTTCGTCACTGGCACGTTGGTCAGCTCGAATGGGCCCGGATTGACCTGCTCAGTCTTTTGGCGCCGATTATTGATCAACACATCGATCATGGAAGGCAAGGCCGCCGTACCGGAGAGAGTGGGCATAGGCATAGAAATGAATCCGGGCCGCAGGGAGAAGTCCCGAGCCCAGCGAATGCCTGTATAGCGCGCCGGCCGGCTCCAGGCACCACCATCGCCGACAGTATCTCCCAGCACCAGCGTTTCCATCGGACCGGGGAGGTCCTTACGCCAGTAGCTTTCCGTGCGCACGACTTGATTGCGTTGCCGGTTACCGGTAAATACAAGGCCGGATACAACGGACCCCCATCTGCCGAAGGCTATGCCTTCAAGCAGAAGACCATGAGTCTGATAGCCATGATCACCGCTGCTTACGCTGGAATCATAGTCGAGATAGAAACCAGGCCGAACCGTGTCTGGCAGTGAAGCCACCACACTATGCCGGTTGATCTCACTGCCTGTGAAAGCGGATGCCGGTGCCGTAATCGTCAGGGTCAACTGTCCATAGTCGAGATTGTAGGTCAGGTCGGCAACCGATTCTAGTGCGTAGCCATATTGGTCGTCGGGTAGCAGCACGGGCTCGCGATCTGGCAACCGCAGGCGAGCCACGCTCCAAGTACCAAGCTCGAGGGCGAGCCGGCCGTCAGCCAGTTTCTCAACGCGCACAACCTCTGGCAGCAATTGGGTGTTGATGGTGACATAGAGCAACAGGGTTTCAGGACGCCCGATGTCTTTGCCTTCTTCAGCTACCGGTACACCAAAGGTAAGTAGGGTGACAGCTAGTAAGACAAATTTCTGTAGCCACCGACGAAGTTCAACATGGCTCATGAGAGACTGATCCTGTTGGTTACAGGCCGGGACTCGGCAATTCGAAACTCATCCGCCCGGCTGAAGTCACGGCAGTGATGGTCAATCGGCCGGCAGTCACTGGTGGTGGAGCGAACGTCCACTGCATCCAGGCACCTGCCAGGATGCGGTTGCCTGCCCCCAGATTCTGCTGCCAATTCCTGCCATTCACAATCAGGGTCCGCACCTGCACATATTGGTCGCCGTCGTTCTCCAGACGCACACAATCCGGTTCAGCGGAATTCGGGCACTTTCCAAGATGCAGCTTCGGACCGATCTTTCCGGTTCCCGCGACAAATACCGGAAGACGGTGCGAGAAAATCACGTTGACGCCGTTAACCTCACTCTGACGATCAATCGCGCTGACATCATCCAGCACCAGCCGATAGGC
The DNA here is from genome assembly GCA_046712405.1 of Zhongshania sp. GTDB lineage: Bacteria > Pseudomonadota > Gammaproteobacteria > Pseudomonadales > Spongiibacteraceae > Spongiibacter. The sequence goes on along the minus strand of JBKEFB010000045.1, from coordinate 5,001 downwards.
GCGTTCCGTAACGGCGACCGTTGGACGTCTCTGAGTGACGCGGAATATCTGAGTTCCTCGGGGCTCGATCTTGACGATTGCAGGAGCGACCAGCAAATCAGTACTTTCCACAAGGTGGCCTTCGCCATTGACCTGAGTCCATGCAAGGACTTGCTGCTGCAAGGTCAATGGCAAGTCTGCGTCGTTGGTGACAGTGATGGTCACCACTGGATTGGCGCTCGACAACTCCACTTTCACCGGAGTTATTGTCACCGCCACGGCAGCACTGGTGAGGAGGCCACCAACGGCCATAAGCACCAGCCGGTAAAACCTGCCCCCGTTCGACCTAGACTCAGGTGAAACGTCCATATCTTTGGTGAAGGGCCTGCGACTATTAGTAGTCAACATTCATCTTAATCGATGTTGTATAGAGACCAGACGCTTTCCCAATGTAATCTGCGGCCTTTATCAACCCGTGCAGTGCCACCGACTGTTCTGTTCCATTAGCTACGAACGGAGCGGCAATGGCTTGGCCTGTGGATATTGTGGGCAGCGCATCGGTCAATGCCGTAGCAGTCGTTTGACCCAGGCTAAAGGGAATTTCGGCGGCGCCAGGGCCGTTCAGAACCCGAGTCGAGTCCGACCAGATCAACGGTGTGATCGATGCGGAGCATGTAATCAGAAGCGTTCCCGCCGAATCCGCGGCTATGTCGGTGTCGGCAAATCGGGAAATCGGAGGAAATATCATCGTTGCCGAACTCAGGGAGCACGCTTCAGACAAAGTCGCCGAAACGGTCATTGTTCCGGGTCCAGTAGTTGCCATCGCCACGTTGCTTATGCCTAACGCAACTCCGACTATCGTCAGAGTAGTCAGTTTCTTGTTCACGGCTCTTCTCATTACATTGATAAGTGAAAAGCCTTTATTCTGTGTTTTTGAATTTTTCATGATGCGTCCCTTCCCTGTCTTTTTGGGGTGCGCTCTGCGGCACACCTCCTGATCTTAGACACGATAGAGACATTGGGTTTAGAGAAAAATTAGGGCATTTACCTACCGGGGTGGGGGATGACCATTTAGTGGCTAAGTAAAACTTGCCACGGTTTTGTGGCTAATTCAATACTGCCCCCGGCTGAATTTAGTCTTAAATCACGATTATTCAACGGAATTCTGGTACTTTCTAAATGCCGCTTTGGGCCGTTCTTCCAAGTTCCCGCGACAAATGCCGGAAGACGGTGCAATAAAAGCTCGTTGACACCGTTAACCTCGCCCTATCACTCAACCGCGTTGAAATCATCCGGTAACAAAGGCGTTCCGCAATGACGAGTGCCAACAGCCATAAAAGCCTGTCAGTATGACTTGCCCCAGTTCGACCTGAAATCAGATGAACCGTCCATACCTTTGGTTAAAGACCTGCGACTATCAGTAGTTAACATTCATCGTGATGGATGCTGTATAAAGACCGGGCGCTTTCCCAGCGTAATCTGCAGCCTTTATCAGCCCGTGCAGTGCTACCGACTGCTCTGTTCCATTGGCAACGAACGGAGCGGCAATAGCTTGGCCTGTAGATATTATGGGCAGCGCATCGGTCAGTGCCGTAGCAGTCGTTTGACCTAGGCTAAAGGGAATCTCGGCGGTGCCAGCGCCAGGGCCCGTTAGAACCCGGGGCGAGTCGGACCAGATCAACGGTGTGGTCAATGCGGTGCACGCGATCAAAAGTGACCCCGCCGTATCCGCGACAATATTGTCGGCAGCAAATGGGGAAATTGGAGGGAATGTCATCGTTGCCGAGCTCACGGAGCACGCTTCGCCCATGGTCGCCGAAACGGTCATTGTTCCGGTGGCAGTAGTTGCCATCGCCGTATTATTCATGCTCAACGCGGCAGCGATTACCGCCAAAGCAGTCAGCTTGCTATTCACAGCTCTTCTCCTGTCCAGTATTGGACGAGCCCTGATAGCTGATTTCCATATCTGGGCGGACAGGACCACCGAGGCAGTATTCGACTCGCGGAGTTAATTTCGAGATAAAATCTAACGCTGATGGAAGCCGAAGACCTTGAAATAAACCTATATGCGATCTGCATTACTACACTTAAATATAAGCACATAACGTCAGCAATAGCAATTAATTATGGCTAAGAAAACCTGCTTTTTACTAAACACAGCCTCTAGCACTTTTAGAAAACGCCCCCGATAAGATAGGAACATGTCATGGCGGATAAATGCGGTGGCCGGAACCCGATAGATTGCCTAGCTCTTGGCGTGAGAAACTTGCCCGTCACGATTCAGCTTGTCAGTACACCCTTATTACTCTGAACTGAGCGCCGTCTAATCGACGGCACCATAGAGCGAGATATGGCGTTGTTAAGCTTGGCCGCCACATCTCTATTAGACGTATTTCTCCCGTATGGTCCTGCCCATGAATTTCACTCATCGCCCTCCCCTACAAACGCTGAGCATCTGGGAACGCAGCGAGAATAGACTTTAAAACAGCATCTCGATACCGTTACGGCCCCTCTTGTTTCCAATCTAATTGGCACCTCACCAGAGCGTTGCCACGGTATGGCGGGCTTAATAAAACGTCGGTCTTTCATTCTCAATAATTTAAGGGTCGGCTGCCAAATTCGTTTATTCACATTAAGTGGGTCTCACGACGACGACCAAGAGTCGGCAATACAGCTCACCAACAACCAACTCTCGAGCGCAATTACTGCCAGGAAAGAACTTGGCATAATAAATCTACAGCAATAACGTCCAACTCCATGCGCTCACGGGCTTTTTCCATCTTGCGACAATTCGCTTTGGTGTCGAGTAGAAAATCTATTAGTGCCTTTTCCAGAGTCAGCACCCAAGGTCGACTAATCAATCAATTTAGCTGCCTTATAATTTATTTATAATCAGAACTTGGGTACAAGATGATAGCAAGGGGAAATTGAGACGAAAAAAGCGCTGCACAAATGCAACGCCTTGAATTCTTTATAAGAATATGGTGGGCCGTAATGGATTCGAACCAAGTGGTTAAAAGCCGATTACTCCTTTTATAACATATTACCCTTAAATCATTTCTAATATTATAAATTTCATTAAAATTAATTAACTTATTATTTTTATTACAATTTATATATATTTAAATAGTTATAAAGTTAATGTAATTAAATATTGATCATTTAATGATCATATCGCAAAACTCGTCTTTCAAATTAATGTAAACATATATGTATTGAAACAATGTAAATCGTCGCGACCAGTTGGCCAATTTCGACGAAATCCTGCTCCATCAATCTTTGTAGTGCCGACTCGCCACACCTTGCGGACGAGCCAAGAATGACAATACTGCTGGACTGGGATCTCCGAAAAAAGGTGCTTTATGCCACCGATATGGCAAGCGAGATCAGCGCAGTACTCGACCAACTCTCAAACTATTTCGGTGGTTACCCTGCTACCACTTACCCAGTGCTAAATATAAATATTTCGGCTTATGAACAGGAAACTGATTAATTTACCGACCAACCACAGAGCAAGCAATAACTTCACGCATTATTTCTGATGTGCCGGCATAAATGGTCTGTACGCGTGCGTCGCGGTATATGCGCGAAATGAGGCGCTCGTCAGTATAGCCTTATCCGCCGTGTAGCTGCAGGCATTCGTCAATAACTTTTAAACACATTTCCGTAGATGCCAGTTTTATAATCGACGCGTGCTCAGTGGTCATTTTGCCTTGTTTAAATAGACCAATGTACTTCTCTAATAAGGCTTTCAATAATTCTATTTCTGTTTTACATGACGCTAACTTAAATCGGGTATTTTGAAATTTACTCACCGCTTGACCAAAGGCTTTACGTTCAGTCACGTAGCCGGCGGCTAGACCTAGCGCGCACTCGGCCAAATAAACCGCTTGAGTGGCGCAGCCCAAGCGCTCTCTTGGCAGTTCTTCCAGAAGGTAGACGAAGCCTTTGCCCTCCTCACCGAGCAATGCATTTGCTGGGATGCGCATGTCAGAGAAAACCAGCTCAGCGGTATCGCTGCAATGCTGCCCCATTTTTTCGATCTTTTTAACACGAGAAAATCTAGGCAGCGATGTGTCGACTAGGAATAGGGATATTCCTTTTGAGCCCGCACTAGGGTCAGTCTTTGTGCATAAAATTACGAGGTCAACGTATACGCCGTTAGTAATAAAAGTTTTAGAGCCGTTGAGAATATACTCATCACCATCATTTACTGCATTCGTGCGCATATCCGCTAAATCACTGCCTGCGCCCGGCTCGGTCATCGCAATCGCCGCGACAATTTTGCCACTGGCCATTTTTGGTAGCCACTGCTCCTTTTGCTGTTCAGTGCCAATATTGTTGATGTAGGGCGCTACGATATTGCTGCGGATGCGGTAACCACTGGCGAATGAAAGAAAACCCAGCTTAGCCATTTCTTCCTGAATCATCATGCAAACGTCTACTTCAGCAACGGCAGTGCCATACTGCTTCGGCATATCGACCAGCAGAAGGCCCGCTTCACCCATGGTCTGCCAAAACGCTTTTGGCATGATATGATCGCTTTCCCAGTCATCATAGACAGGCACCACTTCTTGTTTCAGGAAGCGCACTACCATGTCACGAAACATCTCAAGCTCTTAACTATTTACAGCGGCCATTATTTTCCCTTCAGTATTTTTCATCGCCACCAAAAGCACGCACTAGCAGTAAACCGGCTAGCGAAACTCGGCAAGACGCTCTGCAGTATCGAGAATATCGGTGTACTCCGCCGACAACTCCTTGTTTAGCGCCTCATCAATCGGGTATCCCTGTTGTGCCATCTTATATAGGTCTTTCATAGCAGCGACAGCAGCGCGGGAATTTCCGGCAATTTGAGCAGCGCGAGCAGTCACTAACTCGTCCAACTCTTCAGCTCCGGCAACGGAACTATTCGCGATGCCGAGCTGCACGGCTTCATCTCCTTTAACCACTCGAGCAGTATATGAAAGCTCTTTAGCTTTGCGAATACCGATGGCTTGTGACAAGGTCTGGGACATTCCC
>JBKEFB010000044.1:0-22758 GCA_046712405.1 Zhongshania sp. | reverse complement strand
GTGTCGTAGAGTCGGAAAACGGTGTCCCCAGGAATTTGACTAGCGCTCAAATCTTGTAAATCTTGTTCGAGAATTTTCATACCCTGCTCAAGAGTTTTAGCAAACTGCTGTTCTTCTTGAAGCAAAACTTTTTCGATTTGTGCCTGCCGAATAAGTAATTCTGGGTAGGCCTCACCCATTTCTGCGGCGAGCGGTGACACCAATTTGTGAAAAAACGCAGTAGTTGCGCCGAGCTTGTTGCCATGGCGAGCAGCGCGGCGAATGATTCGACGCAAAACATAACCGCGACCTTCATTAGATGGCATCACACCGTCTGCAACCAAGAATGCGCATGAGCGAATATGATCAGCAATAACACGCAAGGAAGTGTGCTCAAGATCGCCAACATTAAGAATGCTGGCAGTCGCTGCAATTAAGTTTTGAAATAGGTCAATTTCGTAATTACTGTGCACATGCTGCATTACCGCAGAGATACGTTCCAACCCCATACCGGTATCTACCGAGGGCGCTGGCAATGGTGTCATGGTGCCATCTGCGTCGCGGTTAAACTGCATAAAGACATTATTCCAAATTTCGATGTAACGGTCGCCATCTTCATCTGGACTTCCCGGTGGACCGCCAAACACGTCGGCACCGTGGTCGTAAAAAATTTCGGTACAGGGCCCACAAGGACCGGTATCGCCCATCGACCAGAAGTTATCTGACGCGTATTTTTCGCCCTTATTGTCACCAATACGCACCATGCGCTCAGCGGGAACACCCATCTCTTGGGTCCAAATCTGGTAGGCCTCGTCGTCGTCGGCGTACACCGTCACCCATAGCTTTTCAGCAGGAATGGCCATCCACTCAGGCGATGTTAAAAACTCCCAAGCATAACCAATAGCGTCACGCTTAAAGTAATCGCCAAAACTAAAATTACCGAGCATTTCAAAAAAGGTGTGGTGACGGGCGGTGTAACCTACGTTCTCTAAGTCATTGTGTTTGCCACCGGCGCGCACGCAGCGCTGTGAGCTAACGGCTCGAACGTAGTTGCGTTTTTCTCGGCCCAGAAAAGCATCTTTAAATTGCACCATCCCTGCATTGGTAAACAACAAAGTGGGGTCATTACCCGGCACCAACGAACTACTGGCGACTTGGGTATGTCCTCTACCTTCAAAATATCGAATAAATGCATCGCGAATGGTGGCGCTTTTCATTGAAACTTTCTCACTCCGTGGACATTTTAGGTAGCCGATAGCGTCGACCTCTCGCCACAAACCAAGCTGCGGCGAAAAAACCTTAATTATATCGAAATTACGTATATTTGTATTTGACTCGGACCGCGCGCGTAGCGTCGCCACACGATCCATCTACATTCGCAGAATGCTAATGCTAGCCAAGTTTTTCATCTGTTGTCAGCACCCGTGCCTCTGACTCCAGCATCACTGGGATGCCGTCGCGAACAGGATAGGCAAGACCACTGGCACGACACACTAGCTCATTGCGTTGCTCATCATAATCTAAGGGCGCCTTACTAACAGGGCATACCAGAATTTCTAAAAGTTTCTTGTCTATCATTAGTTATGCACACTCAATATTCGTGGTTTTTCAGCATCACTGTAGTGCCGATTATTTAGTAAACACTGCCAGGGTTCTGATAAATTCCTACTCAGACACTAGCTTTTCAGGCATTGGGCCAATCACTAAGGCAGGATCGAGACGTTGATCGGCCCAATTGATACGCCAGTCTAAATGAGGCCCCGTTGCACGCCCCGTTGCCCCAACCTCGGCAATCGGATCACCTTGCATCACAAGCTGCCCCTCCTCAACCAAAATTCGACTGAGATGAATAAAGGTCGAAGACACACCCAAACCATGATCAATAATCAAGGTGCCGCCAGAATAAAACATATCTGGATAAGCTAGGGTAACAACCCCATCAATAGGCGCCGACACTCGCGTTCCGGTAGGTGCTGCAATATCTAACCCATAGTGCGGGCGGCCGGGGCTGCCATTATAGACACGCTGACTGCCGAATACACCCGTGATTGGTCCAAGTAGTGGCCATTTAAATTCCTTTACAAAATCCTGCCTGACGGAGAACTCACTGCGGGCTTTGCCTACCAAAGCCGCTTCACGCCGAATTCTCTTTAATACACTGGCAGGCGGCGTCACGGTTTTTTGAGGTACGCCGTTAACACGCTGAACATCATAACTACGTTGGGCAATAGTCAAACTTCGCTCGACGCACTCCCCCGCTGGGCTGCAAACCTTTAGCATCGCTGTCGATTTAGCATCACGACCAAACCCTGCCACCAATAGGCCATTGTCTGCAATCGGCAAGGCCTTGCCATCCAAGGCTGCACTGCTGCCAGACTCTAAGGTGGCCCAAATCAAGCCGCCCTGTTTCAAACTGCCCTGCAAATCTAAGTCGCCATAGGACATCGGTACCAAGGCGAGCAAGGTCAAACTTGCTACACACCATTTTCTCATCATTACGTTATCCTCTAACAGCGACCACTACGCTAAATTACTGCGCTATAATTCCTTAAATTAATATCTGATGCCACTATAATGACGCGTTACCGTCCGCCACGCCCTAGAGGCTCCTGCTACATCACCCCTGAAGGTGAAAAAATCCTGCGCGACGAAGTCCGTCAGCTTTGGAAAGTCGAGCGACCACAAGTCACCGCCACCGTACACGAAGCCGCAAAGAACGGCGATCGCTCTGAGAACGGTGATTACATATATGGCAAACGCCGCCTTCGCGAAATTGACGCACGAGTTCGCTTCCTCACCAAACGCTTAGAGGAACTAACGGTGGTGCTACATAACCCATGCGACCAAAGCAAGGTCTATTTTGGCGCCTGGGTGACGTTAGAAAACGACGATAGTGAAAAATATGAATACCGCATCGTCGGCCCCGATGAATTTGACTTAACCCAGCGCAAATTATCAATGGACTCACCGCTCGCCAAAGCAATGCTAGGTAAGCAACTAAATAACGAGGTCATTGTCACAACCCCAAAGGGCCCTCAAACATATTATGTTGTCGCCATTCGCTATGATAACTAAGCCTTCGTCAATGCCATTAATAACATAGCTAATAAAGATCGACCGGCCATCAATTAGTGTCTGTCGGCGGGAGATCGAGCCAACAGCTGCGCTCTGGGCTGTGGAGATCGTTATACACATGTCCTATGATGGCGACATAATAATTCACCAGCACCTCTTCAAGAGAACTCCCTATGTTGTTGTTATCACTAATCTGGGCTTGGACGGCATGGAATGTCTATCACCCCCATAAATCAGCGCCAGAATTACTGAGCGTTTTCAGTTTTATCTTTGGCGTTATTACCGGCGAGCTCGCCCTGCACATCATCGCATTAGAAGTCGGTTTAACCCTGATCATTATTATGTTTGGCGAGCTTAGCGGTATTAGCGATGCTCTAGGTCTCGCCATTGCTATCGTTAGCTGGACGGCAATTGCCGTATTCTATTTTAGAGCCCAGCGCGCCGACCCCATCATGAGTCAAGCTGTTCGCTACGCGCTACAATTAACGCCAGAACAAACCCTCGATACCAGCAGCTCTCTGCTAATAGATGCGAACATCAAGCGCCTGGCCAAACCCTTCGCCTACAAATTAGCCAATGTGCAGCGCCAAAAAAACATTGAATACGCGCGTATTAATGGACGCTCGCTGCGGGTAGATATCTATCACCGAGCTGACACGCCGAAAAATGCCCCCGTGCTATTTCAAATGCATGGCGGCGCGTGGTTAGAAAGAATGGGTAGTAAGAACGAGCAAGCCCTGCCTCTTATGAACCAGATGGCAGCCAACGGCTGGGTGTGCGTGGCGGTTGAATATCGCCTTAGTCCCGGCTCAACCTTCCCCGATCATATTATTGACTGTAAACGCGCACTCCACTGGATCAAAGAGCATATCACTGAGTATGGTGGCAACCCCGATTTTGTAATCGCCACAGGCGGTTCGGCTGGCGGTCATTTATCGAGCTTGCTGGCCTTAAGCGCCAACGCTCCAGAGTTTCAGCCCGACTTCGAAACGGCGGACACCACCGTGCAAGGCTGCATTCCCTTCTACGGCGTTTACGACTTCCTCAACAGCCAAGGACAACGAAGCAGCGAGTCACTGACCCAGTGGATATCGGCCAAGGTCCTTAAAAAAACCCGCGCTGAATCCCCAGAATTGTGGCGACAGGCCTCGCCACTGTATTGGGTGAACGAGAATGCCCCACCATTTCTAATCATTCACGGCGAGGCCGACACGCTAGTCCCAGCGGAAGAGTCACGAGTGCTGTTTAAAGCACTGCAAGCAGTTTCCACTAAAGCCGTTAGCTACGCTGAACTACCTGACGCCCAGCACGCCTTTGACATTCCGGTGTCACTGCGGACCCAAATTGTAGTCAACCACCTTACCGTTTATTTGAACGAACTCTACCGTCGTCATATAGCCCACGATCTAGCAACAGCTAGCGCAACAGAACCGGATGAAACCGAGGGATTACCAAAAGCACTATAAAAAAAGGGGAGCATCGCTCCCCCTTCTTTCATAAGCAGTATTAAGCCGATGCTAAATCAAAAAGGTATCCACGACTTTTTATTGCTGTAGTGAACGTAGCCCACACTTGCACCAGCACGCAAACCAACGCCGGTTCTAATCGGCGCTAAAATCAAATCTCCACTCTGCTGATAATTCACACCGACACCAGCGACCACATAAAAACTACCATCAACTCCGGGAATTCGCTGCATCAACTGCTGTATTTCATTCAAATGGTAAACCAATGTAAATACCTTAGAGACATTCGCCCCCATATCAAATCCAACTGAGGGCCCCTGCCAAAAAATAGTTTTCACATCGCCGTTATAACGCTGCAACTCACCTTGACCATAACGAACGCCAATACCCAAGGCCGCCGACACCTCTTCGCCGGCAATAATGGCATTAGGACTGCCCTGCACAGCAAATATTTTTTCTATCGCCTTAGCCAAACTCACGGTCGTTTCACCGAAAAAATCATCGGCTTTTTCTAACACTTGCTCCCTAGTAAAACCCTCGCTCGCCTTAGATTTTACAGCATTATCTTCAGCATATGCAGGCGTTGTCAGCACTAGCGCCATCAACAGCGCCACTCGATTCAGGTCTTGAAATTTAGTCAATATATTGCTCATTTCGCTTTCCATTTGTCATTATTTTTTATCTGCAAAATAATTTTGCCGCCCAACTTACAATATCGCTGCTGGCAGCGATGTAAATACGCGCTGAGCATTTCCTTCACAGCCAAGCAACAATAGCTGCAATTTCAATAGCGCGGATACGCTAATGGCATCGGTAATACGGCCATCCATCGCCATCGTTATCGCCTCCGTCAGAGGCAAAAAACGCACCTCAATATCTTTTTCTGTAGACTCTAAAGCAGCCTCACCTTGACTCAAACCCATCGCCAAAAACACTTCAGCGCACTCATCTGTCACAGAGTTTGACGTGTGCAAGTCCATCAGTTTCGCCCAACTTTTCGCGGATAATCCGGTTTCTTCAAGCAGCTCACGGCTAGCCGTTACCAACGACGAACTCCCCAACGGGCAACCGCCTTCGGGTATCTCCCAGCTGTCTTCCTCCAAGGGGTAGCGATATTGCTTGACCAAATACGTACACCCTTGCTCGTCTAGCGGAATAACACCCACCGCTATACTCTTAAAACAAACCTTGCCATAAATGCCAGCTGTGCCGGCCGGCGTTTTGACCTCGTGATGCTCCAAACGCAGCCACGGATTCTGATAAACGGTCTGACTGCTCAACTGCAACCAAGGACCTAGCTTTTTACTCATGGCGCCTCCAAATGGCGTTTGCTCGCTTGCACAGCGGAGATACTAGCCCAGCATCGAACCAAAAGCTGCGCCGCAACTACAGCTGATTTCGCGGCGAGGTATGAATTTAAGGCAACGTAGACTGTCCCCAGCTTATTTTGCTGTCCGCTCAGTGAGAGTTTTGAAGGTGTCGTACAAATAATGCTTTTGCGCATGCTGCGCCTATCAACAATACCAACTCCAGTGTCGGCATTTATGTCAGTAGCGCTCATACCAAGCGGCGCGCATTCTTTGCGGAATGCTAAGTCGCCAGACTAGCCCTTAACGGGCTAACAAAATTCCATCGGCATCATTGCCAATCGGCTATCGCTGTAAAATTACTCCCGGTTAAAATGTAGCTGCTGCCGCAAACGATTGCCAGAGCGAACACTTCAGGCAATGACGCTTTTATGAATTCTTGCACTCAGCGCCCGGGCGACAATAGGCATTCGCAAAGCTACACCAGCAATGACCACAGGACGAGTCCACCATGGCAAACCTGGCAATATCGACAATCACCAATCGTACTGAGTAGTGTCTGCAATGCTGCCATGCCGGCATTGACGCTGCTTAGTTTGTAAGCTGCGCGCAAGGCGTCATTTAAATCCTTGGGCAGCGAGCCTATTCAGTGGCAACGCCCAACGCAGAGAGCGTCTCAGACGACAAACGTCCTGTCGCCAAGCCCTGATGTTTTTGGAAGTCGTGAATAGCCGCCAGAGTGAATTCCCCCAACACACCATCTAAACCGTCGGTGTCGTAATCTAATTTACGCAAGGCGTCTTGAACACTGTATATAAGCGCTTTAGTGATATCTCGCTCACATGGCACCATGCGCCATTCCAGTCGCGCATCAGTCACTTTCTCTCGGTAGCTATAGTCCTTGTAGACTGGCGCTATTTGATGGCTAAGCTCTTGCTCCGGCTCCAGCACACGCTGCGTTCTAACGGTTTTATACTTTGCGGGAAAACGCTCTTCAATCGTGTACTCAGAAACATCTACCACTTTTTTACGCAGGGTTTCATATACCCCAGGTTCTGCAACTTTACGATATTTTGCCTGCTCAACTAATACCTGCGTTTTAATTTGACGATAGCGAGCCGGTATTTTTTGTTGATGAACAATCTCGCCGCTCTCCTCATCAATTTTTTCTATCTCGCCCCTTCCCGCTCTCCAAGCCCACTCCTCCGGTGATTCGATCACGACGGTTTCATACCGGGCAGGACTTAACAATACTTGCTGACTTTGCGGCGGCGACACCAGCGTCCGCTCTTCCTGCCATTTGTAGGTCGCCGGCACTACCGTAAGACGAACATGGGCCTCACTGACCAGCACCTGCTCATCAAACCATTCGACTTTTGCCGGGATCATTTCTCGAAGCTCGCTCGCCTCCTTAACTAAGCGACGCTCAACACGGCCTACATAGCTAGCCGGGACGACCAGCTTCGCATAGCAGCGGCCAGTTTCAGCATCAGGCGGAATGGCAGGAAGGCTATCGGTATCATCGGCCCGCGCCTTTATTTTCTCGACTTCAATTAAAGCATCGGCAAGCGACGCCTCTAAAGACCAAATACGCTTTTCTTTCGTATCGGGTTCTAGAGACAGTTGATTCGCACTAGACGGGGCAAAAACCGAGCAGGCAGTGATGTTAAGCACTACTGATAAGGCCGCAATTTGTGCCCTCAGGATTCGCCATTTACAGCATGTATTTACTTGTCTGAGCACAGTCACCAGAAACCTCTTAATCCCGATCTTATATGGCAATACCTTATAACGATGACGCCAACCAGATCAAGGCTAAAAATCTATTAAAGTGTAATATTTTCAACAACTAAGACATGCAAATGTATTACATTTCCACCAACTTACAGCTGACTATTAACAGTCGCCTCATGACTACAAATTGACAGGAAATAGCAACAATGAATATGCCAATATGGGTCGCAAATATGCCGCTATCTGCAGCTAAAACCACATTGACCGCAGAAATTCGCTAGAGAAAATGAAGCCTCAATATGGTTTAATAGACATCGCACATCCGACGACGCAGGCAAATTGCAGAATGACCGAAAATCTTACCGCTCTCTCGCAAAATGATGACTTCCTAACACGCCATATCGGCCCAGATGAAGCCCAAACTGCAGCAATGCTGCATACTGTTGGCGCAAGTTCGCTAGACGAGCTGATCAAACAAACCGTACCAGCATCGATTTTACGCGGCGAGATGCCATTACCCTCCCCCCAAAGCGAAACCGCAACCCTGAATCGCCTGCGCACCATAGCGGCCAAAAATCAAATCGCACGCTCGTTTATTGGCGCCGGCTACTACGGCACCATCACACCGCCGGTGATTCTGCGTAACGTCCTGGAAAATCCTGGCTGGTACACGGCTTACACCCCATATCAGCCAGAAATTGCCCAAGGTCGGCTAGAAGTTCTACTTAACTTTCAGCAGATGATAATTGATTTAACCGGCCTAGAACTTGCCAATGCCTCACTACTAGATGAGGCCACCGCTGCCGCAGAGGCAATGGCGATGTGCAAACGATCGGCCCGCAAAAACAAAAGCAATGTTTTCTTTATAGACAATAGCTGCCACTCACAAACCGTCGCCGTCTTAAAAACCCGTGCACTTCCTCTCGGACTTGAGATTGTATTGGGCAATGCCGAAACCGAACTGGCCAGCACACCTTGCTTTGGTGTGCTACTGCAATACCCGGCGACCGATGGAAGCATCAAGGCCCTTACGGACATTGCCGCGCAAGCGAAATCCCAAGACGCTATGACCGTCGTTGCGGCAGATATCATGAGTTTGATTTTGCTAACACCACCGGGCGAACAAGGCGCAGACATTGTGGTCGGCAGCACGCAACGTTTTGGTGTACCCATGGGCTTCGGCGGTCCCCATGCTGCATTCTTTGCCACCCGCGATAGCTTTAAACGCTCAATACCAGGTCGTATCATCGGCGTATCGATAGATAAACGCGGCAACAAAGCCCTGCGCATGGCGATGCAAACCCGTGAACAACATATCCGCCGAGAAAAGGCGACATCGAATATTTGCACCTCGCAAGCATTGCTCGCCATTATGGCGGTGTTCTACGCCATCTATCATGGTCCCGACGGACTAAAAACCATCGCACTGCGGATAAACAGAATGACCGGAATCTTCGCCGCTGGCTTAAGCGAATTGGGCTATACCACCAATACCGCTTTTTTTGACACTGTGTCAGTCGATACCGGTGATGCCAGCAGCGCAATTGCAGACCAAGCAGAAGCTGCGCTATTAAACTTGCGACGCGGCACTAAACAGCTAGGTGTCAGCTTTGATGAAACCACCACGGTTGATGACATTGAACAATTATGGCAAGTCTTTGCCGGTGATAAATCCCTGCCCTCGGTAAACGCACTGGATAACTCTTTAGGAAAGATGCCGGGCATTCCCGCCTCGCTAGAACGCAAGAGCAGCTATCTTAGCCACCCAGTATTTCATCTGTACCGCTCAGAAACTGAAATGCTGCGCTATATGAATCGTCTTGAACGTAAAGATATTGCCTTAAATCACTCAATGATTGCACTAGGCTCCTGCACCATGAAGCTAAACGCGACAGCCGAGATGATTCCGATATCCTGGCCAGAATTCAGCAACATACATCCCTTTGCGCCTCGTAATCAGGTAGCTGGCTATCTACAGCTAATTGACGAACTTGAACAGCAGTTAATGGCTTGCACAGGCTACGATAAATTCTCTATGCAGCCGAACGCCGGATCGCAAGGTGAGTACGCCGGCCTTCTCGCCATTAAGCGCTATCATGAAAGCCGCGATGATGCGGCCCGCGACATTTGCTTAATCCCTAGCTCTGCCCACGGTACCAATCCCGCATCAGCGGCAATGGCCGGGATGCGCGTTGTGATTGTAGGCTGTGATCAGCTCGGCAATGTAGACATTGCCGATCTTCGCCAAAAAGCCGAACGCCACGCCGACCAACTGTCGGCGCTAATGGTCACCTACCCGTCAACCCACGGTGTATTTGAAGAGGGAATTCGCGAAATCTGCGATATCACTCACCAGTATGGCGGCCAAGTCTACGTCGACGGCGCCAATATGAACGCCCTAGTGGGACTTGCGGCGCCGGGCGAATTTGGCGCCGACGTATCGCATCTTAATCTCCACAAAACATTTTGCATTCCTCACGGCGGTGGCGGGCCAGGTATGGGACCTATCGGGGTTAAAGCCCATTTAGCGCCTTTTTTACCCAGCCACCCGGTATTCCCGGTAGAAGGTTTAAACCCACATAATGATACCGTCTCTGGCGCTACCTACGGTAGCGCCAGCATTCTGCCAATATCATGGGCGTATATTTCATTAATGGGCGGCAGCGGCTTAAAGAAAGCGACTGAAATTGCCATCCTCAGCGCCAACTACATCGCTACCCGCCTTCACGAACACTATCCCGTGCTTTATACCGGTCGCAATGGTCGCGTTGCCCACGAATGTATTATCGATTTACGGCCACTTAAAGATAGTACCGGCATCAGTGAAGAAGACATTGCCAAACGCTTGATGGACTATGGCTTTCACGCCCCTACCATGTCGTTTCCGGTACCGGGCACATTGATGATTGAGCCGACCGAAAGCGAATCGAAGATGGAAATAGATCGCTTCTGTGACGCTATGATTCATATTCGCCGCGAAGTGGGTCGCGTGGAGAGCGGGCAGCTGCCTGCCGACAACAACCCTTTAGTGAATGCGCCTCACACCCTTGCCGACATCATTGCCGACTGGGATCGTCCCTACTCTCGCGAAGAAGGCAGCTTTCCTGTTGCCAACTTACGCGACAGCAAGTACTGGCCAACCGTCAACCGAATTGACAATGTATATGGTGATCGCAATCTCATTTGCTCCTGCCCACCAATAGAAAGCTATATGACAGACTGAACATGTAGCCATGGATTAAAGATTGTATCTATTGGGGCCTTAATTGGATTAAAGATTGTAATTTTCAAGACTACAATCCTTTGATTCAATTAAGAACAATAGTGCTATTTAGGCGTTAATAGTAGCCAAGCATTTTTCGAGATCATATCGTCGGCGGCCAACTAGCCATGAGCACCGAGGTCGCGCCGGCTATATTGCAAAAAGCAGAGAAGCTTTCGAAGACGTGGGAATTTTCTGGCTTGGCAGCACCCATTACTCAGAGCGCGATCGATACACGAAACACAGAAGCTGTCGCGCAATAAAATTTTTAGCGACGGTAAACGCTTACCGATTCTAACGTATAAAAATCAATGTTATTTCCATTAACTAAAGATAGCCAACCAAGATGTACACCCTAAAACACCAGCTAATCATTTTTTGACCAATATAAAATCAACGACTTAGCACTTGAAAAAATACAACATTTAATAACTGAATATAACAATACGTCCTCGAAAGAGGATATATTTACGTATCTGCATTTTTTATGGGCCTCTTACTAGCGCGAAAGCGATTTTTTTTGTGGTTGCCTCACAAAGATATTGATGCTTTTCTAAATAACATGAGAGATTAGGCGAAGACAGTATTGTTTTTACGCTTGACATACGTGAAGATAGTTGTATACGGATATTGAAATTTTGCGCAATTGTATATCAGTTACGCTCTCACGGAGGGGAATAAATGAGAACGAATACCTTAGCCTTATTGTTAACACTAGTAGCGAGCCTGCTAGTAGCCTGCGGCGGCGATGTCCGCAGCCCCGACCGTCCGAGTTCCAGACTAGACCCTGACTCACTGCGAATAAAGTTCACTCCTGACAAACAACTGCCGGGCACAGGCAATAGTAGCATCTCCGTAAGGATGCTCGCGACCCGAACCAATGGCGTAGAAGTAAATTTGGGACCAGAGTTAAATGTGACCGCAGACACCCAGTGGTTTCTTGGCGGAGTCGAAGAAAGCCTTGAGTTTGCTGACTTAGCAAGCGAAATAAGAGACGCTGGTCAACTTGGCAATGTACTAGATATACTGAGCACAAAGAGGCTAGAGAGCACAGACAGCGTGAAGAACTTGACTATAATCGGTCAATATAGTTTTGAAGGTACGCCGTACAAGATCACCGAGCCTTTCACAATCGTTCCGCCTATTTCCGTCTTCGATAAGTACATAGCTGGTCAAAGGGTTATTGCCGTTAACCCATCTAGTTCAACGGCCACCACTACTGAGAATTACCAGCTTTTGCAAAAGATTGAAGGTGCAGCTCAACCGGAAAACTCTACTGCAAATGCGACGTTCTGCTCGGATAACGTCAATTTTGTGTTTGGCGAAACCCAAAGCTCAGACAGCGGTGCTACTGTGGCGCCGGCAACCATAACCAACCCATTCACTAACAGCGACCAAACTCAGGTAGCTATCACTATTCGCGCCATTGAAGAGGGTGTTCCCTGCGGTAATGATAATGAAGTTAGAATTGCGACTCTGATTGTTAATATCATTCCAGCCACGGTCAGTAGCCTTGCTGTTTGCGCTGTCGCAAATCCTGCCGACGACGTTTGTAGCAGCAACCTAAGTAGCCAGTCATTTCTTAAGGAGAAATACCTGAGTGACTGTGAGGACCTAGGTAACACTCCCATTGAATTACCTGCAGCACAGCGCCTACAGCTATTTGCTAAGCTTACTTATACTAATCCACAAAATTTAGATCAACCGCCATTTATTGCCTACCAGTGCTCCGCTCCAAACGCCTTGGTTTGGTCGGCTTCGCCAACAGCGATTTTCTCCGAAGGTTCAGATGCAACAGATGGTCCAGATGCGACAGATGGCGATGCATCATTAATCAGCCGGCAAGATTATGAAACGCTGCCAGAGGCTGACCGTAAAAGCACCGTAACCGCTACATACACAAAGGATATTGGTACCGCGGATGAAACCACTATCAGTGATTCGCTAAATCTGCTTTTGATTAATGCCGAGGTGGACGAAGTCTCAATTATGCGAGATGGTGGCTCGCCAACAGGCGGAACTGACACAATCTTCTTGACCGTATTCGAGGAGGGTGAGGGTATCGATTACACAGCTATGTGTAGGTTTATCAACCTTGATTCAACAGAAACCATCAACTGTCCAGACGCTCTGGTAAACTGGGAAGTCGACAAACCTAGTATACTTAAAGTCGAACCTGCCGAAAAAAGTAATAAAACTACGGTTAGCTCCTTTGATAACACCACCAGCTTTGATAACGTCATTTTGACAGCGGTGTATAGTGGTAGTCTTGACGATATCTCTGGAACCCGCTCAATCAACGTCAGCGATGATGCGGTGGTGGAATTGCATCTTTACCAACAAGATGCGGATGTTACCAGCATCGACGAGTTCTCCTGTGTCGGCCGCACCGACTTAGTGGGTACACTCGATAATGGTGAAACCTATATTCGTGGCAACCAGCAATTCCGAGCTTTCGCACTGTTCGAATCTGACATAAATGCAATGACCTCCGACTTCTTGGCCAACCCCACGGCGGATGGTTCACCGCTAAGAGACTTGACCGTCCGCAAAAAATTAGTATTCACATCAATACCTGGCTACTGGTCCGGTAATGATAGTGAGCCGCCAAGATGCGAATCGAGTCTGACTCCTCCGGAAGTAGATACATCAAACAGTCCTGCCGCAAACACTCCTGCCGCTAGCTTCGGCGAAACTAAAGGGTCACTGGAATCTCGCGGCCTGCTGCGCCTAAGCACCGTATGTATCCAAGCGTTTATAGACAGCGATAGTGACGGCTTTACCGATGGTGATGTGGTTGCCGAAGAAGGCTCTACCGTTTTAGTACTGCCGGCAGCGAATGACGATCTGCTCATGTTTTCTAATACTGTGTGCGAAGCATTCGAGAATGACGATGGTACTCCCAATCAACAGGCACTTGCACTGGCGTATACCTTTAGCACCATTGCAGATCCTATCCTCAGCGCACTGGCCACCAACGATGACGGCGGTCAAATTCCAGTTGAGGCCATTATCCAAGCGTTGATTACAGGTGATTTCTCTACAATTGGTCAAGACTTCCCAAACAGCCCCGAAGGCGGCCTAGGCCGAGTGACAAGTGAGGTATTGGGAGCAGCGGCGGAATAGGTGGTCTTCGCCTGGTGCCTGATTCAATAGATGCCTGCGTAGTCAGCTCCCTTACCTCGGGTTCGGGAGCGGTTTAGATGCACTTCTGGGATTCAACTTAAGTGCTCTTGCTGATCTAGCCAATATTAGCTTTGACGATTATCAAAGTGTATTCTGGGCTTTCACGTGATCAGCCCCGTAGTAAAATAGAATCAACACGGCCACCAGGCCGAGTTTTAAATGTGCATCAACATGGAGAATATGTGAATGAGTCAAATGCGTAACATAACGCTTACTCTAGCTGTAGCTGTAGGGTGCAGCACTTTTTCTGCTTTTGCAGCAGATTACGACGAGACCGTCATTGATAGCCGCTGGCGCTTGCACGCCATGATTGGCTCTACGATCGCAGATGACAGTGACCTGGATACAGGCAGCCAAGCCAAGATTGGTATTGGTAAACCCATCAGTGCTTATGTCATGGTCGATACTCATCTTAACTACGGTAAATTTAAGAACGAACAAAAAGATACGTATACTCGCAACGTCGGTGGCTTAGACTTTTTATACTTCCCTCGCGGTGCATTCATGCTCGATGCAGCCCCCGTTCAGCCCTTCGTGGGTGTAGGCCTGACCTATCATGAAGTCGAATATGAAACACCAAGCATTACGGTGACTCAATCTGACTATGGCAGCGATGCGATCCTCGGTTTTACTTATGAACTAGATAAAATTGCCATCCGCGGCGAAGCTCGCTACCAACTAGACTCTATTAAACGCCAAGCGCCCTTATTTGCAGATAACGACACTTTTTACACCTATGCATTTTTAATAGGTATTTCAATGCCGTTTGGCGACAAGCCACTCTCATACAACAATGACAATGATGTCGATGGCGTACCAGACCGTTTGGATAAGTGCCCCAACACGCCCGGTGGAACCCCAGCAGACTCTACCGGTTGCCCGCTAGACTCTGACAACGATGCAATACCGAACTTCCGTGACCAATGTCCTAACACCCCAGCTGGGGTGAAGATTGACGTCAACGGCTGCTCAATCGATGATGACCGCGACGATATACCAAATGACATTGATCAGTGTCAAAACACGCCTTACGGTGTTCCTGTTAGCGCTCAGGGCTGCGCATTAGATAGTGACGGCGACGGCGTTCCAGACAAGATCGACCAATGCCCTAGCACGCTTCCGGACTTGAAGGTAAATTCGCGCGGCTGTGTTATTTCACAAACCATTGAGCTTACCGGTGTCCATTTCGAGTTCAATAAATCACGTTTGATGCTCGATTCAAAAACTATTTTGAGCAAAGTAGCTGAGTCTTTAACCAACGAACCCGACATCAGTATTCTTATTCTAGGCCACACCGATTCTGTCGGCAGTAGCACCTACAATCAGACGCTGTCGCAACAACGTGCGCAATCGGTTGTTAACTACCTGTCAGGCAAGGGTATTACGCCCTCGCGTCAGCAGGCGAAAGGTTACGGCGAAAGTAAACCCATTGCTGGCAACGACACCGACGAAGGACGTGAACGCAATCGTCGCGTTGAAATGCAGGTAACCAGCCCTAACTAATAAGGCTACTACACTTCGAATAAGGGCGGTTTTTACCGCCCTTATTATTACCTAAAATTTCACTCGGCCTTCATCGCCGGGGCAGTTAGACAATTAAAACCAGCAAATAAATCTAACTGCTCTTCATGGACATCTTTAGATAATATCTTTTGATATCCGTCCTCGCCCGTGGACACAAAGCGCACACCAACGCCAATAAGGCGCAAAGGCGACGCCATTCGAAGCCACGCCTCATCAAGTAGCAGCTCAAAAAGTTCTGCTCTTAAATCACCCTCATGACGCCGATCAATGGTCGTTTGACGAAAATCAGCCGACTTCAACTTTACAAAAATGCCCCTACACTGCCTGTCACCAAGCTGAAGTAACCTTTTCTCAAGCTCATCGGATAAACCAGCTATCTTACTTTTCGCAGCATCGACACCGTCAATATCTTGTGCAAAGGTAGTTTCAACACTGAGGGATTTGCGCTCGCGGTGCGATTTAACCGGACGCTCATCAAGCCCGCGCGCATAGCCATGTAACTGATGGCCAAACTTACCAAACAATATCAGTAACTGCTCCAGCGATCGACACCGTAAATCAGCGCAGGAAAAAATCTCGTGCTCCGCCATACGAGCAGTCATGACCTTACCCACACCGTGTATTTTTCTCACTGGCAGACTCAGTACAAACTCATCAACTTGAGCGGGTGTAATGACGGTCAAGCCATCGGGCTTGTCCCAGTCACTCGCCACTTTAGCTAAGAACTTATTGGGTGCAACACCCGCTGAAATAGTAATACCCACCTCATCGCGCACCTGCTGACGTATTGCTTGCGCAATACGCGTTGCACTGCCTTGGAAAAGATCACAATTGCTAACATCAAGGTAAGCCTCATCCAGTGATAAGGGTTCGATGTGCTCGGTGTAGCGGCCAAAAATCGCTCTTATTTGCAGCGCAACCTCACGATACTTCTCCATGCAGGGGGAGAGCACAATGAGCTTAGGACAGCGCCGCAGCGCAATAGCAGTCGGCATTGCGGAATGAATACCGAAAGCTCGTGCTTCGTAATTACACGTTGCCACAACGCCTCGACGCTCTGCCGCACCGCCTACTGCAACCGGGCGATCTTTTAAGCTCGGGTCATCTCTCAACTCCACCGAAGCATAAAAGCAATCACAGTCACAGTGAATAATCTTGCGCAAGAATTACCACCCATCAGGCCGACATACATAACTGTATGAATAGCCAGTAAAATAGCAAATACCATCGCGCAAGTCACCCTTAATTGTGCGCTATACTGGCGACATTGTTGACAAAGTGGATAGTGAAAAATGACAATTGGCACTTGGACACCGGAAAATGATAAGAGCGATCTCTCGATAGATCTGCAGTGGCTGCAACGCTGTATTGTTATTAACAACGAAAATCAACTCGAAGAATTACCCTCACCGTTTACGGATGACGAACAGCAACGCTACGGGGTATTTATGCGGGTGTCCCACAGGCACTGGCAAGCGGCGACCGCTGAACTCAGTAATGACGATATTATTGCTCTGATACGTTTTTTCACTCGCGCAGAAAAACGCATTAGCGGCTGGGATGCCGGCAAAGAATCCCCTGCAATATGGCTCAACAAGGTTTTACGCAGCCGTGGCGAGAAGCTAGATCGTGACATGCTGTTATGGATCCGCAACAACAGCGACAATCGTTTCATTCCCAACGGCGGCTTCTAAGCCGTTAAAAACCGGCGCCAGTGAATTAATTATTCTTCTGGCTTATTTTTAGCAAAGCCCGCTAATTGATCGGCGCTGGCCTCCCCCTGAAATTCGGCCTTCCATTGCGAATATGGCATACCATAAATACGCTCGCGTGCCGACTCGTAATCTACGCCGACCCTCTCATCGCCCGCTGCCGCCACATACCACTTAGACAAACAGTTACGGCAGAATCCGGCAAGATTCATTAAATCAATATTCTGAACGTCTTTATGATCATCTAAGTGCGCTAGTAAACGACGAAATACTGCCGCCTCTATAGCATCAGTTTGTGCTTTATCCATAATTATTACCCCAATAAATTAAAGTTTCACTGTGTATTATCATAAAGTTTGCTATGTTATCACTGTTGCAAGTACTGAAGTTCGTCGATTAATGACCATAAAACGCTTACCGAGGCTCGCTGATATGACCAATAAAAAAATGGATCCGGTTGCATTGATCCGTAAAGAGATCGAATCACTAGAATCCAAAGTCGAACAACTGCGCGATCGCTTAATGGCAGACGCCCATAAAGCCATTGACAAAGCGAAATCGCAGGCCGAAAAGGCCCGCGAAAAATTAAAAGCAGAACAAACTAGACTTGGCGAACTGCAAAAGAGAGCTAAGGCAAAAATGGACAGCCGCATTCAAAAGCAGATGGATAGAGCCCACTCCGCGGTCGACAGTGCAAAAGAGCTTGAGCTAGACGCCAAGGCCGTTATAATTATGGCAAAGAATCAGCTTGCAGAGCTCAAAGGTGATTATCAACGCGCCAAGGCGCTTGCTAAAGCCGCCCAAGACGCAGCTAAAAATTTCGATAGCAAATCTAAGGCCGCACCTAAAAAAGCCGTAGTTAAAAAAGTAGCGCCTAAAAAAGCGGTAGTTAAAAAAGCGCCGATCAAAAAAGCACCCGCAAAAAAGACTCTTGTCAAAAAAAGCACCGTCTCAAAGGCGGCTCCCAAAAGCAATTAATCATGCCACATCAACTTAAGCGCAGTGAATAGTAATGTCCAGACATAGACTTTACAATTCACTCATCTAAGGTTTTCATCCCCGCCGGGGTTACTACGCTATTCGGTATTCATTGAATAAACTGACCTTGCCTAGTCATTCCGGTCTTTGAAAAATCATACAGTGATGAGATTTGACTGTTTTACGCGCCGCGATAAAATCATTGAATCACCGCATACTTGCGCAGCGAAAACCTTAAATAAGCCATAAATAATTTGGGCCACACTCCAAAAGTGACCCGATTTTGACTGCGGCCTACACTGTATTCTCCATTCAATACCGGAATCTGCTGTTAGTGGGGCAAATACTCACCGCCGTTAACATCTAATGCTGCGCCAGTAACCGCGCAGGCGTAATCTGACCCTAAAAAGATCGCCGCTTTGGCACAGTCGGCATCATCTGGAATATGACCTATGGGAATATTTTTAGATACCGCAGCCACTTGCTGGGCTACCGTTGGCCCTCCTGCGTCCGAGTTCATCTGTAAATAGCCTTCAACCGCGGGCCCCCACATCCAACCCATATACGCAGAATTAACACGAATATTATAGCCACCAAGCTCTAGGGCCAAGTGAGAGGTTGCACTCGCCAACGCCGCCTTCGATGCGCCGTACCCACCCTGAGTGTGAAGCGGCTTGCGAGTGATCATGGTATTGATCATAACTATCGCGCCACCACCCTGCTTTTTCATTTGCGGAATAGTTTCAAGTGTTAACGCCATAGTACCGAATAAATTAACGTCCATCGCCGCACGCCAACTCCCTAAATTGGCCGTTTCTATCGGTCCAAACTCGCCGGGGTTATAGGCGCTATTAAAGAGCACATCAATACGCCCAAAACGCGCAATGGTTTGCGCCACCAGGTTTGCACATTGAAGAGGGTCACTGATATCGGTGGGAACCTTCAATACCTCGGTACCCAAGCCTAGGGCACTGATGGCCGCCTCCGCATCGTCGAGCTTACTGGCTGTGCGAGCACACATAGCAACAGCTGCGCCCTGCTTTGCCGCTTCTAGCGCCAACTCCTGACCAAGCCCTGGTCCGATACCAGAGACGATGACTACCTTGCCTTGTAAAAGCATAAACTGATCCTGTTATTAATAATAATAGAGATAACATTAATCAGCTTAGCGGAGCCGAAACATTCTGACACCACCCATATGGACGGGGTAAATATTATGCCGCAGCACCCACCAAAGCACTCGTCATTAGCGGTCTCGTCCAGCTCTAAACTGGCGAGATTATATGATTTATTGCGAGGAGTACCTTGTTGAGGAAATATTAGATCAACTATACCGAAATAAATTGCAGAATCCGCAGTAATTACGCTGCCATCGCAATACATTCACTTAAGATCATTTAGCGGAGGTAAGAAAGGCAACATTGACACTAATATTAGCTATTCACGCTCAATGCCCTTCGCATATTCTCGGCTATCGTAGTGGCAATACGTTTAGCCCGCTCAGTTTTTGGGCCAGCAAAACCTCTATCAGCTGATTGAATAAAATATCTTAGCCATTGATCAAAATCGCTGCCTAACAAACGCTGTTTGGCATCTAATTGGCGATGGATATTCATGGTATGGCGCTGGTAGTTATTTTTACAAAGCAACAGCTTTTCCCAATAGGCCTGTATGCGTGGAAAATGTTCAACAATATCTATACCTGCAACCTCGGTAAAGATCGGCGCCAAGCGCTCGTCCGCTAGTAGACAGCCATAAAACGTTTCGACAAACACGGCAATGTGTTCAGCGGAGTCGAGATCTGGTCTATTATTTTTCGAAATCGGAGGGGGCATCATAGAAGCTAAACTTTATTATTAAAGAATTCACGAGCAACATTCTCACTGCGAATATTGCTCGCGGATAAAACCTATCTTTTCTTTCTAGCTGTCTTCGCTTTAGAAAAACGCATCACCCGTTGCTTGCGATCTACCTGACGCTTGCTAAGGTCTTTCTTTTTACCCTCGAAGGGGTTTTCAGAGGTTTTGAATTCAATCTTAATAGGCGTGCCCATCATTTTCAATTCACGACGAAAGACTTTTTCCAGATAGCGGGTATAGCTGGCGGGGACCCTTTCAGTCTGATTGCCATGAATCACTATGATGGGCGGATTCTGGCCACCGGGATGTGCATAGCGAAGCTTAATACGGCGCCCATTAATCATTGGCGGATTGTGGTCGTGGATTGCACCTTCCAATATAGTCGTTAGCATTCGGGTCTGTAACTGCCGAGTCGCCGACTCATACGCTTTTTCCACCGACTCATAAAGATGACCGACACCAGTGCCATGCAGCGCAGAAATAAAGTGAATTTCGGCAAAGTCAATAAACTGTAAACGCCGGTCTAACTCTTTCTTAATATGATCTTTTTGCTCTGCGGTGAGACCATCCCACTTATTGATAGCCACCACAACTGCACGACCAGAATCTACTACCTGTCCCAATAAGTGTAAATCTTGATCAACAATACTCTCGCGACCGTCCATTACTAGAATCACAACATGCGCATCGTCGATCGCTTTTAATGTTTTTACAATCGAGAATTTCTCGACCGCTTCTGAAATATGCTTACGCTTGCGAATACCCGCCGTGTCGATCAGAGTGTAACCCTCACCGTCACGCTCATAATTGATATACACACTGTCACGGGTCGTGCCGGGCTCGTCAAATACCACCACCCGGTCTTCGCCAAGCATACGATTGACAAGGGTCGATTTACCCACGTTGGGACGTCCTACTACCGCAATTTTTTTCCCGGTGGCAAGCGAAGCCTGCTTATCTTCGGCCTCTTGCGGGAACTGCGCTAGGACATCGTCCATCAGTATCCGCACACCTTTACCCTGAGTAGCGGTTAGAGGATAAATTTTTGCAGCGCCGGTCTTATAAAATTCAGCCTTCGCGACTTCTGCGTCGGTACCATCCACTTTATTAGCGATAAAAAACACCGGCTTAGAGCAGCTGCGAAGATGTTTTATTAAACCTTCGTCTGCCGGCATTAAACCCGCCCGCGCATCCAACATAAGCAACACTACATCGGCCTCATCAATAGCCTGCATCGACTGCTGCGCCATGGGGCCATCAATACCCACCTCATCACCGTTAACACCGCCAGTATCTATAACAATATAGCGACGATTGCTGTGACTCGCCTCGCCATACTTACGGTCGCGGGTTAAGCCCGGAAAGTTAGCTACCAAGGCATCGCGGCTTTTAGTCAGCCGGTTGAACAGAGTTGATTTACCGACATTAGGTCGGCCTACCAAAGCGATAACAGGAACCATAATTCTATTTAACTCTGATCAGCACTCAAGCCGTATGACAAAATTTTTTTACTTAGCGATCTTGCAGCTTGTAAGCCAGCAATTCGCCGCTATTTCCGTACACATATAATAAATTACCATCGGTAAGCAACGGCGCACGCAAGCCGTCGCGATCGACTCTTGTACGAGCGATCAAATGGCCGTCTTCACGCGCTAACATATGTAAATAACCGTCATAATCGCCAACGCCAATCGCACCATCAAATGCCACGGGTTCAGTTAACTCACGACGCGCTAATACTGTTTGCGTCCAAAGTGCGCCCTGACCATTATCATCAATCGCATTTACACTGCCGTCAGAAGATACCACGAACACTTTCCCCAAATTTTCAGCAGCGCCCACGTAACTAGACATATCCTTAACCCACAATGGCCGACCGCTGCGAATATCGATGGCCATAACTTGGCCCTGATAACCAGTCGCGACGACTGTATTTCTGTCGTCCATGACCAGCAAGCGACCATCGACATCGACTAAGCGCTCGATCTCGGTGCTCCCTTGCGGAGCGGAAATACGTTGGTCCCAAAGCTCGGAACCATTATCGATATCAAAAGCGATTACTCTGCCGTTAGCAAAACCCACCATGGCAATATCGCCCACCACTTTGGGCGTACTGGTGCCACGCAAAGTCAAGCGAGGAACTTGTGACGAATATCTCCACAACAACTTACCATCTTCAAAATTAAGTCCTTGCACGTCACCGCTATAAGTTTGCACGACGACGACGGAGCCATTGCTCTGCGGTGCGGAAAGCACTTCACTGCTCATCGGAGCACGCCATACGATATCACCAGAAATTCGGTCAATCGCGGCAATTTCACCGTCTGAGGTACCAACAAAAAGCAAGGTGCCAGATACACCTACACCACCTGAGATCCGCAAATCGTAAGACTTCTTCCAAATTTCTTTACCGCCGGCTTTTTTTAGTGCGGCGATCTTGCCGTTCGATGACGCAATGAATATATCGTCACCATCGATGGCCGGAACAATACGGTGGTAAGCCTCGGCTTGGCCATCACCCAATGAGTAAGACCAAACTTCCTTAAGTGTCTTCTCTGCCTTAAAGTCGGTCAATTTAGCCGGCTCTCGACTAGTCGGGTCTGAGGCGCAAGCCATCATCATCGCGCTTGCTAGAAATATATTGACCGCAGAAATAAAGCGCATTACTTAGCCCTC
>JBKEFB010000043.1:0-24858 GCA_046712405.1 Zhongshania sp. | reverse complement strand
CCCTGCATACCGACATCAAAACTGACGATGTGCTGTTTTACTACACCACCTGCGGCTGGATGATGTGGAACTGGCTAGTCTCAGGTTTAGCAAGCGAATGCACCCTTGTGTTATATGACGGCTCACCCCTGGCAGGCACCAACACCCTGCTACTTGACGCCATTGATCAAGAAGGCATTTCCGTTTTCGGCACCAGCGCTCGCTATATTGCCTCGCTAGAAAAAGCCGATATTAAACCTCGCGAGTCCCATTCCCTCAGCAGTTTAAAAATCATCTTATCTACCGGATCACCGCTAAGCGATGAAAGCTTTAACTATGTATACCGCGACATAAAAAAGGATGTGTGTCTGTCTTCCATTAGCGGCGGCACCGATATTGTTTCCTGCTTCGTGCTGGGCAATCCCCTGCTACCGGTTCACAGCGGCGAAATTCAGTGCCGCGGCTTGGGCATGGCGGTAGAAATTTGGAATGACGACGGCGAGGCGGTTTATCAAGAAAAAGGCGAGCTGGTATGCACTGCGCCCTTCCCTAGCTGCCCCATTGGTTTTTGGAATGATGCCGACGACGAAAAATTTCACGACGCTTATTTTGCTACTTTCCCCGGCGTTTGGGCGCACAGCGATTACGCCGAAATCACAGTCAACAAAGGCGTTATTATTCATGGCCGCAGTGACGCAGTGCTCAATCCCGGCGGCGTCCGTATCGGTACCGCAGAGATTTATCGTCAAGTTGCCAAAGTGGAGCAAGTAATCGACTCAGTGGTGGTGGGACAAGACTGGCAAAACGATGTGCGGATTATTCTATTCGTGGTCTTAGCTGAGGGTGTTAACTTAAACGACGCCCTGATCAAAACCATAAAAGCCGCTATTCGCAGCAACGCCACGCCAAGGCACGTACCGGCTAAAGTCCTGCAAGTGCCAGATATACCCCGCACCATCAGCGGTAAAACCGTCGAGCTCGCCGTTAGAGACACTCTGCACGGACGGGAAGTGAAGAACACCGACGCCTTAGCCAACCCTGAAGCCCTTGTGTATTTCAAAGATCTACAAGAGCTACAAAACTAAAGCGGAGCATCACTTCTGATATAGCGTAGCGCTAATTGTAGGCAGCGCTACCCGCCATATAAAATCAGCAGGGATCTAAATTTAGTCAACAAAACGCTTTCGGTATTCCGCAAATTGTTGCTTTAAGCCTTCTTCCGTTAAACCAAACTGCTCCAGGGTATATTCATGGCCGGGACGACTGTCACGGCGGTTATCTTCCTGATGTTTTTCCATGGCGGCACGAGCGGTATCGGTAAGGTCCATGCCAATAAAATCATAGACTTTCTTTACCGACGACAGCGGATCGACCACGGTGTCTTTATACCATACGTCCAAAAATACCTGCGGCTGTTGATCGCGGATTTTCAGCGTGTGTAATGTGCCGCGCGCATATTTTGCAGCCCACTGCTCGCCAACTACTTTTCCATCTACCTTATCGCTACACATAATCCATAGGTTGTAATTCATGCTCGCAGCGGAGGGAATGGTCTGCAGCGGGTCGCGGTGAGTCTGAACAATTTTCGCGTCTGGAAATATCTTTAACAAAGTCGCGATATGGTGAATATGATGTGGCGTTTTTAGCAGCCAGCGCTCGGCGACTCGGCCCGTTTGTTTTTTCTGCCACTGCAAAAATTGTAATAGGCGTTTCAGGTATTGATAAGCCGGTGTATTGTCGTGCTCATCGTTCCACTTGCCATAGGTCGGCACATTGCAAAAAGCATCGGGTACGGTGCTATAAAAACTGTGCTCCAGTAGCAGTATATCTTCATCAGCAGCCACCGGGTCCATGGGATGAATAGCTGCAATTTCTGGGTTTGCCGCTAACATGGCGGCCACTTCAGCCTCAGCAGAAGTAATGCGCGCATCTTTACCTTTAAAGTCCCACTCTAATTGCGGTGCGGGGTTGCGCACTTCATACCACAGTGGTGCGTAAAAGCGTTTATCCGCAGCGAGTATGCGATGAAAGAACGTCGAACCCGTTCGCTGCAATCCAATAATCACGACCGGAGCAGTAATTTCTTCGTCAAGAATCTCTGGGTGTTTATCAATCCACCCCTCCACTCGCAGACGATTAATTAGAATATTGAGAATACGCTGGTACTGACCAAAACGGCCGCCGGAATTCAAATTGGCCTCTTCGTTTAATGACTTGATCAAGATGTCCAGGGGCTCACGAAAAGATTCATCACCAAAATCATTTAGGCCGGTGGCATCCATGGCCGCTGCCAATAAGGTGGTCGCTGTTAAATCAACCTCGGGAATAGCAAAGTCTGTGCTCTGTTGTTCTGTGCTCAAGATCGTCTCTCCTTTATTGGGCCAATAGCTGCGCTAGGTCTGCCAGTTTCACCACTTTGCAGCGGGGGTGCACAATACGGTCTGCACCAATCCACCGAAAAGCCATGGTGCCCTCGCGATGGCCAGTAGTGTCTAGCCAGTTTTCGCAGCCCGGGTCTTTAGCAGACACCACAATACGCACACCACCATCACCGCGATATTTTGCGGTGTGCTTGTTAACATGAATCTGCACGTAGCGGTATTCAAGTGATTCCATCCAGTAATTATTCAACTGAAAATTCCAGTTGTCGCACTGCGGTATATCATCAGCTTCAATCAGCAGCGCTTCATCATCTGCCAAGTTAAAATAGCCGTGGTAATAATAAATATTGGGATCGCCACCAAGCTTTTGACAGTATTCCTGATCCGCAGCTGGCAATGTATTGGGGTGTTCCTTAAAACCCTGCGCCCAGTCGGCAAACAAGGTTGCGGTGCCTTTCACAAAGGCGGCGGTGTTGGCTAAATCTGTTGTTAATTTTGGCCCTGCAAGCGCTGCGGGTTTACTATCCCCCATATCGAGACGGCTAATAGTAAGGTCGGCGAAGGTCTCGGTAGAGCGATCCAAATAGGTTTCACGCACTAACACCGCCACGGTGTCATCGGTTATTTTCAGCCAATTACCGGGCTGCGGGGTTTGCGACAGAATCACATCAATGCTGCCGTCGGCGTTTACCTCTAAGCCGCTGTGGGTATCAATGGCACTCACCGAGCGCATATTGCCGTCGGCCTCCTCGTAGCCACCGGCAATGGCAATAAAGCCAAGGTAGGCAACGGTGCCCCGCGTACCGCTAATCCGATAATCATGTCTGCCATTGATCTCGGCGCGCAGATAATAGTTGTCGGGGTTGTCGGCACCAATTTTCGCGGTTTCATGAGAGGGTCGGTAAAAGCTGGGGAAATCGCGGTCACTGCACTCCATAAACATATCAAGGGCAATGCGAATTAGTCGGGTGAGGTAGCGCCAACCCTCGGCGCGGTTCAATTCATCAGTGGGCGCTTCTGGACGGATGATCTGCTGGCCAGCGGCCTTGAGCTCATCGCAAAACGCCTCCCATGCATCAATGTCGACGAGGGGATTTGGGGTTTCTGCTGCCATTGTCATACTCCTATTATTATCGTCAGTATTCTGACTTAACAGCAGTATCGACGCATCACCCAGACAGATGACGCGGGTTTGGCCTTAAAATCGAAGGGGAAATTTAACCGTTGAATCTGGGCGCCTTACCGTCGCGCACCGCGTTTTGCCAGACTAGACCATCGACTAATTCGCCGTCTTCAGCCAGTGGCGGATAGGCCAAGCCTTGGTCACGACAATATTCGCTGACTTTGGGCTGCGCCCATTCAAATAGGATTCTATTATAAGTTTCATCATCAAGTCGACGCTGCGAATACAAACCGGCAATTTGCCGCTGACGCTCAGCCTCTGCCAAGATAATCCCCGCCGCCACCGACACATTGTAAGACTGCACCATACCCCGCATGGGAATAGTGATATGGATGTCAGCCATTTTGCACCCAGCGTCACTGACACCTAATTTTTCGGCACCTGATAACACCACCGTGGGGCGGGTGTAATCGACTTCCCGGTAGTCAACTGAATCAGTGGCCATATGCGCAGCCAAGACCTGATAGCCCTGCGCTTTCAAAGGTCCTAAAGCAGCGCTAACATCAGCGCGCCGCTGCACCGACACCCAGCTATGAGAGCCCATGGCAGTGCCATTAAAGGCTTTATAATCTTTATCTGCCATGGCGCAATACATCGTGGCGATACCCGCGGCATCTGCCGTACGCACAATCGCTGACAGATTGCGGCTTTTATGAACATTGTCGGTCACAATGGTAAGGTCTGGCTGGCGGAACTCCAGTACCTGACGCAGGCGTTGCAAGCGTGTGGCTGTCATTGGCAAGTCTCTATAAACAAAAACGCCGCCTAGTTTACTGTAGCGAACCGAGAGCGCCAATAATTCTTACTGCGGTTATTAATATCCCTCAACTAGGCAAGCATCACCGCGTTTAAACCGTATCGATTACCGCCATCGTCAAACGCGACACACAAACCAATTTATCCGCCTCGTCAGTGATATGAATTTCCCAAACTTGGGTACGACGGCCAATATGTATGGGCCGCGCAACTCCCGTCACTAGGCCCGACCGCACCGAACGAATATGGTTGGCGTTAATATCTAAACCCACACAGGCCATATTGTCACTGGCGGCCATGTGCGCCGCAAAGCTACCTAAGCTCTCCGCCAACACTACCGAAGCACCACCGTGGAGAATACCCATAGGCTGGTGGGTGCGTTTATCAACCGGCATGGTACCCATCACATAATCGGAACCAATCTCAGTAAATAGCAGCCCCAAGGGTTCGGCGATAGTATCTTTGTTAAAGGTATTTGCTTGGACGATATCGTATGTCCGTTTCCAAATCGACATTTTTAGTAATCCCACTTATTTAGTCTATAAATTTACATGCGAATGACTGCCCAGAAGTCTAATTAACTAAGTAAAAAGTCCCACTGGCAATTAAAGTTTACTCTGATAACATAGACTTCATAATAGCATTCATATACACAAAGGAAATCAACATGTCGGCAATCCCTAGAACTATATACGAAGAAGAACATGAATTGTTTCGCAGCTCAGTAAGAAAATTTTTAGAAGTCGAAGCCGCTCCATACCACGCACAGTGGGAAAAAGATGGGCAAGTCGATCGCGCTCTATGGATTAAAGCCGGCGAGCAAGGGTTCTTGTCACCTGGCGTAACCGAAGAGTACGGCGGCGTGGGCGTGGATTTTCGCTATAACGCCATTGTTGACGAAGAGTGCGGTCGCTCAGGCTTTACCGGCATTGGCTGGGGCCTACACTCTGACATCGCGGTGCCGTATATAGAGCGCTATGGCAGCGAAGATCAAAAGCGAAGATACCTGCCAAAATGTGTCACAGGTGAAATCATAACGGCAATTGCCATGACCGAGCCCGGCGCCGGTTCCGATTTACAAGGCATTAAAACCAACGCAGTAAAAGATGGTGACGATTATATTATTAATGGCTCAAAAACCTTCATCACCAATGGTCAGCACGCCGACCTAGTGATTGTGGTTGTCAAAACTGACGCAACAGCTGGCGCCAAGGGCACTAGCTTGTTCTTGATGGAAGCAGGCACGCCCGGTTTCAGTAAAGGTCAGAATCTAGAAAAAATCGGCTTAAAAGCTCAAGACACCTCGGAACTATTTTTTCAGGATGTACGTCTTTCAAAAGACCAACTGCTTGGCGAAGAAGGCATGGGCTTCATCTACTTAATGCAAGACCTTCCACAAGAGCGTTTAAACGTCGCGATTATTGCAATAGCTAACGCCGAAGCCATTCTTGAGCAAACCATCACTTATGTAAAAGAACGCAAAGCCTTTGGTAAAACTGTAGCCACTTTCCAAAACACTCAATTTAAACTGGCGGAAATGGAAACCGAGGTGAGTGTTGCTAGAGTTTTCCTTGATCGCTGCCTAGAATTACATATAGAAGAGAAGTTTGATTCTGTTATGGCCGCAAAAGCCAAGCTGATGACAACCGACCTACAGTGCAAGGTGATAGACGAATGTCTGCAATTACACGGTGGCTATGGCTATATGTGGGAATATCCTGTCGCTCGGGCATTTGCAGATTCACGCGTGCAGCGCATTTATGCCGGTACCAACGAAGTGATGAAATTAATTATTGGTCGCGACTTGCTTAAGTGAACACGCTTTAGACGTCATATGACAAACAAGGGGCGGCATATATTCTAAGTGCCCCTGTTAAATAGCAAAAACAAGCATTTCTGTGAATGCCGCAAAAGTGCTTTTTTTACTAAAATCTAGTTTAGACGAACTGATAGCCAATCCCTATGATCTATCTAAGAGAAACCTGAACTACGATTGATAACCTACTCTTGTTAATCGATTCTTGGATTTGCTTTTAAATGAATATCTGAAGGCTAATATAAGAATGAATTGCCATATTTGGCTGTGAATTGCACAGATTTTATAAGCAATTTTTGTTCGGCTAAGGTTGGCTCATTTGACGGTGAATCTGAATACTATTTTTCAAAGATACTTTCTCGACGTTTTGAACTTAGATGTCACGATCTGCTGCTTCGTAGAAATATCTGTTGCCGACAACGGCTGACAACATCCCTTACAAACTCAAAATACCCTCAAGCAATAACATGCTCCATGTCATATTTTAATACTTAACTTCACCCCGAAATCAGCCTCATTGGCGACCAAACCAACGGACAATTTTTCACACTCACACGCAGTGTTCGTCGGCATGCCTCAGCACCCAAAACAATAAATATCGAATTTTAATCACACAGGCAAAGCGGGTTAAGGACGAACAAAAAGTCCATGCTCAAGACAAAACATCCTGTGAGTGGCACGCTGCAATAACTTAGGCGCACCAAAAGTAAGCCCCACTAGGGGACGATTAAAAAAGCGATTCCTTATTGATATTGAAGCCAGTAATTATTATGGGGATTCCGCAAAGATAATTATTTGTTTAGAAAACAATAAGTTATTGACAAGTCGCGTCACATCTTAGGAACACGGATGGCCGGCCATCACTTCCTAATACCCTGCAAATTATCACAGCACTGCCTTAAACTCGCTTACTTGGCTAATCACCGAAAGCACTCGATGACTTGACTAGCTGATACTTATAGGCGCAGGGTATGTCTATGGAGTGATCACAAGTTTTACTGCCACGGAAGAAAAAATCCGGGGAAATTGTTAAATTCACCTGTATATAGACAGTGAAACTGTGATCTATTAAATATCAGGGATGATATAAAAGTTCGATATCAGTGCGCAGCGGTTTTGCGCTTTTTGTGCTCTACATATCCACGCCATCCTCAAGCACAACGAACCCATCGAATTTAGTAAGAAATTGAACTAGGTTTTAAACATAACAATCATGGGGTCCCTCAAATATGCAGGGGATAGGGAGCGTTAAAAACCAATAAGAAAATGATCAACAGCAAATTAGCTTGATATCAAATGTCCAATGTCTAAATACGCTCAACCGGTGATCTGATAAATCATCGTTCGCGTAAGGAATCTAATTATCTTTACCTATGTAAATCTGTAGGATAATTGTGATGGGTGTGTCTCGTGTTTATATTCCAGTAAAGATGCAGATGCTAAATAAGAGAAAAGTTATACTAGGGGATACACATGACTAAAATGTTACCAGTAAACGATTATGTAGGTATGTCTTTTTGGCTAATATCTATGGCACTCGTTGCTGCCACAGCGTTTTTCTTTATTGAGCGTGATCGCGTTTCAAGCAAATGGAAAACATCTTTGACAGTTTCAGGGCTTGTTACGCTAATCGCGGCGGTTCACTATTTCTACATGCGAGACGTCTGGGTCTCTACCGGCGAATCACCAACGGCATTCCGTTACATTGATTGGCTATTAACAGTACCGCTATTGATGATCGAGTTTTATTTGATTCTATCCGCAGTATCTCCAAAGAAAGTTCCAACTGGAATTTTTTGGCGTTTACTTATCGGCTCCATTGTTATGCTAGGCTTCGGTTACGCTGGTGAAACGGGAATAATGGACGCTAAAATTGCATTCTTTCCCTCAATGGCAGCTTGGGCCTTTATTATCTGGGAAATTTTTCGCGGTGAGGCAAGTAAAGTTAATGCTGGGCTTGATAATCCTAACGTCCAGAAAGCCTATAAAACAATGCTTCTGTTAGTAACATTTGGCTGGGCAATTTACCCACTGGGTTACTTCTTAGGGTATTTCATTGATGGCTCAAACGACGGTGCTATGAATCTTATCTACAACATTGCTGACTTCTGGAACAAGATCGCTTTTGGTCTCGTTATCTGGGCAGCTGCTGTAGCTGATACGGAATCCAAAGCAAGCTAGTTCGTTTGAAAGGGTCAGCTTTGCTGGCCCTTTTAATATTAAAAAATAAAAACCAGAACATTAGGGAAAACATAACTTACGTTTTATAAGGGTACTAAAAATGTTCCCAGCCATGTTAAGTCAAGAGCGAGCATTGACATCGTTGAGCGCCCTGTATCAGCGAGAAATATTTGATATGGACAGTATTCTAGCTCAGGCTGCTAACTATCATTTTAACACTCCAGGTAAATCTTTTAGAGCGCAACTCGCGCTGTCTAGTGGCGAAGCCCTAGGATTAAATGAGTATGACAATTTACATTGGGCAGCCGCTTGCGAGCTGTTGCACAATGCGTCACTAATACATGATGATATTAGTGACGCAAGCACCCACAGACGCGGAAAAGAAAGTATTCATGAGCACTTTGGCTCTGACATGGCTCTCTGTCTTGGTGACTGGATGGTAGCCAAAGCCTTCGAGCTTGCCACCAGGAATAAACAATATGGCGGAGCGCTTGCCGCACTTTTAGCTCGAGCTATGCAAGATACTTGTCGTGGCCAAATTTCTGACATTAGTCACCGCCAATGCATTGAATTAGATGAATGGCAGAATATTGTTAAAGGCAAAACTACGCCCCTTTTACTTGCTCCTATTAAAGGTGCTGCGTTAGCAGCGGGACTTAGCCAGCATTCGGACAGCTTAGAGCCCCTGGGCACTCTGGAGACACTGGTCGGTTTATGCGGATTAGCCTATCAAGGTCTTAATGATATTGAAGATATTATTCCTTCGATTCATCATTCATGTGATATGGAGGGCCGAAAACCGAATTTAGTTGTTAGCCTTTTCTTTAAGCAAGGTATTGGCAAAGTTGAATTCAACACGTGGTATCAAGCTGCGGATAATAGTCATCTATTTCATTGGCAGCGCCGTATTGCTTGCAGTGACATAGTTTCAAAAGCTTACCAAACGGTAGATTTTTGGTTGCTACAGGCCGCTGAACAAATCAGCGACTTACCTAGGGAACTCCAACCAGTTGCTTATAGCCTTGTTGAGTCTGTTAAACCAAAAACAACCATTAATATTGAAGGATGGATAGCTTGACCTCCAAAGAGTTCGGAGCCGGTAAAACAGCTGTAGTAATCGGAGCAGGCTTCGCTGGTATGGCTACAGCACTGAGATTAAGAGCCCTAGGCTACCAAGTAACTTTGCTTGAGCGTCTTGGCAATCTGGGTGGAAGAGCACAAGTATTTGAGCGAGGTGGTTACCGCCATGATGCAGGGCCAACGGTCATTACAGCGCCTTTTTTGTTCGATGAGCTATTTGAACTGTTCGATGAGAAATTATCTGACCATCTAGAATTTGTACCCTTAGATCCATTCTATCGATTTCACTTTGCTGACGGTAGTCAGTTTGATTATTGCGCTAATATTGACGATACGCTAACTGAAATTCGACGCTTTAGTAATGATGATGCAGATGGCTACCTTAAATTATTAAAGCAGTCTAAAAAGGTTTATGACGTTGCCTTTAAAAAACTTGTCCATCGGCCTTTTACTCGAATATGGGATATGATCAAACAAATTCCAGCTCTCATTATCCTAAAATGTTATAGAACTGTGTCACAGATGGTGAACAGTCACTTGAAGCACCCACTAATTCGCCAAGCTTTTTCTATTCACCCCCTGTTGGTCGGTGGAAATCCTTTTAAAACCACCGCTATTTATTCCTTAATTCATTACCTTGAACGCCGCTGGGGGGTATTTTTTTGTATGGGTGGAACGGGTAAGCTGGTTGAAGAATTAGGTGCTCTTATGGCTCGCCAGGGAGTTAATATTGTTCTTAACGCTGATGTCGATGAAATAGTCGTTGTTAATAAGAAAGCAACTGGCATTAGACTCAATAATAATCAATCCATCCAAGCTGATTTAGTTGTGTTTGGTGGTGACCCAGAAACCTGCTATCAACACTTATTGCCTAAGACAAAATTCAGCCTCCCTTCTACTAAAAAGCGATACAGTATGGGGCTGTATGTGTTGTATTTTGGCACAAAAAAACTTTATCCTGATGTCGCTCACCACAGCATTTGGATGGGGCCTCGATTTAAAGAGTTACTATCTGAAATTTTTAACGAAAAAAAAATGAGTGATGACTTTAGTCTTTATGTGCATCGTCCAACAGCAACAGACAAAAGTTTTGCTCCTGAGGGCTGTGAATCCTTTTATGTGTTGTGCCCGGTGCCAAACCTGCAGGGCAATGTAAATTGGAGCAGTGAGGGAGTACGTTTGCGTGACAGAATTATCGAAGCGCTAGAAGACACGATACTGCCAGAGCTAACATCAGTGATTGAAGAAGTATTTTGGATGACTCCAGAAGACTTTGCGAAAGACTATCGATCCATGCATGGGGCCGGTTTCTCAATTGAACCGCGACTAACCCAGTCTGCTTGGTTTCGCTTTCACAACCGTGCTCGCTCAATTTCTAATCTATATTTTGTTGGCGCCGGCACTCATCCAGGCGCCGGATTGCCCGGAGTCGTCAGCTCTGCCAAGGTCATTGAGGAATTACTGACCGGCGTTGAGGTAGGCTCAGGCGGATAAGTAATGGAAAATTTATCTACCACTTCTCTTACACAATCGGTCCCTAAACAAATACTTGCTCGGCACGGCAAAACATTTTATTGGGCCAGTTTATTTCTGGGCTCTGAACTGGCCGACCGTGTTGCACAGCTCTACCAATTTTGTCGATTTGTTGACGATCTGGCAGATGGTGACTTGCCTAATCGTGAAGGGTCTCTTGAAGATATTCTCGCCCGTTTGAATGGCAGCAATCGCCTAGCAGGTCCAGAAGTCGAGGACTTTATGCTTCTAGCTAAAGAAAACGATATTCCATTGGCAGCCGCTCGTGAGTTGCTCAACGGTATGCTTAAAGATCAACAACCAGCTGTTATTAGGGATGAAGGTGAACTACTTCGTTACTGCCATGCGGTCGCAGGTACCGTGGGCTTGATGATGTGCCGCGTGCTGAAATGTGAAAATAAACGCGCCGAGAGCTTTGCCATTGACCTCGGTATTGCGATGCAATTGACTAATATTTCTAGAGATGTGCTGGAAGATGCAAAAATGGGTCGTCGCTATATCCCGGCAAACTGGGTCGATTTGCCCGCTACAGAGATCGCTGAGGCCAACATTAACAGCCATCAGCCCATCGCCATAGCAGTTGATCGTTTACTAGATCTGGCAGAAGACTATTATCAGAGCGCCTTGTTAGGCATCCAGCTCCTGCCTTTACGTTCCCGTCTTTCTATTATCATTGCATTACGCGTCTATCGGCAGATTGGTTGGGTATTAAAACGACGCAGCCTGCCATGGTGGCAAGGCCGAGTCTTTGTAACCAAGCAAGAAAAGGCATTTTTGAGTTTGCGTAGCCTTGGTGACTTAATACCATTGAAAGTCCCAGCGCATAAAAAAGACCTGCACCGACACTTACAGGGGCTTGCCGGTGTCTAAATTAAGCAATAATGCAAATGAAATTAATGAGTTTGATATTGCCATTATTGGTGGTGGCAGTGCCGGTATCACGCTCGCGGCTAAGCTCCACGATTGTTCTGCAGTCGTCGTAGAGCCCTATACTCCAGCTGAGCGCGACTGCAGCTGGGCGCTGTGGGCGAACAGTCATCAGGTAAAAAAATTCGCTACAGCAACTAAAGGTAGCTGGAAACAGTGGCGATTAATTGATCATCAGACTGAGGTGCGCCATTGCAGTAATCAGTATCGCTACACCAGCCTTAGTTCTGCCCAATATATGAGCGAATGTGAAGATAAACTAGCAGTGGGTGTCGATCTTATTAGAGCGTCAGCAGAAGATTTAGTTGCTGCTGGTAACGGCGGCTCATTTACCGCTGCTGGAAAGTATTATAAAGCGACCCAGCTATATGATAGTCGACCACCAAAAATGGCCGATAATAGCTTAAGACAGCATTTTCTCGGATGGGAAATACGTACCAAGAACCCTATTCATGATTCCCAGATAGCGACATTAATGGACTTTCGTGTCGATCAATCTCGAGGCCTGCATTTTATCTATGCTTTGCCTTTTTCTGATCATAGATTATTAATCGAATCGACTATGATCTCTAAACATTTAGAAGATAAAGACTGGTATCGGCAAGCTATTTCTGACTGGCTGCGTGAACAAAACATTGAGATAGAAGAAAAATTGAGTGAAGAAATCGGCGTTATACCTATGCATACAATAATGCCACCAGATAATGGCATCGCCAGTATTGGCGCGGCCAGTGGCGCAGTGCGCTTGTCATCTGGATATGCTTTTACAGGAATTCAAGCTCAAATCGCTCAATTAGCTAAAAGAATTAGCGTCGGCCAGTACACCGTGCCCACCCCCATTTCACCCCTACTGATCCGTATGGATAAAGTCTTTAACCGAGTGCTGATGGCGCAACCAGAGCTGGCTGTGTCGCTGATGATGCGCACCGCTAAGGCTTTAGACGCCAATGGATTTGCGCGTTTTATGCTGGGCTCCGCTACCATCATGGACTGGGCCAAGGTCATTATAGCAATGCCTAAAGTGCCCTTTCTGAAACAAATCTTCCAGTGATGAACTCCTGGGATATGGTCGCAATCGGCGCCACTTTATTACTAGGCGTACCGCATGGAGGCCTTGATGGTGCGGTTGCTCGGCGCGTTGGCTGGCCGATAGGGATTGCACCTTGGCTGGGTTTTCATCTGGCCTATATTGTCTTAGCAGCACTAGTTGCTGGTCTTTGGTGGTTATTTCCGTTACCAAGTTTAAGCGTTTTCCTGCTAATCTCAGCATTTCATTTTGGCGCTAGTGATATTGCCGATAGTGGCTCTGACTGGTTGCCGTGGGTAGCACATGGTGGCTTGGTTTGTATTGCGATTCCGTGCTTACAACCCTCACAGGTAGAGTCAATTTTCGCAGTTCTTGTTGGTGCGCAGAACGCTAACATATTGATGTTTGGGATAACTCTTTTATTTATACCTTGGATTATTAGCTTTATTGGCTATTTGGGGTACGCTTACCTTAGGCCCCAATACCGAAAGCCATTATTAAGTTTGCTAATATTTTTTGGTTTGGCCGCTACCCTTCCCCCCTTGATTAGTTTTGCACTCTATTTTTGTCTCTGGCATAGCCAAGGACACATACGGCGGTTATGGAATAGCCTTGAACAACATGAGCGCAATCGAAGTATTAGTGAAGCAGCAATGTATACAATTGCAGCTTGGATTAGTGTCGGTGTTATTTTCTATTATTTACAGGGTTCGACCGCCACTTTACTAATCCAATTAACATTTATTGGCCTGGCAGCACTGACTCTACCCCATATGTTATTAGTCGATTATGCCCACAGAAAGATTCAGAAAAAAGAGGCATTGCTATGACTGATATTCGTAATCGCAAAGCAGATCACATAGAACTTGCATTAAAACCAATGCATCAATCTCAGCAGACTGCTGGGTTTGATCGCCTGTGCTTTGAACCTAATCCTCTCCCCCAGATAGCCTTAAATGATATCGAGCTCCAAAGTGACTTCTTAGGTCAGCTTGTTTCAGCACCATTTTTGATTGGCGCTATGACCGGTGGTTGTGAGAATGGCGAATTAATCAATCAACATCTTGCCGAGGCAGCCGAGGCCAGTCAAATTCCACTGGCTCTAGGTTCGCAGAGAGCGGCCTTGGAACAACATAAACAGCAAGACATTCGGCGCTGGGCGCCATCCGCTATTATACTAAGTAATTTAGGCGCGACGCAGTTACAGCAGAATGGTCTTGATCTAGCCCGCAAGGCTGTAGAATCGGTTCAAGCTAATGGATTAATTATTCATCTTAATCCATTGCAAGAGCTAATACAGCCGAATGGAGACCGAGATTGGAATCTAGTTTTAGAGGCTATCGAAAATTGTGTATCTAAGCTTGGGGTGCCAATTATTGTCAAAGAAGTTGGCTCTGGCATAGGCCCTACCAGTGCTAAAAAATTAATGGATGTTGGTGTCGATTGGATTGAAGTCGCTGGCCGTGGTGGCACTAGTTGGGCCAGTATTGAACTAGAGCGTAATGGTTCTGAGCGTGAACGAGACATTGCTGCTCCCTTTATTGACTGGGGTATGGATACAGTCGAATTGTTGCCTGCAGTGCGTAACGCCTGTCCATCTTTAGGATTAATTGGCTCAGGTGGTGTGCGTCATGGTTTAGATATTGCCCGTTGCATCCGACTAGGAGCAACAATGACAGCTTTAGCCCAGCCTTTTTTAGCACCTGCTTTAAGATCTACCGAAGCCGTTGTCGATAAAATTTCAGTCCTGCAAGAACAGTTACGATGGGCCATGTTCCTAACAGGCAGTCAATCGTTGTCAGATTTGCGCCACGCTGCTTTACAACAAAAACAAAATATCTAAACTCTTTTAATTAAATGTTGATAGCGTTATAGGTTAATTTTTATCTGAAAACCCAAATCAACATTTAACTTTTTCTTAACTATTAAGCCGCCCAAACTCTCAGACTGGCAATGCACTTAATTCTTCTGCATCCGCCATACTGACTATCTTCTAGACACTTACTAGGATTTATAATTTCTCCTATTTTTTATCGTTTCAAACCGTGCAATACAATAACCGTGTGAAGACGATAAAATTAGTTGAACGCTAATAAAAAACATATCTTGTAAAGAAGTTATAAATTCTTATTCAAGCTCAAATAAAATCCTTTGCCATATTTCAGTCAATATTTCATTTAGTCTAGCCACCAATTAGTGGGAATAAATAACTATTTATTATCGCGACTCATGCGCCATATCACTCTAGCCCTCTTATCAAAATTAGAGTTTTAGCGTGGATTGCAAAAACGAAGCAATTCAATGAGATGGCAGCCTCGCTATTAACGAGCACTGATTAAACGACGGCTAATTCCCTTTATTTCTATCAAATATCTCTTTAACTGACCATATCGCAATTTTTATCAATTTCAATGCCTTAAATATTACGCCTATACTGTGATGGATATGGCTCTACTGTTCACATGCTCTTACCGCGCCGCAACAGCGCAGACATTAGCTGCATAACAGTAAATTTTGGAGCCGTTATAAAAGATATTCATCCTGCTATTCAACCCCACTCTAGTCGCTACTTGAATCAATTAAGGTTATATTTCGGCCAGAACGATCTCGCTTATCAGAGCAAACTTATCTGCTTTGTATGAAGCCGTTTATAAAGTTTCCTGACCGAAAGTATCCAAAGGAACTTTACATAACGGATATTGAGACCGGTCTAAGTCAATTAGTGAAAAATAAATACACATCCATGTTGTAAATCGCGAGGCGGTAGGCGTTTTAAGCCCAACGGGTAGCCCTTTATGGTGACAGCCTAGGTA
Source organism: Zhongshania sp. (assembly GCA_046712405.1). Lineage (GTDB taxonomy): Bacteria > Pseudomonadota > Gammaproteobacteria > Pseudomonadales > Spongiibacteraceae > Spongiibacter. The sequence continues at coordinate 9,182 of JBKEFB010000043.1, read as the reverse complement.
GATGTTCCTAGTTTCAGCGAACATCAGCTAATAAGACTACACAGCCAAAACCGATTTTTGTCTAAGCCATTGCTTATATACAGCCCTTTTTTTATTGGGACAATTTCTTGAGATATTTTTCTTTGAGGTATTTTCACAAGAGGTTATTTGCAAAATCAGCCTGCCATAGTGCAGTAAGCGGGTAATTAGCGGCCATGCCCTGCTATAATCACCAAAATTCATACAGCAGGGATTAACACATGACAGTCGCTAGCGCTCGCCATATTCTGGTAAAGACCGAACAACAAGCCCAAGATTTAAAAAACAAAATAGCTAAAGGCAGTGACTTTGGCGAATTAGCAAAGAAGTTCTCTGACTGCCCATCAGGTCAAAAGGGCGGTGATCTAGGTGAATTTCGTCCCGGCCAAATGGTTAAGCCCTTTGACGATGTGGTGTTTAAAGAAGCAGTTTTAGAGGTTCATGGCCCCGTTAAAACCCAGTTTGGCTATCATTTAATTGAAACTATCTACCGCAATTAAGCTAACACTAAGCGCAGTTTTCTATATTCATAAAAAACCCCGCACTCAGTACTGAATACGGGGCTGATTGAAGAGCATCAGACTGCGCTGTATAAACGGCGAATTACATTGAGAGCAAACACTACCCCGCAAGATTAATAACGATTATGATTTCAGCAAACTAATACTGCCACTACTAATCACCAGCCTCTATGTCTACTAGCAGTTCGCCCGGCGTTACACGATCGCCTTTGGCAACAAATATCTCAGTGACTTTACCGCTGATCGGCGCTTGTACTTCAGCTTCCATCTTCATGGCTTCGGTGACTAAGACCGCTTGACCTGCGGTGACGATGTCGCCCACAGCAACTAATACCTCAACAATATTACCGGGCATATTGGTACTAACATGACCCGGCTTGCTAGCCGATTTACGTCCACTGTTGCCTTCGGCCTTATATTCATTAAGAGCTTCAAACACCACTTCCTCAGGCATACCGTCCAGAGTCATATAAATATGACGCTTACCAGACCCTTTAATACCCACACCGGTAATGGCGACTTGGTAGCTCTCACCGTGCACATCGATGACAAACTCGGTGGGCACACCGCCTTCGCTTACGGGACGGGGCGCTTGTCCAATAGGCTCAAGAACTTCTGGAACCAACGTCCCAGCATCACGGTCAGTCAAAAATGCACGACCTAAATCAGGGAACATTGCATAAGTCAGCACATCTTCTTCAGACTTCGCTAAGTCGCCAACCTCTTTGCGAAGTTTAACTAGTTCCGGCGCCAGCAAATCTGCCGGACGCACATCAATCACATCCTCAGTGCCAATCGCTCTAGCGCGCAGCTCCTTATTTACTTCCGCCGGTGCGGCGCCGTAATGACCCTGCAGATAGCGTTTTACTTCGTTGGTGATCGTTGTGTAACGCTTGTCAGACAAAATATTCATCACCGCTTGGGTACCAACAATTTGTGAGGTTGGCGTCACCAGAGGGGGATAACCCAGGTCCTTACGAACCGCGGGAATTTCAGCGAAAACATCGCCAATGCGATTCAAGGCGCCCTGCTCTTTAAGCTGATTGGCAAGATTTGACATCATGCCACCGGGCACTTGATTGATCTGCACACTGACATCTTCGCGGGTAAATTCGCTTTCAAACTGATGATACTTTTTGCGCACTACCCACAATTTTGCGGAAATCTCCCGCAGCGCAGTCAGATCCAAACCAGAATCACTCGGCGTACCTTTTAAGGCGGCGACCATGGTTTCGGTTGCCGGATGGCTGGTGCCATTAGCAAACGCCGACATGGCGGTATCAATAATATCGATACCTGCTTCAATCGCTTTCCATTGACACAAACCAGCAAGGCCGGAGGTCATATGAGAATGTAGCGCCAACGGCACATCAACCGTATCTTTTAAGGCCTTAACCAGCTCAGAGGTTGCCATTGGCGTTAATAGACCTGCCATATCTTTAATCGCAATGGAATCCACTCCCATCGCCACCATATCCTTGGCCTGCTGTACAAATTTTGCGGTGTTATGAACCGGGCTGGTGGTATAGCAAAGTGTGCCCTGTGCATGTTTACCGGATTTTTTAATCGCGGCAATAGACGTCTGCAAATTACGCACGTCATTCATGGCGTCGAATACTCGGAAAATATCCATACCGTTATCTGCAGCTTTTTGAATAAACGCCTCAACCACGTCATCGGCGTAGTGACGGTAGCCGAGCAAGTTTTGGCCCCGCAGTAACATTTGCAATTGAGTATTTGGCAGCGCCTCGCGCAATTTTCGCAAACGCTCCCAGGGGTCTTCTTTCAAAAAACGCACGCAGGCGTCAAAGGTTGCGCCGCCCCACACTTCCAGTGACCAAAACCCTATCGCATCAAGCTGTGCGCATACCGGCAACATATCTTCGGTGCGCATTCGCGTTGCCAACAAGGACTGATGACCATCACGAAGTGCAACATCAGTGATCAGAACAGGTTTATCTCGGCTCATCATAATATCCTTTTTATCTTACAGGCCAGCGTGGGCAGCAATGGCCGCAGCCACCACCAGTGCAATGTCTTCGGGACGACTTTTATCCGAGTACTGAGCCAGTTCGGGGTGGTTTTCTACAAAGCTGGTATCAAAGTTTCCGGCGCGAAAGTCAGGGTGTTTAAGAATCTGTTGGTAATAGGCCGCAGTGGTTTTCACACCCTGCAAACGCATATCATTTAAAGCTCGCGAGCCCCGATTCAAGACCTCATCCCAAGTTAAACCCCAGACAACCAACTTGAGACACATGGAGTCGAAATACGGAGGAATGGTGTAACCGGTGTAAATTGCCGTGTCGACCCGCACACCAGGACCACCCGGCGCGTAGTAACGACTGATTTTACCAAAGCTAGGTAAAAAATCATTTTTGGGGTCTTCGGCATTAACTCTAAACTGCATAGCGAAGCCGCGATAAGAAATATCCTGCTGGCTATACTCCAACGGCAAACCGGAGGCGATGCGAATTTGCTCGCGGACAATATCCACCCCCGTAATTTGCTCGGTGATGGTGTGCTCAACCTGAATCCGGGTGTTCATTTCCATAAAATAGATTTGATTGTCGGCGAGTAAAAATTCCACGGTACCCGCGTTTTCATAGCCAACCGCTTGGGCCGCACGCACCGACATCTCACCAATATAGGCCCGCTGTTCAGAGGTCAACTGGGGCGATGGCGCGATCTCAATGAGCTTTTGATTACGGCGCTGAATTGAGCAGTCGCGCTCAAATAAATGAATTACATTACCGTGGCTGTCACCCAGTATCTGAGCTTCGATATGACGGGGATTAACAATGCACTTTTCCATAAACACATCCGCGCGCCCAAAGGCTTTAGTGGCCTCAGACACCACCCGATCAAACTGCTGAAGGAGGTCTGCCTCGCTATTGCAGCGCCTAATACCACGGCCACCACCACCCGAGGTCGCTTTCAACATAACCGGATAGCCAATAGTTTTAGCAAAACTTACCGCCTCGTTAACGTCAGCTAAATTGCCATCGGTGCCCGGCGTTACCGGCACACCCGCTGCAGTCATGGCACGGCGGGCTTCAGTTTTATCCCCCATACAACGTATGACTTTAGCGCTAGGCCCGATAAACTTAATCCCGCGCTGCGCACAAATCTCAGCAAGCTCGGCGTTCTCTGATAAAAACCCATAACCGGGATGCAAACCATCGCAGCCGGTCTCTACCGCTAGACCAACTAACTTTCTGGCATTTAAATATCCCTCCAAAGGATCAGCACCGAGGTTGTAGGACTCATCCGCACGCTTAACATGCAGTGAAAATCGATCTGGCTCGGTGTAAACAGCCGCCGACCGAATTCCCATCTCCGCACAGGCTCGTACTATTCGCACCGCGATTTCACCACGGTTAGCGATCAGGATTTTTTTTAACATAGCTGAACTCCCCTTGCGGAAGAATTACCCCCCGCACCTAGCCTTAGCAATAACCAAATGACTATTAAAAACCAACTTCAGAGCCGCGCAATCCAATACACACCCAAAATACATGCAGCCAGCGTACCGAAAACCCCGCAAACATAAAAATTAATATTATTGGTTACATGAATAAGTCATTGCTTATAGTTATAGCAGGAGCTCAACTAATATTAAACGATCAATACCGTAGGGTAGTCAGTTACTTGCCCCGTCTAAGCCTAAGCCAAGCCAAGGCATTGTTGGCCGCTTAGCCGCACTACTGCTGCTCTAAAGCCATCCAGCAAGTAGATTTAGAGTAGCAGCGATTAACTCGCAAATACCCAAGCTGCAAGACGTCGTCGGCCAAACCCCGCTTGATTATTTGGCTAGGCGGCTATTCATGACAGCTGACGACGACCTAATACATCGCCCCAAGCAAGAAACTCAAACAACGTCTAGTGCACCTTAGTTAGAATTAAGTGAACTTCATGGTCGTTTACAGGGCATTCTCAACATTGTTATAAAGTCTAGCGCCGAACGGCGACTACCGTCTTATATCAACCAGTTTTATCAACATCAGCCTGCATATTGTCAACCACCAGTGCCGGCTAGAACGTCTGGCAGATAATCTTGACGACCTTGCCATCATGACCCAAATACCCGAAAGACGCGTATTAGATGATGTTCTTTTTGCAAGAAATTAACTATTTGTACTCGCCTGCCTCAATCACCCAATATCGAGCTGCGACGCAAATCCCGACACCAGCCTCCTCAAACTACTAAAACATTCACTAACACAGCGAGAACCCAGCTCCGGATGCGCGACAGCAAACCATTAGGCAAAGACAAAGTAATGAACTTTAAAATTGAATCTTGATGGCTAACCACATTAATCCGAATTTAGCTTTGTGCATTCAAAGGCAGAATAAGTCGCCCAGCAGCAGGGGAACCAGCGGTTTCTATGTAAGCAAAAACTCGTCCAACATCTTCCATATAGACACACACCTAAAAACCAGCTTTGATAGTAACTAGCCAAGATATTGAGCCGCTCCCTCGGCAAGATAAACACACTGTCCAGAAACACCCAAGGATCACTCAATGACCCACATCCTAATCAGCAATATAGAAATTATCCCCGGCAAACGCGTGACTCAACACTTAGGCCTAGTGCTAGGCAGCACCGTACGCGCCAAACACGCGGGCAAAGACATTATGGCTGGCCTAAAGAACATCTTTGGTGGCGAACTGATCGGCTATACCGAACTACTATCTGAAGCACGCCAGGAAGCCACCGATCGCATGACCGAGCAAGCCAAAGCCATTGGCGCCAACGCTGTTGTTAACGTACGCTACTCCACCTCCTCCATTACCGCTGGCGCCTCAGAAATTCTTGCCTATGGCACTGCTGTTTGCCTTGAGGAAAAATAATCATGGCAGGCCTCGTTCAATTAGGTATCTTCGCACTGCTGCTAGGTCTGGGATTTTTCTTTGGTCGCCGCGCCGAAGCCAAACACTATAAACGTATCTTTACCCGCGAAGACCAGCTACGCCACATCGTGGTATCTACCGACCGCCTCCCTCCCGCGCAATTTATTACTTACCAAAGCGCGCTGGTCAGCGGCAATGTAGTAATTTCAGTCGATTATTTCAAGCGCGTGTCTGCCGCATTGAGGTCCTTGGTGGGCGGCCATATTCGCAGCTATGAGACGCTACTCGATCGCGCCCGCCGCGAAGCGCTTTTACGCATGCAAGAGCAAGCCCGCAGTGCTGGTGCCGAAGCCATTATTAATACCAAATTTGAAACCAGTCGAATATCTGGTGGCAACAGTAGTGGTATTGGCTCAATTGAGATTTTAGTCTACGGCACCGCTTTAACACCCCAAACTGCTCGTACAAGAGGCGAGTAAACAGTGGCATTTGCCAAGCAGAACCCCAAGATCCCTGAGGGCATTAATACCTCTGCAGATAATCCTCTGAAAGAATTTTTTATTCTGCTATTCGGGGTGTTTATTATTCTCGGTTCGACCATGGCACTACTACTGGTATTTGCACACAGTTTAGGGTCCTATATTCCGTTTCGATACGAACAGAAGTTAATGAGTAATTATGGGCAGTGGACTCGTTCAGAACCCGGGCACAGCGCTGCCTTGCAAGATGCCGAGACCGCCATTCAGGAGCTTGGCCAGAACTTAGCGCGACAATCTGGACTAGCCGCGGGAATCAGCACCCAGTTTTATCTTCTCGATCAAGCCGATGCAGCCAATGCTTTTGCCACCTTAGGCGGCCAAATATTTGTCACCACTGGTCTGCTGCGGGAAGTGTCTTCAGAAAATGCGCTGGCAATGGTGCTTGCCCATGAAATTGCTCATATCAAGTACCGCCACCCCGCCCAGTCTTTAAGCGGCGGATTGCTGGTGCAACTATTTCTAAGTATTGTCGCCGGTGGACAAGACGCCACCGCACTAAAGAGCACTGCCCAGCAAACCGGCGTACTGACGATGCTGGGTTTTAGTCGAAAAATGGAAGATACCGCCGATAAGGCAGCCATGAATACCCTAGAAAATTATTATGGTCACTTGGCCGGCACCGAGGAATTTTTCGCAAAAATTTTAGGACAACACCAACAGGCCAGATGGCAGGCGCTGTTTACCAGCCACCCAGATTTAAGGCAACGTATTGAGTATATTCAGACACGCGCTCAAATCCTTACTCAAGTTACTGGTGCCCAACCGAACACCAAGGCATTAGACCCACGGTTGGAAAAAATTCAGAACATACTCGCTAACAGCGGCTACCAAGGCCGAGACCCTAGCGAGCGCCAAGATATAAATTAACCTTGGAAAACTCCTCAGACTCAGCCAAATCCGGCACGGTGTTCGCATGCTGGTGCGTCAACCAATGATAGCGCTTGAACTTAAAGTTTTTCACCCTTGAATCAGCCACCAGCACACGTGGGGCACGCTTTAAGAAAGCCTCTAGCAACAGCAAATTCGCGCTATCGTATAATGCATCGGCCACTAAAATAACATAGTAGTGCTCGTCATTAGCGAAGAAATCATTGCTAAAGCTAAGTTCGGCCTTGTTCAGCAGACCATTGGCGCCACTAGCCGCAATGGCATCGGCGTCTAAATCACAGGCAATCACCTCGTTGGCACCCGCGAGATTTGCAGCGATGGCTGCGACCCCTGAACCACAGCCAAAATCGAGCACTTTTTTACCACACACGAGGTCTGGATTATCAAAGATATAGCGAGCCATGACTTGCCCACTGGCCCAGCAAAAGCACCAGTAAGCGGGATAATTAATAATCTGCCGGATCTGTTCAGGGCTTAGATCATATTGGGGATAATCTGCGCTTAACAGTAGCAGAACGATTTCTGGCACCAGCGGCAGCGGCGTATTTACTACTTTTGCCAGTGGTAAAAAATCCTGCAACAACGTCGCAAGCATTTGACTCCCTTCACCAATTGAAAGCGCTTGTGGCAAAGCCCGAACCCTTATATGTTAAAAAAAGAAAGTAAGCATATTACCGGATTAGTACAGTTTAGCGGAGAACGTCATAATAGCACCGTACTCAATGGGAGAACACGATGAGTAATTTGCCCATAAAGCAGCTCGTTCACGATGTATTATTTCAGGTTCAAGATAAAGAACCATCTGAACTTATCTCTTGTCTAAACTGCAGCCAAGCGATTACCGCCACTAGTTATCGTATCCGTATCCACGACCAACACCATCACCGCTTTGTAAATCCCGGCGGCGTTATTTATGATGTGTGCTGCTTCCACTCGGCACCCGGTACCATTATCAGCGGCGAACCCACGTCGCAGCAATGTTGGTTTCAAAGCTACCGCTGGCAGTATGCCCACTGTGAACACTGCACAGAACAGCTTGGTTGGTATTACGAAAATGACTACAGCGAGTCTTTCTTTGCACTAATTCCCAGCTCTTTACGCAGCAAAAATTAAGACGCCAATATCCGGTATACTTGCGTCAACTCCATGCTGTGAGCGATAAGCGTTATGCCAGATAGCTCCAATACCGAAAAGCAGCCAACGACCGGCGCCAATTTCATTGTGCCCCATTGCGCCGAGGTTATTCGCTATGTGCACCGCGATGACGACTTACTGATTGTCAGTAAACCCGCAGGATTGCTATCTGTACCCGGCCGCCACCCTGATAACAAAGACTGCCTTATTAGTCGTATAAATCAAGATTATCCCAATGCAAGTATTGTTCACCGCCTTGATATGTCTACCTCTGGTCTGATGATTGTCGCCTGTCATCCAGACAGCCATCGGGCGCTGAGCCGGCTATTTCAAGACCGCAAAATTTTTAAAGAATACCAGGCCATCGTTTACGGTAAAGTCAGCAGCGTAGAGGGGTTTATTGACCTGCCCCTCGCCTGCGACTGGCCCAATCGCCCGCGCCAAGAACTTAATTTTGACTACGGCAAACACGCCCAGACCCATTATGAGAATTGCGGTACAACGGCGGACGGCTTCAGCAAATTACGTTTGATTCCCATCACTGGACGCTCCCATCAACTTAGAGTTCACACCGCTAGTATTGGCCACCCAATTTTGGGATGTGAGTTTTACGCTCACGCCAAGGCAAAAGCCGCCGCCAAGCGCTTACTACTGCACGCCTCACGATTAAAATTTGTCCACCCAGGCAACAACGATGAGCTAGACATAAACTTAGACGCCACATTTTGGCCCGAACCTTCCTGAGTAGGGACTCTTCGCTTTATTGGCAGTTAATTTTCTCATTTGTCACCATGAGAGTGAATTCATGCTATATATTTGTGGCAACGCCAACGTTTAGCCATAAAAATCTCGGCTAAAGCGAGTAATAACCATAGATTAAACTCCTTTATGTTTTAAACGAAGCCCGGCTGATAGTTAAACGCTCCCCGCCAAGCTTAATACACCTTATTTCATTCAATAGGAGCAGGCGCATGTGGTTAAAAACGAGTTGCGATTTAGCCTTCGATATTGAAGTGCCGACACCGTTTGTATTGATGCTTAGACCGCGTAGTGGCGCCCAGCAGTGGATTGCCAGCGAACAATATAAACTGGCACCCAGTGTTCCTGCTTTTGAATTCACCGATGTCTATGGCAATCTCTGTCAGCGCTTAGTCGCTCAGCCTGGGTATTTCTCTATACAGACTCGCGCCGAGGCAAATACCGCTGATTTTTTAGACCAAGCACCCGGCG
>JBKEFB010000042.1:0-24964 GCA_046712405.1 Zhongshania sp. | reverse complement strand
CACTCAAATTAGGGCACTTGGCTTCTTCACAGACGGTTGCCAATTTATTATCGGAAACGATTGCCGCCACTTTCTTATAGCCGTCACTAACTTTGACTTTAATTCGTAACCAATCAGGTTTTGCTAAACGTTCATTAACTTGATTAGCTGCCTTGATGCCATCTTTGATTGCCCTTACGCCGTGCTCATTAATGAACTTTTCACCACTATGAATTTGTACGGACGGTATAAGTTTGCTATCTGACATAAGACGGGAACTCGCTACGTATAATAAAAAGGACTGAAAGCTAGTAATGACAAAGTATACCAGAAGTGGTATCGATTCGAAGATTTCACAAATTAAACCTAATACATAATATCAAATACTATTTCACCGACTTTCCAGCGCCGCCCACCCCTTTTCGCTAGTGTATTGAGGGAATTATTCGTCCTGACAACCTTGTTTACAGATAGATCTACCATTAACGCTATAAATATCGCCTAGCGAAACTGTTATTTGAAAGGAATTCACCCTTATCTCGATCCCGCGAGCACAATGACGCGAGTTCAACTTCAGCCTTGGAACACAGTTAAGTAGGTCTCGCAGGGCCAAAAATCCAGCGCAGACCCGTTACAAACAAAACCTAAAGGGGTATCAATCATGGAAAATTCAGAAAATAGCGCTTTTTGCTGGACGTCACCACCACGCCCAGAGTGACGGCTGGCAAAAATTTCGACCCCAAGACCTCCAACGGGTAGCTACTTTAAATGAAGGCTAACTCATTGCCACCACAATATCAGCAAGCGGCCTTGACGATTTTGGTGATGACAATTAACCGGGTTATGGTCGACGATACTAACGCAGACTCAGTCAGTACGGACTATGGGTTTACCTTCCCAAAGGTGCCAGCCACTCCGAAATCACCACGCCAAGACGCTTGAGCCGAGCACTTCGGTTTGATCGCCCCGTGTTAACGCATTTACAATGGAATACAACTGGGAAATAGATTCTGAAACTCACCGCGTATCAGACCAATTGCTTAGTGAACTTCGTCGGCACTTACCATCAGGTATCGCCTTCTGAAGATTGTTGTTAGTAATTAACTGGCTCTGCGTATCTGAGTCTAGGGCTCAACCAGCAGCGACAACTCCCCCAAATCAGCAAACGACATAGAGTAACGTCCGATCTCTAAGGGCCGTATAGGCCCAATAGCACCCGTTAATAACCACTGATCGGGATAAATCACCCAGCCCTGATCAATACGATCATTAATGAGCTTCAATAGCATTCCCAACTGACCACCAATTAGCGCACTACTTTGCGCAGAGTAAATCACTTGGTCGTTAATATGCAGCCCGATAGTAATAGCCTCTGGGTCGATACTAGCCATGCTCACTGGAGAACCTACAACAAAGCGATGAGCCGCAATATTCGCGCGAATAATATCAAACACCGAGGGCGGTTTCTGGGATTGAAAACCGAGATCTGGCAATTCCGCCGCTGGCGCAACCACGTCAAGTAGCGTCTTCAAAGTCGCCACATCGGCCACTTTGTGCTCTACGGTCCGCTTTAGCCTGAAAGCCAACTCCACCTCAAACATACCTTGACGAAAATCAGAGTGTTTAATGATCTCGGTGGAATCTAGCTTTGCCCCCGGGCATAACACTCCCATGATGGGACGATCACTGTGGAAGCGGCGCTGCGACGCCAGCGAAGTTAAACCCGCTTTGAAACCTTCAGGTAGACGTCCTCTCAGCATTTTATCGAGATTTAATTTTTGCGCCTGGTAGGCGCTCTGCCACTGCAGTGCGTCAAAAAATACCGGGGGCTCGATGCTATGATTTTCAGTGTCTTGGCTTTTAGCCTCAGCGGCGTCGGCCATCCCCGGCACACAAATACTCAGTAAACCAAGCGCCAATAAAACCTTAATCATAACTACAAAATGAGGCATTTCATCTACCGCCAAATATCCAAACCCAACAAGTATATCGCTCTACGATCAGTCAGAAGGATAATACCTAGCTGTCGCCACAACAACACACAACCCGAGTACTAATCTCTGTAAACCATGCAAAACGATTGTTATTTTAATGTCGCGCTCACACCTTTTTTAAATGCGGTCTCAGGGCATCGCATACCTAAAAACCCATCATTGAGTACTATTAACGCTCTGGGCGGCAGAAACAAGTGCAAGTCATATATGGGTTGCGAAGCTGACGTGCTAAAATTGCGTGCTTTATCATCCTCACACAACCCGCAAGGTAAGAACACGCTATGACGACAACAGAAACAAGAAAACGGGTTGGATTCGTGAGTTTGGGTTGCCCAAAAGCATTAGTCGATTCTGAGCGAATTCTCACCCAATTGCGCATTGACGGCTACGATATTGTGCCAAATTATGACGACGCCGACGTTGTTGTTGTCAACACCTGTGGCTTTATTGATAGCGCAAAGCAAGAGTCGCTTGATGCCATCGGTGAGGCCTTGAAAGAAAACGGTAGAGTAATCGTCACCGGCTGTATGGGGGATGACGCAAAAATTCGCGCCGTTCATCCCAATGTTCTCGCCGTTAGCGGCCCAGCAGCATACGAAGAGGTCGTCGGCGCAGTGCACGAATGGGCGCCAGCAAACAAGCAGCATGATCCCTTTATCGATTTAGTACCCCCTCAGGGCGTTAAATTAACGCCTCGTCATTACGCCTATTTAAAAATATCCGAAGGCTGCAACCATCGCTGTAGCTTCTGCATTATCCCCTCTATGCGGGGTGATCTAGTCAGCCGTCCGATTGGCAGCGTATTAGAAGAAGCCAAACGCCTGGTAAATGCCGGTGTTCGCGAAATTTTAGTGGTGTCACAAGACACCAGCGCCTATGGCTTAGATACCAAGTACAAGCTCGATTTCTGGGATGGCCGCCCAATCAAAACTCGTATGCTAGAGCTCTGCGAAGCGCTGGGAGAAATGGGCGTGTGGGTACGTCTGCACTATGTTTACCCCTACCCCCACGTAGACAACGTCATTCCCTTAATGGCTGAAGGCAAAATTTTGCCTTATCTAGACATTCCCTTTCAGCACGCCAGCCACAAAATATTAAAGGCTATGAAACGTCCAGCCCATCAAGAAAAAACCTTGGAGCGCATCAAAAAATGGCGCGAAATCTGTCCGGATTTAGTCATTCGCTCAACCTTTATCGTCGGCTTCCCCGGCGAAACCGAAGAAGATTTCCAAATATTGCTGGACTGGTTGCAAGAAGCGCAGCTTGATCGTGTCGGCTGCTTTGAATACTCACCGGTCGAAGGCGCAACGGCGAACGAGCTTGAAGATCAAGTGCCCGACGAGGTTAAAAATGAGCGCTGGCAGCGTTTTATGGTGGTCGCTCAAGACATATCAGCCAAGCGTCTGCGTGCCAAGATTGGGAGCCAACAAGAAATTTTAATCGACTCCGTCGATGAAGAAGGCGCCATTGGTCGCAGCGTCGCCGACGCCCCCGAAATTGACGGCAAGGTTTACTTAGACGGATTCACCGACGTAAAGCCCGGTGACGCCCTAGTCGTCAATATCATTGATTCCGACGACTATGATCTCTGGGCTGAACCCGCCTAATGAACCTGCTGCTGCTGCAGCCTGATGATTTAGGCACTCACCCTAGCGATATTAATCATGTCACGCTGAGCGACCAGCGCGCGCAGCATATTAGAGCGGTGTTGCGCGCATCAATCGGCGACACTCTAAAGGTGGGCCTTCTCAATGGGCTTATTGGCACCGCCAGTATCACGGCAATCAACAATAACGACGTGAGTCTTGAGTTTGAATTGCACACCCCACCGCCACCAAAACTGCCACTCACACTACTACTGGCACTGCCCCGTCCCAAAATGGCAAGACGGATAATCCGCGCCGCCACCGAGTTAGGCGCGGCGAAGATCGTTCTCTTAAATAGCTGCCGCGTCGATAAAAGTTACTGGCAAAGCCCCCTCGTAAGCGACAAAACACTCCATAAAGCCATGCTGGAAGGCCTTGAGCAGGCGGGTGATACCCACTTACCAATATTGCAAAGAGCCACCCGCTTTAAGCCCTTTGTTGAAGACCAGTTGCCAAGCTTATTAAACAATAAAATAGGCTTGTTAGCGCACCCCTACGCCGACCAAGGCCCCCCCCACGTAAGAAGCCAAGCCTGTCTACTCGCCATTGGCCCTGAAGGCGGATTCATTCCCTATGAATGCGAAAAACTCATCGCCGCAGGGCTGCAAAGCTTTAGTCTTGGCCCCCGTATTCTAAAAACTGAAACAGCGGTTTCTACCCTAATAGGACGTTTGTTTTTATAAAAACTCATTGACCTAAAGCGCGCTCCAGATAATCCAAACGGTCTTGACCAAAAAACATCTCATCATCAACAAAACACGTTGGCGCGCCAAATACATGACGAGATATCGCCTCATTGGTAAGTACTTTCAAACGATCTTTGACTGCATCGCTGGCACATAACGTAAGCACATCATCAGGATCGAATCCGGCCGCAGACAAAACCGCGCTGACCACCGCAGGGTCGGCCATGTTCTTTTCATTTACCCACAGCGCAGTAAAAATCGCGCTTAAGTAGTCATGGAATCTCGGCGTATTTAGATACCCCACAGCGCCACGCATCAATATCAAAGTATTAACAGGAAAATACGGATTAAAATTCATTGATACAGCGTAAACCGCGGCGGCACGTTGCAAGTCAAGCAGCATATACCGTCCCTTGGCAGGAATTGACGCTGGAGGTTGATTACCTGTCGCCTTAAACACCCCACCCAACAACATTGGCTTATACACTATCTCCGCATGGTGACGGCCAGCCAAGCCAAGCAACTGCGTCCACGCCAAGTAACTTGCTGGACTACCCACATCAAAATAGAACTCTATCGTCTTACTCATTGTGTTAACTCTGTCAAAAAGTTTCCATCCAAGGACGCAAATCCAACTCGTGTGTCCAACAATCTCTTGCCTGGCAATGAATTTGCCAATACTGCTCGGCAATATGTTCAGGATCTATAATCCCACCCTCGGATTTCGTTGCATATTTATCTGGGAAGATCTGGCGTATAAATGCGGTATCAATAGCACCGTCAATAATCGAATGAGCAATATGAATACCCTGTGGGCCAAGTTCCCGGGCCATACTTTGCGCCAAGGCGCGCAGCGCAAACTTGGCGCTGGCAAAGGCACTAAAGCCACTGCTACCGCGTAGCGACGCGGTCGCACCGGTGAAAATAATCGTGCCTCTCCGCCTTGGCAGCATCACTCTGGCAGCCTCACGACCTGTCAAAAAGCCTGCAAATGCTGACATTTCCCAGACCTTTCGATAGACCTGTGCAGTGGTCTCAATAATGGGGAAGTAAACATTGCCACCGATATTGAAAACTACGACTTCGACACGGCCAATATCACCCTCTATTCGCTTAAAAAGATCGACCATTGCCTCTTCCTCCCGCGCATCACACCCTATGGCATGAGCAATACCGCCCTCAGAATCAATATCTTTGAGCAATGATTGCAAGGCCTCTGCATTTCTTCGAGTGGCAACGACCGTAAAGCCCTCACGAGCGAAACGTCTAGCACACGCGCCGCCAGTTGCATCTCCCGCACCAATCACGACAGCAACTGGCTTTTTTATTATTGCCATACATACCCATAAGCTCTGTTTTAGATCTTCTAAAACATAAGTTCCTTTTGAAAACGTGTCAATTTATTCTAACCTCTTCATTCAATTGAAATTGGATAGCACTTTAAGGTGCTATAAATATTCTATCAGCAGCTCCCGCTGAGAAAGGAATACCGTCTAAGCAAAAGAGACTTGGAATTACACTCGATTATTCTCGACTTAGTAAGCCGAGTAGACCGGTACATTAGTGATGAAAACGGTGACCCAATCTCACAAATCGCTAACACCTGTGGCCATCAAATACACCCCATCACCAGCTACCCTAAATGCGCTGACACCATTGCCGCCAAGAATATAGAACTAGTTGCTAGGCGCTAACCAGAATAAAACCTAAGTGTGTTGCTTGCCACTAGGAATCTTTAAACACTAGCACGCGAGGTCGCCGAACGGCTATGAAGTAGTTTTATGATATCTCGCCAACTGATTATACCTACTGGAAAACTTTGGTTATTTATTACTGGCACACAAGATATTTCATATTTAATAAACAGATCCATTACATCATCGACGCTTTGATCCTCACGAACACAAATTGGATTCCGTGACATCACTTGATGTACGCGTTTATTCAAAGCGGCTGCCTCAGACTCCGTTGCCACAGGTAACTCAGCCCTCGGACCGATGGATCTGAAAAAATCGCGATCAGAAACAATACCGACGAATTCTTTACCGTCTATGACCAAAAGGTGATGTAACTTTTTTTCTCTGAAAATGCAGCTAACCTTACTTAGCCTGTCATCCGCAGTAATGGTAATGACTGGCTTAGTCATAACGGAATCTGCCCTGATTACCTTTATCATAAGCCACCTTCCTCTATATTAAATTCAGTGTCTGACACCTCAACAGTTAAAGGTGTTTTTACCATTATATTATGCTCGGAATCTACATTTTTAGAGGCAAGGTCTCAAGAGATCAAGCCTTGCTTATAAAGTGTGTATAGAACGTGATCAACAGTAGCCATACCCTGACTCTTTTACATGGTGTCCTTAATCCAATCAATTTCACCGTTGTCGATCAGTGCCGAGATCCAGGATAATTGCAGTAGCCTCCTCTACAGCGAAACTTGGGACCTCGCTGACACCAGCTTCTAGCAGCGCAGTAATGACCACTTATAAGTTTAAAGATAAATTCATAAACCACTGTTTGTTCGCACTATCCAGAAAAAATTTTACAGCGGTATTGTGCGCCTTATCAGCGTTATTTACATAAAAGTCTGCCAAACATAAATGCTCCGTTTCTGCATAGATAATAGCATCGGCACAGTCTGTTAATCATAAATTTACCCGATCACAATCACATCAGCCGCCTCAGTAGGCAGTATATGACCCGAGGTCTGCTGATTTCTATAATCTAGCATCGATGCCAGAATAGTAGATTTGCCGACTCCACAGAAGCAACTACCTGAGTAAAGCCTCTATTCAAATCCATCCAGTCTTTAACTTAGTTTGGCAAAAAATCAACTTGACCAAAAGATAAAACAGACTTTCCATTTTTATTTATAGCTAGAGTGCCAGCGCTAAAGTAAAAGTCTGACGAACTTTTGATAACGATGAATTAAAAACCGAAGATAAGCTTTCCTACATTAGCAATTTCATGGATAAATCGTAACGATAATTAGTACTCGTATTCCTTATCTCGATCTTATTATAGTAGCAAATTCTAGCTTTAAAACACCCACCAGCCACATCCGCTGTTGAGATTTTCCCGCGTATTACAGAAATCCCCAGCCTCGTGCCAGATCGACACAAAGCTGAATCATAAAACAGGCGCAGGGACATCAAGTTAGCAATATTGGCAGCAACTATAATTTGGCTTAACTGCGTATTGGATAATCTGGACTACCCTATATTTAATGATACACCCTGATATAAAGAAATAAATGAGGCGCAACAGACCTTTAGGCTTAGCAAACAGAGACAATAATGCACCTTGGACTGAATAGCTCGGTAATAAAAAAACCATCACAAAGAAAGGTGGCATTGTGTGACCTCAGTATCTTAAAATGTCTTAATGCTAACAACGTACAATATGACTATTCGCCCACTGCAATGCAACAAGGTCTAGCTGAGGCAATACCATAGGATCAATCATGGCTTTTACTGACAAAAATGCTGAACCCTATAGCGGTGAACACTTAGTTCGCTATATACAAAAGGCTATGCGAGTTTCGCCCCCGAATTCCAAAATCCGTAATTTCAGTTATCAGATAATCAAGCGCATGTTTCAGCCGGAACTGATTGATGTAGAAAACATTCCGTCTCAGCCCTGCCTGTTTGTTGCAAACCACGCCATGTACGCAGTTGACGGCCCTATTATCGGATTACCGATGTTAGCTGAGCAGAGCCGCTTTCTGCGTCCACTTAGCGATAAATTTATGTGGAATTCGGTCAACGAGAACTTGCTGTTAAACCAAGGCGTTGTCATTGGTCACCCGGAAGTGTGTTCCGCTCTAATGGAAAAAGGCAGTGACTTACTGATTTTCCCCGGCGGCGCTCATGAGGCAACCAAATCAGCTGATAAAAAATACCAACTGCTGTGGAAAGAGCGCTACGGCTTTATAAAGCTCGCGGCTAAACATGGCTACACCATTGTGCCGACGGCAATTGTTGGTCCAGAAGATTTTTACGAGCACATGATAGAGGGTGAGGATTTACCACAAACTCTACTTGGCCGCACCCTAACCCGGCTCGGCATTATAAATGAAAACACCCGAACAGATTTAATAGGGCCTATCCCTATGGGTTTGTTCCGCACCCTTATCCCCAAACCCCAAAAATGTTACCTGCAGTTTGGCGAGCCATTAGCTTTAAGCCTATATAAAGGTGAAGTCCTAAGCAAAGCTACGATGGTTGATTTACGCGCACAAGTCGCAGGTAGCATCAATACAATGATTGAGGCTTTATTACTGCTGCAGTACGAGGAAGAATCTAATAGAGGGCGCCTTCGTCGCTTGCTAACAAGATAAGGTTTAACACTGCGACTGCGCAAAGTAATACTGTCACAGCACACTGTGATGTCTTTAAAAAAAGCAAATAATAAAACGCCTTGGGTCACTAGATCGAAAGCGTTTACATATCCCAAATCAGAATTAATTATGTTAATAAACATTAAAATATTGCCGCGTACTTCCCCCTATCTTGCAGTACCCACGGTGCCTTCGAAGTTTACTCAGACTCCCGCTCTCCAAAGCAAATAGACAAATACTGTTGATCTTCGCCAACACTCATACAATGCCAAACGCTAGCATGGCATCGGCAACTTTTTTAAAGCCAGCAATATTAGCCCCTTTTGCGTAATCAACATAGCCATCAGCGAGAAGACCGTGGGAGCGGCAGCGCTCATGGATATCCTTCATTATGTCTCGCAATAGCTCGTGTAATTTATCTTCTTCCCACGACATCCGCGCGCTGTTTTGGCTCATTTCTAAGCCAGACACAGCAACCCCACCGGCGTTGGCCGCTTTGGCCGGACCAAAGCCGATACGAGCTTCGCGAAAGGTGTGCACAGCCTCAGAAGTACAGGGCATATTGGCGCCCTCAGCAACGAGCATGACACCATTATTAATCAGCGCTACGGCGTCTTCCTGATCAATCTCATTTTGGGTGGCGCAAGGTAGTGCAATATCACAGGGAATATGCCATGGCTTTTCACCTTGATGGAAGGTCGCTTCAGGAAATTGTTTTACGTATTCGCCAATGCTGCCTTGCTGGCTGGATTTATGTTCTTTTAACCAATCGATTTTGTTTTGATCAAATCCCTCTGGGTCGTGGATGAATCCACTGGAATCTGACAGCGTTATCACCTTGGCACTAAGACTAATGGCTTTCTCAGCAGCATGAAGGGCAACATTGCCGGCGCCGGATACACAAATCGTTTTATTTATAAACGTATCGTCACGATGCTCAAGCATATTTTCAACAAAATAAATCAGCCCGTAACCCGTCGCTTCGGTACGGACGAGGCTCCCCCCCCAACTTAAACCTTTACCAGTAAGCACTCCAACGTAGCGATTGGTAATCCGTTTATACTGCCCAAACATATACCCAATCTCTTTAGCTCCAACGCCAATATCACCGGCTGGCACATCGGTGACCTCGCCAACGTGGCGATAAAGCTCGGTCATAAAGGATTGGCAGAAACGCATTATTTCATTATCGGACTTACCTTTGGGATTAAAATCACTCCCCCCCTTGCCACCACCCATAGGCAGTCCGGTAAGGCTATTTTTAAAGGTTTGCTCAAAGGCAAGAAATTTCAAAATACTTTGATTTACGCTTTTATGAAATCTGAGGCCGCCTTTATAGGGGCCAATCGCGTTACTATTTTGAACCCGGTAACCACGCTGAACGCGGACATTACCAAGATCATCCTGCCAACATACTCGAAACGATATTACTCGGTCGGGCTCCGCTAAGCGACGTAGAATTTGCGCCTCATGGTATACGGTTTTGTCTTCCATATACTCAAAGATATCGCTCGCGACATCGTACACCGCCTGATGAAACTCTAGTTCGCCGGGGTTGCGGCGTACAACACCGTCCATGAATTGTTCGAGATCGACATGATGTGATTCAGTCATAAGTCGCTACCACCGTATGGTTTAAGTTACTGGAGAAAAAAACCCTATACTCAATTTTCAGTAAATACTACTAGCTCGCACTAAAAAACTGTCTTCGCTGAACTTCAAAGTCGGAACGCTAAAAGCGAGCCCAAGAGGAGTCGTTTGCCCCACGATCTGGGCTAATATTAGCGCAAACTCTCATTCAATTTATCAAGCACTTTCTGCCCCGGACACAGCTCAGCAGCTCCCAAGTCACGCAGTGGAGTTTTGCTGGTGCCCAAGATTTCGTGCAGGTCTTGAGAGTCTTCATCCATAAACAATAAGCCGGTAAGAATTTGGTCTTTGGCCTTATAGTCTTTAATCAGGCGCAAGGCAGAGCGGCGACTGGCTAAATTTAATTCAGGGTCAGCTTTATGAAGATGTACCATCGAGCCATCATGTAAGGTGACTTCTTTAGATTGGCCCTGTTCATACGCAGTTGAAATCTCGTGTTTAAAAGGAACATAGTCAACTGTGCCGGTGGCCTCAAGATGATCGCGAACATGGTCATAACCCTTGGTAGATTTAGAATTATTGTTAAAGGTCACGCAGGGCGAGATCACATCGATAAAGGCGAATCCACGATGACTAATAGCTGCTTTAATAAGCGGCACCAACTGCTCTCGATCACCAGAGAAACTTCGCGCCACAAACGTTGCACCGAGCTGAAGGGCAATGCTCGCCAAGTCTATAGGCTCAAAGGGATTGGGCTCCCCTTTTTTACTAGCGGAACCAATATCGGCGGTCGCCGAATCTTGCCCTTTAGTTAAACCGTAGCAGCCATTATTTTCAACGACGTACATCATATTTAAATTGCGACGCACAACGTGGGTGAACTGCCCCATGCCGATTGAGGCAGTATCGCCATCGCCAGACACACCCACATAAATCAGATCGCGATTGGCAAGATTAGCCCCCGTTGCCACCGACGGCATTCGGCCATGCACTGAATTAAAGCCATGGGAATTATCAAGGAAGTAAGTTGGTGTTTTCGACGAGCAGCCAATACCCGATAACTTGGCCACTTTGTGGGGGGCAATAGCTAACTCAAAACAGGCTTGCACGATAGCGGCGCTAATCGAGTCGTGGCCGCAACCCGCGCAAAGAGTTGAAATCGCGCCCTCATAGTCTTTGCGGGTAAAGCCAAGATCATTGCGTGGCAGCTCGGGATGCCGAAATGCAGGCCGAATATAAGTCACTAAACAGACTCCTTAACGATTTTTACCTTTTTCAGCGATCGCACATTATCGCCCCGTAAAACCGTCATAATTTCCTCGAAGATCTTACGCGCTGAAATCGGCGTGCCGTTATAATTTAAAATCGAAATTAAATCTCGTGGCGACACCAAACATTCATTTACCAGCAGTGTCCGCATCTGTGCATCTCGGTTCTGGTCCACCACAAACGTCGTGTCGTGTTGATCAATAAAGGCGTCGACAGATTTGTGGAAGGGAAACCCCCTTATACGTAGGGTATCAACCGCAATTCCAAGAGCGGCTAAGGAATCTACCGCTTCAAGGGTGGCATGGCGACTGCTGCCAAAATGAATTACACCCACTTTAGCCCCGCCCTTCGCCGCGCCGACCAACTCCGGCATAGGAACAAGGTTTTTGGCAGTGTCCCATTTTTTCAGCAGCCGCTGCATATTTTTTTCGTAAACATCACCGTCTTCGGTGTACACCGCGTACTCATCTCGCGAGGTGCCGCGGGTAAAAAACGCGCCCTTGCTGGGGTGCGTGCCAGGGTAAGTGCGGTAGGGGATACCATCGTCGTCAATATCGAGATAGCGACCAAAGCGGTCACTCATCGCCTCCAGCTGCTTTTTGTTAAATACCTTGCCTCGTTGATATTCACGCTTATCATCCCATACCAGTGGCGAAGACATATTATCGTTCATGCCAAGATCGAGATCACTTAACATAATGATAGGCGTTTGTAGGGTTTCCGCTAAATCGAAGGCCTCGGCCGTCATTTCAAAGCATTCACGCGGTGTTGCTGGGAATAGCAAGACGTGCTTAGTGTCTCCATGAGAGGCATAAGCACAGGCGAGAACATCAGACTGCTGGGTACGGGTCGGCATACCGGTAGATGGGCCGGCGCGCTGGACATCGATGAGGACAGTGGGAATTTCAGCAAAATAAGCTAGCCCTAAAAATTCACTCATCAGGGAAATACCGGGGCCGCTGGTTGCGGTAAAGGCGCGGGCACCATTCCAGCAAGCACCAATCACCATGCCGATTGCCGCTAACTCGTCTTCGGCCTGCACGATGGCATAATTTTTATTACCGCTGCCTGGATCGATACGCAGGCGCTTACAGTATTTATCGAAGCCATCTACCACTGAGGTAGAGGGAGTAATGGGATACCATGCCGCCACCGTAGCACCGCCGTAAATTGCACCAAGCGAGGCGGCAGTATTGCCATCAATCAAAATCTGATCGCCCACCGCGTCGCAGCGTTCAACGCGAATACCTATTGGGCAATGGTAGTGTTCAGCGGCATAGTGATAACCAATTTCCAAAGCTCGTACATTTGACGTTATCAATTTTTCTTTGCCGCGAAACTGGTCTGACACCAAGCCGGTTAGCACGTCGAATTCAATATCTAGCAAGGCCGATAATGCGCCAACGTAAATAATATTACGAAATAGTTGCTGCTGTCGTGCATCACTGTATTCGCGCTGACATAAATCTTTTAACGGTACGCCAATGAAATGAATATCGCTGCGCATTAAACGTAAATCTAAGGGTTTACTAGAGTCATATAAAAAGTAGCCACCCGGCTCCACTTCTTGGATGTCGCGCGCCATACTTTGCGGATTCATGCATACCATCATGTCGACACCGCCGCGTCGACCCAGATAGCCTTTTTCATTTACCCGCACTTCATACCACGTCGGTAAACCCTGAATATTAGAGGGGAAGATATTCTTAGGGCTTATCGGCAATCCCATCCGAAATAAAGACTTGGCAAACATATTGTTTGCACTGGCCGAACCGCTGCCATTCACATTTGCAAATTTAATAACAAAATCGTTTACTGCTTCAATGCGTTTCATATCAGTCGCACGGCCCCGCTTTAGTCACCGAGTAATAGAATTTCTGCATATCCCACGCTGCTGTTGGGCAACGCTCAGCGCATAATCCACAATGCAAACAGACATTCTCGTCTTTAATCATGGCGCGACCAGTGCGCAAATCGTCAGACACATAAATATCTTGCTCAGCATTATTAGCAGGCATTTTTAGTATCTGGCGAACCTGATCTTCTTCCGCGCTATTAACGACAATACTAAGGCAATCGGTGGGGCAAATATCGACACAGGCATCACACTCTATACACAGTTGTTCTGAGAACACGGTTTGGGCATCGCAATTTAGACAACGCTGCGCCTCCTTAAATGCGGTGGCCGCATCAAAGCCCAACTCCACTTCTAATTTACGATTACTGAGGCTATTTTCCAGCTCTGCTTGAGGAACGTGGTAGCGAATATCGTTGGCGACTTCGCTGTCGTAGCTCCACTCGTGAATCCCCATTTTTTGACTTACTAGAGTCACCCCCGGTGGTGGCCGCTTCGCGACAGACTCTCCCTGACAGTGTAAGTCAATCGAGATTGCCGCTTGGTGGCCGTGAGCAACCGCGGTGATAACATTTTGTGGTCCAAAGGCGGAGTCGCCACCAAAGAACACGCTGGAATTACTGGACTGAAAACTGATCTCATCGATCACCGGCATATCCCATTTGTCAAATTCAACGCCAACATCACGCTCAATCCAGGGGAAGGCATTCTCTTGACCGATGGCAACAAGTACGTCATCGCAGGGCACAATGACAGGCTCTTCCCCGGTCGAGACCAAGCGACGTTTGCCGCCCTCCTCATAAACCGCCTTCACGCGATCAAAGCGCATCGCCACCAGACAACCATCTTCAACAACAAACTCCTGCGGCAGGTGGTTATCCATAATAGGAATGCCCTCGCGCTGGGCATCTTCTTTTTCCCACGGTGAGGCTTTCATCTCAACAAAAGGACTGCGGACAATCACTTTGACTTCATCGCCACCCACGCGCCGCGCGGTTCTGCAGCAATCCATAGCGGTGTTACCACCACCAAGTACAATCACTTTTTTACCGATGCTCTCTAGATGTTCAAATGCCACGCTAGATAGCCAATCTATGCCGATATGAATATTGGCCTTTGCCGCCTGGCGGCCCGGCAGATCTAGGTCTCGGCCACGCGGTGCACCACTGCCTATAAAGACAGCGTCATAATTTTTATCTAATACCGTTTTAAGACTGTCCACATAATGATTGAAATGGGACATTACGCCCATATCAAGAATAAGATTGACCTCTTCATTCAAGACTTCTTCGGGCAGTCGGAAAGCCGGGATCTGACTGCGCATAAAACCGCCACCGGCACGCTGATCATCATACAGATCGACGCTATAACCCAATGGCATCAGGTCTCTGGCTACCGTTAATGACGCCGGGCCAGCACCAATAAGCGCGATGTGTTTGCCATTTTTCTGTTTGGGAATAATCGGCAGGCGATTAGTGATATCGCCTTTATTGTCAGCTGCAACACGCTTAAGTCGACAAATCGCAACCGGTTCATCGTCTATGCGGCCCCGCCGACAAGCCGGCTCGCAGGGTCGATCACAGGTGCGACCAAGTACCCCGGGGAATACATTCGATTCCCAGTTGATCATATACGCATCGGTGTAACGCTGAGCGGCAATTAAACGTATATATTCTGGAACCGGCGTATGAGCCGGACAGGCATACTGACAGTCGACCACCTTGTGAAAATACTCAGGGTCTAGGATGTTAGTGATTTTCAATGCGCCCCCTCAAAATTATTATTAGCGAGTTGGGTTGCCGATATCGGTGATACTACTGAGGACCGAGACCTCTTAAAACCTTTAGATTACAACACAGTAATAATATAAATTCATTAGAAAAATAGCGTCATGTTGGCGAGTCTTGCCACATCTCAATTTTATTTAGCTGGCGCCAAAAGCGCTCAGCACACCCAGTCTTAGCAAGCCCATAAAAATACCTTGGTGCGGAGATTTAATATTAAAAAAGACGCTATACAATGGGATCGTCCGGTAATTTCTGCGGTCTGTGCTAGGGTAGACTATAAATAGCTTTCCAATCCAAGGAGTTTGTAATGCAATCTACTGACCATCTGCGCGCAACACTCAATGTTGACGGCAGCAATTACGACTATTTTGACCTCAACAAACTTGGTGATGATCGCCTCATCAATCTCCCAAAATCATTGAAAATACTACTGGAAAATCAGCTCCGTCATTTTGACGGTGATTCAGTAAACTCAGACATCATTGTGGCCTTCTCGCGCTGGCTAGATCAGCCCACTGGCGGTGAAGATCTCAATTTCTCTCCGGCCCGCGTGTTGATGCAAGACTTTACCGGAGTACCCGCTATTGTCGATTTAGCCGCCATGCGTGACGCAGTTGCTAAACGCGGCGGCGATGTTTCCGCCATCAATCCACAGATCCCCGTTCACTTGGTTATCGACCACTCCGTCACGGTAGATCAATTCGGCTCACCCCAAGCCTTTGGCGAGAATGTAGCCAATGAAATGGCACGCAACGACGAACGCTATCGCTTTTTAAAATGGGGCCAATCGGCTTTCAAAAACTTTAATGTTGTACCGCCAGGCACAGGTATATGTCATCAGGTTAATTTAGAATACTTAGCTCAGGTGGTGTGGAATAGTGACGGTGTAGCCTACCCGGACACAGTATTAGGTACTGACAGCCACACGCCGATGGTTAATGGCTTAGGCGTGCTGGGCTGGGGCGTTGGCGGCATTGAAGCCGAAGCGGCCCTACTCGGCCAGCCTTATTCGATGATATTGCCGGAGGTGATTGGTTTTGAATTAAATGGCAAATTAAATGAGGGTGTCACTGCAACAGATTTGGTATTAACCGTGGTGCAGATTTTGCGCAGAGAAGGCGTGGTCGGAAAATTTGTTGAGTTTTACGGGGACGGCCTGGCTGAATTGAGCGTGGCCGATCGTGCCACCATTGCCAATATGGCCCCTGAATATGGCGCGACCTGTGGCTACTTTCCCGTGGATGACGCCACTCTCGCCTACATGAAGTTGACCGGACGCAGTAGCGAGAATATCGCGCTTACCGAAATTTACTGCAAAGCCCAAGGCCTATGGCGGAATACCGGCGACCAGCCGACGTTTACGCGCACCGTGACACTGGATTTAAATACCGTAGAGCCAAGTCTCGCCGGACCCACTCGCCCGCAAGATCGGGTTGCGTTGGCCGATTTAGGCGAGGCCATGCGCGACTTTCTCAAAGCCAGTAAGCGCGACCTACTTGAAAGCGTCGCAATTCCTGATATGGATTTAAAGTTACATCACGGAGATGTGGTTATTGCCGCTATTACCAGCTGCACAAACACCTCCAACCCCGATGTAATGATTGCCGCAGGCCTTGTTGCCCGCAAAGCCCGAGAACGCGGTTTGCGCGTTAAACCTTGGGTTAAGACCTCCTTGGCACCAGGATCCAAAGTAGTCAGTAAATACTTAAGCGACAGCGGCTTACAAGAGGATTTAGACTCACTAGGTTTCGACTTAGTTGGTTATGGCTGCACAACCTGTATTGGCAATTCTGGCCCCCTGCCAGACCCCATCGCCACCGCCATCGACAGTAAAGATATGGTGGTGTCAGCGCTTTTGTCAGGCAACCGTAATTTCGAGGGCCGCATCCATCCTCAAGTAAAAGCGAGCTGGCTGGCATCGCCTCCACTGGTTGTTGCCTATGCGCTCGCAGGCAGCACCCTATTGAATCTGCGCGACGACGCAATAGGTAAGGACCAAAAAGGCAAGCCGGTTTATCTCAAAGACTTATGGCCGAGCAACGAAGAAATTCGAGATATTCGCAAAATTGTCAGTGGCGATATGTTTAACGACGCCTACCAAGATGTCTATACGGGTACCGCTGAATGGCAGGCCATCAATATTGCCACCACTGAAACCTATCAGTGGCAGGAAGACTCTAGCTATATTCGCCTACCCACTTTTTTTGACACACCCACATTGGCGGGCGAAGAATTCCCTGCGCTTCGCGGTGCCAGAATTCTAGGCTTGTTTGGTGACACCATTACCACCGACCATATTTCGCCCGCAGGTGGAATTGCCCTAGACAGTCCAGCCAGCCATTACTTGCAAAGTAATGGTGTTTCGCCAGCGGAGTTCAACTCCTATGGTTCGCGGCGAGGTAATCACGAAGTCATGCTCCGCGGCACGTTCGCCAATACTCGGCTGCACAATAAGCTGGTGGATCGCGAAGGGGGTTACACCTTATCCCCAGATGGTAAAAGCGTCGTCTCAATTTACAAAGCGGCTATGAAATATCAAGAAAGTAATACGCCCTTAGTTATCATTGCCGGCAAGCAATACGGCACCGGCTCCAGTCGGGACTGGGCTGCAAAAGGTACCTTATTGCTGGGTATAAAAGCTGTGATCGCCGAAAGTTTTGAGCGAATCCATCGCTCCAACCTCGTCGGCATGGGAGTAATGCCAATAGAGTTCGACAAGGAAATACCACAGGAGATGCTAGATTTACAGGGCGACGAGGGCGTTGATATTATCTCTTGCGACCCTGTATTGGCGCCAAAGCAAAAAGTCAGAATCATCTTGTCGCGCAGCGACGGCAGCCGCCATGAAGTGCTAGGTCGGCTACGAATAGATACCAGTGAGGAAATGGCCTATTTCCGTCACGGCGGCATCCTTCAATATGTTTTAGCGGAGCTGGGTAAATAATGCCCTTACTTTGCGTCAAAATTTGATGGGTTTTATCCAGATTCGCGATTATATTAGCACCAGTAGAGTTTATTTTTTGCTGGTGCATCTGAACTATTAAATGACATACTAAATTCAGTGATAATACGGAGTGATGTGTATGAAAATCCATGTCGAGGTTGAAGTCAGCCCGGAAGAAATGCGCCGCCTAGTAGGCCTCCCAGATGCTCAACCACTTTGGGACGCGGTCTACAAACGGATTGGCGAAGGTGACTCAGAAATGATTCAACAAATGGCGAAAACGGCATTTACTGAAGGCATGAAAACCGTCGATTTATCTGCACGAATATTGAAATCATTGAGCGGCTTAGCCAGCAATCGCAAAAATCCTGACAAAGCGACGGCGGCAAGTAAAGACCCCGGAAGCGGCGATGACAAATCGCAAAACCCAGCACCGAGCAACGCTGCGCCCAATAGCCGCAGCGCATCCAGCAAAACTAAAACTTAAATTATTTTTTGCTCGCCTCTATATCATTACGCATAGCATAACTGGGCTCTGCCACTTGAGCCTTGTTGCATTGCAAATTTCAGAGTGACACCACCATGGCAAACATCACACCGGGCAGCAAAAATATTGCCGCCTCAGGTAAAGTACTGCGAGTTCGTAACGCAACCCTGGCCGATATACCCGATATTGGCGCCCTATCTAAGCGCGTTTATACAGGTACCGGCATAGATTCGTATTCGCGCGCAGAATTGCGCGGCCAGCTTAATAATTTCGCCGAAGGCAAATTTGTCGTTACCCTTGAGGACGAAGTCGTCGGCTATTGCGCAACATTTCGCGTGAGCGGCAAAGTCTGTCTAAAACCGCATAGTTGGGCTGCAATCACCGCCAATGGCTATGGCACCCGCCACGATCCCGAAGGCGAGTGGCTATATGGTATGGAGGTTTGTGTAGACAGCAGCGTGCGCGGCTACCGGATCGGTCAGCGTCTCTACAATGCGCGCAAAAAGCTATGTGAAGAGCTAGGCTTAAAGGGTATTGTTTTTGTCGGTCGCCTACCCAGCTTGTCGCGTCGTATTAAAAAATACGGCACGGCAGAAAACTATCTTGACGCCGTAGTACACCAGCGCACCCGCGACCCAGTGCTATCGTTCCAGTTGCGCAATAACTTTGAAGTCATCGACCTAATGCCAAACTACTTGGTCGACGATACCGGCTCCATGGGCTACGGGGTGCATCTTGTCTGGCACAACCCCAAAATGGAAACGGCTGCCAATGTCGCTCACACCAAACGTCACGGCGGCCGCCAACCCGACACAGTGCGCATCGGCACCGTGCAATATATGCAGCGACGCGTCACCTCGTTTGCAGAATTCATGTCATTCATAGAATATTTTGTCGATGTGGTCGCGGACTATAAAGGCGATTTTGTAGTTTTCCCCGAGCTCATCACCCTACAGCTACTGTCTATTGAAGACCAGGAGCTAACCCCTATTCAGTCTATAGAAGCGCTCACTAAATACACACCCCGCTACATCGAGGCCATGCAAGACCTAGCCGTGCGTTACAATATCAACATTATCGGTGGATCACACCCTACTCGGGTCGCCAACGGCCGGGTCGAAAATATCTCTTATGTGTTTCACCGCGACGGCCGAGTTGATGAACAAGCAAAAATTCATCCCACCCCCAATGAAGTCTATTGGTGGAATATTGAAGGCGGTAATGAGCTGCAAGTTATAGACACCGACTGTGGCCCCATTGGCATATTAATCTGCTATGACTCTGAGTTCCCCGAACTCGGTCGTCACTTAGTAGATCAAGGCGCTGAAATCTTATTTGTTCCCTTCTGCACCGATGAGCGCCAAAGTTATATGCGGGTGCGTTACAGCTGCCAAGCTAGGGCCGTTGAAAATCAGGTTTATGTGGTGATGTCTGGTAATGTCGGTAATTTGCCTAACGTCGCCAACATGGATATTCAATACGCACAAAGCTGCATTTTAACGCCCTGTGATTTCCATTTTGCCCGCGACGGTATCGCCGCCGATACCACGCCCAACGTGGAAACAGTCGCTATTGCCGATTTGCGACCGGAGTCATTACGGATAGCCCGTAATAGCGGCACTGTGCAAAATCTGCGCGACCGTCGCCACGACTTATATCAAATGAAATGGCGAGGTAACTAGCAAAGGCAGACAACTAACGCCCTAGCATTAATATACGGAGCGAAAGACCTTGTCAAAACAGGCTCTTTGATCGAGAGTCTATTTCATTTTTAAAATGATATTTATTTCGAGATGATAAAAATCTAGGACAGACAACCATCTATCCGCATCACCATCGAATCAAATTATTTTATATTTCACCAAAGAATAGAATTTAAATTACTTATCGTACTTGTGCTAATTTTAAATCACTAGCAGGGAAGCTAAAGATGAAAACGACATTCAATCGATCGTGGCTCTCAAAGACATTATTAGCAGTAACTAGAATTACTTACTGTCATTGCTCGCCACATCCAGCCACTATCGACAAATTATGAGCATACATTAAGAAAAACTAGACGTTTTTATTATACGCCGGCATCAACATTTTTCCGGTCATCTATTTGCGATACAAGGTCTTCAGGGACACGAACTTGTAGTTCGTATCCCATTATAGAATAATTTTTTAATTATTTATTATAATGGGATTGGCAACAGATAAGTCGTGCTTTTTACAAAACCTAATGCAATTTTTATAGTGGACAGCTTACCCCAGTCCCGCCCAAGCCGCAGTAGCCACCGGGATTTTTATCCAAGTATTGCTGATGGTAGGATTCGGCGTAATAAAACTCACCAACATCGACGATTTCGGTTGTCACTGCAGGCAAGCCCTCTTTAGCTAGCGCCGCTTGATACAATTCCAGCGATGCCGCTGCCACCGTTTGCTGGTCAACGGTAGAACAATAGATACCCGAACGATACTGGGTGCCAACATCGTTACCCTGACGCATGCCTTCGGTGGGGTTATGGCTTTCCCAAAACAACTTCAGTAATTTTTGAAAACTGATTTGAGTGGGATCAAATGCCACTAACACCACCTCGTTGTGCCCAGTCATGCCTGAGCAAACTTCTTCATAGCTTGGGTTAGACGTATGACCACCGCAGTAACCAACAGCGGTAGTGTAAACGCCGTCTTGTTGCCAGAATTTACGCTCTGCGCCCCAGAAGCAGCCCATACCGAAGACGACCTGCTCAGTTCCTGTCGGAAACGGTGGCTGTAGCGGTGTTTTAAATACCGTATGTAAGGAAGGCACTGCCATTTTATCGGCTCTGCCTGGTAGTGCCTGCTCCGCCGTGGGAATGACTGCCGGCTTACGATAGCGATCAAAAATACTCATTTTTCGGACTCCTCTAAAAACATTCGCGACCAGTACCTACTATGCCCTGATTCACCCGCATTCCGCTAGTCCCGCCAAGCACCAAAAAACACAGCGAGTGCGATGACTTTAGCACCGCCCAAAGGGATATTTTCCCGGGATTTTTTATTGCTATTTAGCATAAAACACGTTTAAATCGCCGCCTCTTTAACCAACGCGGAGGATTTATGCTAAATGAAAAGCTTAGATCATATGCCTTCTCTGGAGGCCGGCGCAGCTAACTGTAATCCGATTACACAATCGGATGAAAATCTTGACCACGTCATTATTCGTGACGGCGTAGCTTACGCTGGCACGCACCTTATCATCGATCTTTGGGGCGCCTCCCATCTCGATGAACTCCCCCGCATGGAAAAGGCATTCATTGACTGTGTCAAGGAATGCGGTGCCACCCTGCTGCACATCCATATGCACCACTTCACCCCTAATGGTGGTATTTCTGGTGTCGCGGTTTTAGCTGAGTCCCATATTAGTGTACACACATGGCCCGAACGCGATTATGCTGCGTTTGACGTCTTTATGTGTGGTGACGCCAAGCCTGAATTGGCTGTGGAAATCCTCCAAAAGGCCTTCTCGCCCTCGCGTGTCGAGGTCGGTGAAAACCTGCGCGGGAGAATGGACGATGTCTGAGTGGTTTGACGAAACACTCCACGACGCATATCACCAGGGATTTCAAGTCAGTGAGGTCTTGTTTGAAAGCAAGACCGAACACCAGCATCTTATTATCTTTGAATCCGGCAGCTTTGGCCGAGTAATGGCGCTAGACGGCATTATTCAGACCACCGAGCGCGACGAGTTCATCTATCACGAAATGTTAGCGCACACGCCATTATTTGCTCACGGCAAAGCCAAGAATGTCCTCATTATTGGCGGCGGCGACGGCGGTTTGCTTCGCGAAGTGCTCAAACACACGGAAGTAGAGCACGTTGTGCAGGTTGAAATAGATCAAGCCGTTATCGATATGTGCGTAAAGTTTCTACCGAATCATTCAGCCGGCGCCTATGATAATCCCCGTGCAGAAATAGTGATTGCCGATGGTATTGATTTTGTCACCGAGTGTGACCGCACATTTGATGTCATCCTGTCTGACAGCACAGACCCCATTGGTCCCGGCGAAGTTTTATTCACTTCCCCCTTTTACCAAGGCATTCAACGCTGCTTAAAACCAGGCGGCATCTTTGCTGCGCAGAACGGCGTAGCGTTTATGCAACCAGACGAAGTGTGCACCACCCAGCAGCGTCTATCGCCATTGTTTGCAGATACCGCATTTTACGCAGCTGCAGTGCCGACCTATATTGGCGGTGTGATGACTTTTGCATGGGCGAGTGACAGCAGCGCGGCACGTGAGCGGGATTTAGCCATACTGACAACTCGTTTTGTCGACAGTGGCATTAAGACTCGCTATTACAACCCCGCCCTACATATTGGCGCTTTTGCACTGCCACAATATCTCATAGAAATTTTGGACTAAGCATTACGGCCTGCAGCCATTAATGCAGTAGGCCGAATGCGATTACACAGCCATTTATCTCCATAATCACTCCCCCTTAAAGTGGTCCGACTCCAGTGGTAAACGACAGCTATATCGCTGACAGTTGTCATAAATTATTGCTGGGGTGAAAATATTAGGGGACTAAACCGGAAAAAAGTCTCAAAATCAGCGCGTAACGTAGATCAGAGCAAGCACTTAAAGGCACGACCTGAATAGCAATAGCAATGTATACAAACGAGTCCAGACAGAATCTGGGTATAGCCGAAAACTAACACTGGCCATATAAATGAAATTTCGTTTCCCCGCTGTCATTATTGACGAAGATTTTCGTTCCGAAAATATCTCCGGCTCAGGCATTCGCGACCTTGCCGACGCTATCAGTAAAGAAGGTATGGAAATCGTTGGGCTAACAAGCTACGGCGATCTTACCGCCTTCGCGCAACAGGCAAGCCGCGCATCCTGTTTTATACTTTCAATAGATGATGAAGAATTCGGTGACGGCAGCGATGAGACAGTTAGCCAAGCACTGGAGTCCATAGCTAAATTCATGACGGCGGTACGTCAACGCAATACTGATATTCCGGTGTTCCTCTATGGTGAAACACGCACCTCCAGGCACATTCCCAATGAAATTTTACGTGAGCTGCACGGCTTCATTCATATGTTTGAAGACACTCCAGAATTTGTCGCCCGTCATATCATTCGCGAAGCCAATAAATATCTTTCATCACTGGCGCCGCCATTCTTCAAAGCACTAATGAACTACGCCAGCGACAGCTCATATTCTTGGCACTGCCCAGGTCACTCAGGCGGCGTGGCATTTCTTAAGAGTCCAGTTGGGCAAATGTTCCATCAATTCTTTGGTGAAAATCTGCTGCGCGCCGACGTTTGTAATGCAGTGGAAGAGCTTGGGCAACTGCTAGACCATACCGGTCCGGTTAGCGCCAGTGAGAACAACGCAGCGCGTATCTTCGGCTGCGACCATTTATTCTTTGTCACCAACGGCACATCCACTTCAAACAAAGTGGTATGGCACTCCACTGTAGCTCCAGGCGATATTGTAGTGGTAGATCGCAACTGCCATAAATCGATTTTACACAGCATTATTATGACCGGCGCAATTCCGGTATTTCTCATGCCAACGCGCAATCACTACGGCATTATCGGGCCTATTCCTAAAAGCGAATTCGATCCTGCTGCCATTCGCAGAAAGATCGAAGAGCACCCCTTTGCCCGACATGCTAAAGACAAAAAACCCCGAATTTTAACTATTACCCAAAGTACTTACGACGGCATTGTCTACAATGTCGAAGAAATCAAAGATATCCTCGACTCGACCATCGACACCCTGCATTTTGACGAAGCTTGGCTGCCCCACGCCGCCTTCCACAACTTCTATCACAATATGCACGCCATCGGCGCCGATCGCCCGCGGTCGAATGACACCTTGGTATTTGCCACCCAATCAACCCACAAATTATTGGCCGGTCTGTCACAAGCCTCGCAAATTCTGGTTCAAGATGGCACCCAGCGAAAACTCGATACCCATCGCTTCAACGAATCGTACCTGATGCACTCATCAACCAGCCCGCAGTATGCGATCATCGCGTCCTGTGACGTTGCTGCCGCCATGATGGAACCCCCGGGCGGCAAAGCATTGGTAGAAGAATCGATTCTTGAAGCACTAGATTTCCGCCGTGCTATGCGAAAAGTAGATGCCGATTATGGCGACGATTGGTGGTTCAGTGTCTGGGGCCCCGAAACTCTCGCCGAAGAGGGGATTGGTGACCGCGATGACTGGGTGATCCACTCAGATGATAATTGGCACGGCTTTGGCGAAATCGAGTCTGGCTTTAATATGCTGGACCCCATCAAGGCCACTATCATTACTCCCGGCTTAGATGTCGACGGCAACTTCGATGACTTTGGTATTCCTGCCTCGATTGTCAGCAAATATTTGGCTGAGCACGGCATCAT
>JBKEFB010000041.1:0-25379 GCA_046712405.1 Zhongshania sp. | reverse complement strand
TGAGTTCATCCACGGCTTTACGATCAATAATATCGGCGTAGTGATACAACATATCCTGAATTTCAAAGCGGTCAGACATTTCCTGCAGACTTAGCGTCATGATGTGGCTCCATTGTTATTATTATTTTATCCACCGATATTACGCCTTAGCCGCTTTAAATAGGGCTAAGGTGCAGCCGGTTTTTAATCTAGCTTAAATACTTTGCGGGCATTTTCGCGCAAAAATTTAGGCCAAACTTCATCTTTAAACGGCACATTGGGCATGTCTTTGAAAATGCGGTCCAACGACAGGCCCATCGGAAAATAACCGGCATACATGATCTTATCGGCACCACGACTATTCGCAAAATCAATAATTTCGGTCGGGTAGTACTTAGGAGCAAATGCACTGGTCATGTAATAAAGATTGGGGTATTTAAGCATGAGTTTCCACGCCAGCTTCTCCCAAGGTTCTGCGCCATGACGCATAACCACTTTTAACTCGGGGAAAAACCAGCACACCTCGTCCAACAGCTCGACCTTCTGAGGAGCCATCGGTAAGCGCGGACCAGGCACACCAACACAGGGACAAAACGGGATATCTAGCTCAACGCATTTGGAATAAATTGGATACCATTTCTTATCGTTATAGGGCACTTGTGGGCACAGGCCAGACGCAAAACCGGTGATGGCTTTAATGCCGTAATCCTTGTGTAGACGTACGATCTTACGAACTTCATCCATGCCGTTATTGGGGTTCACTTCCAAGCTTGCAAAGAAACGGTCGGGGTAACACGCGAGTGCTTCTTTAGCGATTTCGTTGTGGTCATCAATACCCAGCATCGCACGTTCAATATTATGCTTGTCCATCTGCTCAATGGTGTAGGCAATATAATCTTCTTTCTTACCGCTATCAGGAATGTCTTTGAACATATACTGCGCCGGCATTTTAAACATATTTCGGCTTTCTTCGTCCATCAGCAGTGGCTTCATAAAGTCGTACCACTGGCTATTGTCTTCACCCGGTACGCTGAGCATCAGATCAATGACCTTAATATCATTTGGCATAGCCATGCAGTCGGCTCCTTAAACTTATTATTGAATGATGATGCCTAATACTGCATCAGCTAAGCCACACATTTTTGACGATATGGGGCGCAGTCACAATAACAATAGACGTCATCGAGATAAGCAAAATCGGTCAGTCAGAAAACTAAAAAGACTTATTTTAACGCGGCGCGCAAACGGTCTGCCATGTCATCTAGATCTTCATGGAGCGCAGGTTTGCGACCGTGGATTTGCATTGGCTTGCCGTGAAAGCATGGAATAAGGTGAGTGTGAAAATGGAAAACTGTCTGGCCAGCAGCCCGGCCATTAAGTTGGTGGATGCCTAAGCCATCGGCGCCAGTGACCCGCTTAACAATAGGAGAAAACCGATGAGATTGTAATGCTAAGGCATTGTTTTCGTGTGCATTTAAACTGAAAATATTATCATGATGTTTAATGGGAATAATTAAGGTGTGGCCAGCAGACACTGGTGCAAGATCTAAAAGGCACATCACGTCATCGTCGCGATAAAGGATATGTCCGGGTGCTTTACCGGTAATAATTTTACAAAAAGCACAATTTTCCGATGTCATTTCATCGCCGAACAAACCACCCTGCACGCTTATACCTCGATCGGTAGCGAATCAAACTCATGGACACCCTCGTAATGACGGGTCTCGGTAGCAGTGGTTCTAAACCGGTAAAGGCCATCATCATCTAATTGTCTCTCCATGCGGCCCTCGGAACATAAATAATGCAGATGCGCAATACTCTCGCCAAGCGCCAAGCCAAGCTGCGACATGCCAATTTCACGAGAAAACAATACACTGAATAAATCGATGGCAACTTGGGGCTCGACACAGGCTTTCTCAACTGCTGCTAAATGCCCTTCATGATGATCAATAAGATAATCTAAGCGTGCGTGCACACCATAAAATGGTGCATTGTGCGCGGGCATAACCAAGGTGTCGGCATCGATGTCACGCCTAAAACGACGCAATGCGTCAAACCAGTCTTGCAGCGGATTTGCCTCTGGCTCAGACGCCATTACACTAACGTTTGAGGTAATACGCGGAATAATCTGATCACCAGACAGCATCAACTTATCTTCTGCACAGTACAAAGAAACATGTTCTGGCGAGTGGCCTGCACCGGTCATCACTAACCATTGCCGTCCGCCTATTTCAAGAACTTGGCCTTCCTTTAAGCAATTGAACGCAGTTGGCAATGGCTCAACAATAGAGCCAAAGCCACGCATATTTGCCCCTTCGCTTTGTAGGTAGTCGTCGCCCACACCTGCTCGGCGATAATGCTGCTCGGCGGTCCAGCTCATCTTGCCTGGTTGCAGCGAGGTAAACGCACGCGCGGAGTAATATTCGCGGAAGCTCATATACAGAGGCACCCGCAAGCTATCGCACAGCCAGCCAGCTTGACCAATGTGATCGGGGTGCATATGCGTACAAATAACCCCGAGTACTGGCTTGGATACCATCTGCTTAGCAAGCAGTAATTCCCAGCGCTCGCGAGTGTCACCGAGCTTTATACCGGTGTCGATAATCCACCAGCCCTTGTCATCTTCCAGCACATAAAGATTAATGTGATCCAGCGCCATCGGCAGCACCATCTGCAGCCAATAGATGCCTTTGGCAACTTCTAGCCACTCACCTTTCTGTGGTTTCTCGGTAAAGGGGTATTGAATGCCCGCCTTAGAATTATTACTCATAACAAACCAACTTTAAAAATTTATTTACATATAAAACAATAGGTTTCATATCAAATGACAGGTAACACTTTATATTTTATTGCCCTATGCGTTAGAGCTGGCAACGAAATATCACGCCAGTTTTAGCGGTAATTGGCGCAGACGCTGACCGGTTGCTGCGAACACTGCATTGGCCAAGGCCGGGGCCAGTGGTGGCACGCCCGGTTCCCCCACGCCTTTCGGCGCTTCGGCACTTTTCATAATATGCACGTCTATTTCAGGTACTTCATTCATACGCAACATCTCATAATTATGGAAGTTGCTCTGCTGAACCGCACCGTCAATAACCGTAATATCACCCTTAAGCGCAGCGGTTAGTGCAAACACTATGCCGCCCTCCATTTGGGCAAGTACAATATCAGGATTTATCGCCAGGCCACATTCGACCACACAGACGACCTTGTGGACTTTGATTTTTTGCGCTTCTACAGATATCGAGACCACTTGCGCCACCAAAGTATGGAAGCACTCGTGAACTGCTATGCCCTGAAACTGACCCGGCAGAGGATTACCCCAGTCGGC
This sequence comes from Zhongshania sp., assembly GCA_046712405.1. Taxonomy (GTDB): domain Bacteria; phylum Pseudomonadota; class Gammaproteobacteria; order Pseudomonadales; family Spongiibacteraceae; genus Spongiibacter. Next base: position 22,069 of record JBKEFB010000041.1, on the reverse strand, counting down.
TTTAATCGCGATTTCATTCAGCACCCTGCGCCGACGAGAATCTGCGGGCAGCAGGCTTAAGCGGAATTCAAGCGGATCTTGCTGTGTGCGGACAGCAAGCTCATCAATAAAGCTCTCCATAAAAAATGCATTCTGCGAGTGACCCACCGAACGCCAGTAACCAATAGGTATACTGGTCTCTTGCATCACATAGTCAGTGCGTTTATACGGAAAGTGATAATCTAGATCAATCAGCCCCTCGGTTGCTGCCGGGTCGGAGCTTGCCGCCAAACCAGCGAGTTTATTGTGAAGGCCATTAGGCATCCACTGGGGGAGCAAAGTATTGCTCACCGAGCCAACAAACTGGCCCATAATACTGGGTGCCGCAACCTTTGCCTGCAGGCTGGTGACCACATTACCCTCAATTGTGGCAGACATTTTAACCGACGCATTAGGCCGATAAAAATCACCGCGCATATCATCTTCCCGGCTCCATACAACCTTAATGGGATGACCGCTAAGTTGCGCAACCCGCGCGGCTTCGACCAAGTAATCCGGCAAGATCCGGCGACCAAAACCACCGCCCAACATTTGGTTATGAATACGAATTTGCTCGCGGCTGTGTCCCGTCGCATCGGCAATCGCTGATAAGGCGATATCAGGCGATTGATTACCAGTCCATATATCAATCGAATCCGCGGTCACAACCGCCAAGGCATTCATAGGTTCCATCGTGGCGTGAGCAAGATAGGGAACATCATAAAGCGCATGCAGCGCTTCACCACGCGCCTCGTTTGGTTCGCCTATCTCTTCAACATTCTTGCCAGGCTCAGTCTCTAATAAACTATGTCGCTCAGCCCGCAATGAATCACTGCTTACACCAGCCAGCGGACCTTTATCCCACACAACCGTAACAACTGAAGCGGCTTGTCTAGCCTGCCAATAGGTGTCTGCAATAACGGCTATCGCGCCATCCACATCGATCACCGATTGAGCCCCAGACATGGCTAGGGCCGGTATCGCATCGAAACTTTTCGCCTTGCCGCCAAAGTGTGGCGAGCGAATTAGAATTGCGCACAAAGCGTTTGGATACTGCGCGTCTATGCCAAATTGCGAACTGCCGGTCACCTTGCCCAGCGCATCTAAACGCTTGTTGTAGTGACCAATATATTTAAAATCCTGTGCCGCGGTTAAGGTTACTGACTCTGGTGTCGGTATTGTGCGCGTAGTGGCAATAAGATCTGCAAAAGTAATCTCGCCATTGGTATGTAAAATTTTGCCATCTAAGAGTATTAGCGAAGACTCGGCGACGTTAAGTTGCTGCGCTGCAGCTGATTTCAATATGCTTGCAACGGTTGCAGCCGCCTCTCTGACTGGTTCAAAGCTGAGCCGAATTGAAGAACTGCCACCGGTAATCATTACGTAAAATTCTGGGTCGCGAAAACTGGGATGAAACTCGCCGTGCTGAACTGTGATCAGCTCAGGATTCATCTTTAACTCTTCCGCCGCTAAGGTGGTCAGACCGGTAAAGACACCCTGCCCCATCTCGGCTTTATGCAGCTGCAAAATAACTTCGCCAAAAGCGGTCACCTGCAGAAACGCATTGGGTTGCAGCGCAGTTGGACTCGCATTTGGATACGAGGGCGACTTTGAACACGCACTGAGATTAAAGCCAATGGCAATACCACCCCCGAGTAGCGCGGTGGTTTTTATAAAACTTCGACGCGAAAAACTCATGGCTGGGCCTCCGTCGCAGCATCTGCAGGCTGATAGTACTGCACGGCTAATTCTGCCGCGCGATGAATCGCCTTGCGAATACGTGGATAGGTGCCACAGCGGCATATATTGCCAGCCATCGCCGCGTTAATATCATCGTCGCTAGGGGTTTTATTAGACTCTAGCAGCGCTACTGCCGACATAATTTGCCCAGACTGGCAGTAACCGCACTGCGGCACACTCATTTCTAACCAGGCCTGCTGCACTGGATGCAAGGCATCTTCCGCAGTCGCCAAACCTTCTATCGTCTTTATATTTTTGCCATCCACAAGCTCTACCGGGTAACTACAGCTGCGAACAGGATTGCCGTCTACGTGTACCGTGCACGCGCCGCACAAGCCCATGCCGCAACCGAATTTAGTCCCGGTCATCGCCAACTGCTCACGCAACACCCACAATAAAGGTGTGCCAGAATCAACCGTCAACACCTGCGCGCGACCATTCACTGTGAAATTTAACGCTGCCATTTTTACTCCGATAACACTCACGATGCCCACACTATACCGACACCAAAAAACAATGTCCTGCCACACAGCCTGGAGGAGTATAGATTATGAAGAAGGATGGCCCGACAAACTGATTAAATCTTGTCCATGAAATTTCACAGTAACAGCAGCCACAAAAAAAGCCCTATCGTTATCGCTACGTTAGGGCTTTTAAGAACCGTGGGCACAGCCAAGCATACTGACAGCCAAAATTATTTATGGCTAGAACCTGAACACCATATCGACGGACAAGGTATCAGCTGAGATGTTAATAGATTCGTCGTCGTCCAAGACATAGTAATCGTACGCCAAGACCACACTGATATTTTCTGCCACTGCCAATCGCAGACCAATTCCTGCATAGGGATCGCTGCCCTCAACCGCAAATTCCCCACTGCGACTATTATCTTCCAAGGTGCCGGCTAACTCCCAGCCATAGATGCCAAAGCGCGCGAATAAACCGACTGGCTCGTTGTGCGGTGTGTGCATATTTACACCTAAGAACATTCCATCAGCATTGGCATCCATATCAACTCGGCCTGCGCTAAAGCCGTTATTCAAAAACTGCGAGCCATCGGATATGCCTCTACCAGTTAACTTACCTAGCGACGCGTAGCCGAGCTCCAAACTCAACTCAGGGCTAAAATCAAAACCAAAGCCAAAGCGTGCGCCACCGGATTCGGTGTCTACGGTCACATTAGATAAAGACCCATCACCAAAGCTATAACGAAAATCTGAACGGTCAAAATTAAACGAAGAGGAACTCACGCCGCCAAAAATATACATCGCCGGTTCACTGCGATAACTGCTGTGGCCACGGCGCTGTTGATGGTCGGCTTCTGCCAAGGTAGGAAGTAAAGAAATTGCTGCAAGGGCAAGTACAGAAAGCGTTTTCATCGCATCACTCCAAATTTAGTATGGCTGCATTATGGCTGCGGCTAACTGAATCAAGGCTGAACGTATTGTAAAAAGCACCCGACAGGCGGCTGCGGGGATACAATTTTGAAGCTGTAATACCCATTATATTGACAGGCCGAGAGGCTAGCCCGTTTACCATTTATTCATCCAAAACACATTTAATCAATGGAAGAGTAAAACGGGGGGAAGTCAGAGTCTTTTAATGTCAATCAAGGCGTGGTAGTGATTGATTTTATTGGTGCCCGGAGCCGGACTTGAACCGGCAAGACATTGCTGTCGGGAGATTTTAAGTCTCCTGTGTCTACCGATTTCACCACCCGGGCTAAGGGATTTGGCGTGAGCCAATTGTGATACGCGGGGTACGATAAATACATCGATTCCGCTTTTGCGATAGTGCTAAAAAGCGTCCGCAGTCTACTTATAACACTTCGAAAAATCAACGGCTTAGAGCAGTTAATTACAGTTTAACTTGTTGCGGCATACACTTGGACACTGTTTAAACGACGCCGACGCACTGAAAGTAGTAGTCCTGAGGCGAGTAACAGTACTGTTACCAGGGGATATTTTAATGCGAACACCAAGGGGCTTAGACCGACTCGGGTAACAACTCGCAATGATTCTGACCCAGCGATGCGCTCGGCAATGGCCGGTGAGTAGCGATAATAGGCCTTAACAAACTGCCTACCCCATTTATGGGGCAGCAGTACGTGGTCTCTAAAGTCTCGCAAAACTTTAACATTCGGTGCTAAATAGCTACCGTAGGCCGCTGTGGCAATAAAACAGGCACCGCCACCACCGCCCCTACCCGAGGGCGGCGTTACGGGAGGCGGCGTTACAGGCGCGGGGTTTGAGCCCAATGCAGCTGCTAGGGCACTGGCAGCTGCCTCGGCATTAATCAGCCCACTGCCCGTTACCTCATCAGGACCCACTGCGGCGCGAAAACCTTTTATATCGATGGCCGAGGTTTGAACCGCGCTAATTAATTGCGCCGGCGTGGCGCTGGGATAGGCTTCTTTTAATAATGCGAATACTGCCGCTGCATTCGGCGCTGCCGCCGAGGTGCCGTAAAAGTTTAAAAAATTATCGGGTTCACCGTCTTCTGGGGCCGCGACATTTGATCCTAGTACGGTATTATTATTTCCGTCAACCGCAGTAAATTGCGGCGCTGACCGCGTTTGCTGCAAATACTGACCATTACTGTCAAATTGTAAAACTTGCTCGCCACCGCGAGAGCTAGAATCCTCGGGATCAATTTCTATACTGTCATAGCCTTCTGGCCGAAATTCAGGCGACTCCCACCAAGCCGCAGCGGCAACCGCAGCAATACCCGCAGCCATTGAATGACCCCAAACTGCTGGGCCATTGTAGGGGTACTCGACACTGGTGACTTGATCGCCGGTAAGTAAAATACGGAACTCTAGCGGCACGCCTGCTTGTTGCGGAATATCCTCCTGGCTACCAGCAAAGTGTTCTACCGCAATGTAAAAAGTCTGGGCGGCCGATCCAGATATTAATGTTACGATTTCTGAGGCATCGCCTCTCGGGCTGCCCGTGACGCCTTGCTCATTTGTGCTACGCGCAAAAAAACCGCCCAAAAAAGGATTAAGTGATAACAAGGATTCCTGCGTGGTCGCATATAGGTCCAAGTCAATTTGCGCTCCGTTAGCCGCGTTGACAGAGCTATAGGGCTGATTCCAACTTAAAATCACGAACACGGTTGAGTTTGCGGCAATGGTTAACTCAAGAAAGGAATCACTGCCGCTGGGACTCCAATTATGCAAATCATTTCCTGTTGGAAACAGGAATAACCCTGGCTCATCAATCGCCATTACTGAGTCTTTATATACATAGCGATAAGCTCGATCGCCGTCGTTTCCCGCAGCCGATAAGTAAGGCTTACCGGTGCGAACGCACTCACTGGCAGCAAGTGCTGGCAAGTCATCTTGGTAAACGCTTTCGTTAAGAAAGAGGATGTCGTCGACCACAATATCTGCCTGGTCCGATGCGCATAACTTGCCAATAGCATCGGCCATCTCCGCACGACTCTGCCCTGCAGCATGAAAAATAAGTGGCGATCCCGGCGCTACATCGTAGATCAGCTCGGCCATAGCGGCGCCTTCATCGGTGCCATCAGCAACATCGTCGCGCAATATAGTGACGGTATTTGGTAGATCGCCACTGTCCTGTTGCCGGCTCCCTTGTAAGGTTCCTGCGGCAAACTTGGCGGGTGTGGTATTACCGTCGCGAACGACTGCTGTTTGGGCAAAACTGTCAGATATTATTCCAATGGTTTGCCCGCTGCCATTGACACCTAAGCTGCTGGCCGCAACATCGGCCCGCATTGCTCTGGCGGCGCGACTCGTTACCGAGCCGGCCCTGACTATGGGTGGCAATAAATAGCGGATCTCGCGGATATTGGGGTTTTCTGAAAGGGACATTAGATCCGCTTCATCGCGAAGTATAACGGTTGCTCGGCTGCCGTCGTCTGAGAGGAAGCGGACGTTAATACCTTCTTCAGCTAAAACTCGGCTCAAGCCGTCTGCACCTTGTAAAAACAATTCCACCGACACGCCAGTGGCAGCATCGCGGCCACTGAAACGGTTTTGTTCTAGCTCTGCACTACTTGCGGACTTTAGCACCTTAGCTTTTGCGATTAACGTTTGCAGGCGACTGTCTAATTTAGCGGCGACATTGCCACTTTCTCTGGCAGCTTGTTTTAGGTTTGGCTCCGCCATTACTAAATTCGCACTGCAGAAAATAAGAAATAAGCATAAATACACTGCTGTCTTATTATTGAAGCTCATGAAAAACCTTCAAGGTTATATTCATCTTTGGTGCTGATCGACTTACCGACACCGAGCTCACACCCTGAATTTTAGATAATCTGGCTAGCTGTTCGGCACTCTTTACCCATATGAATATACGCTGATTAGTCACATTTATGTAATCTACGGCATAACCTGCTTCAAGAATTTTTTCTACCACACTATTCGCCGTTTCTTGCCAGTAACGCACATCTAACAAGAGACCGCTATCGCCATCATGGTGATAATCGCGCGTGTCTAATTCATGCTGCCACGTATCAGCATTTAAGCTTAAGAAACGATCCAAGGGCGGCTGATAAAGAGTGCGCAGAATTATCGCAGACTCTTGGGCAAGGGATTGACGGCCGGATTCCTGACTGCTGCAGGCAAACAGCAGTCCTCCGGAAGCAATACCGATCAAAACTAAATCGATCACTGCAGTTAGGCGCTTCCTTAATCTACTCATATCACCTCGCAACACATAGGCATAACTATATCCATCACCAGCTTATCGGCTATTAAGCTTTAACAAACTAAGGGATATACCTAGTGGTCTTACGTAGCAACGCAGACATGAGGTAATGGGTAACCGCGAGTAAGACCAAAATTGAATAAAGATATTAGAAGTGATGTTGGTGATAGAAAAATAATAAAGCTCGAAGAAACGATAATTTATCTGGGTATACCTGTTGAAAACTGGCATAAACGTGACAGACGCGAAAAAATACATAAGCTTAATTATCAATATTGAGCTTGGCGGCCAGGAAATGCAGAGTTCTTGCGGGGAAGCCCTGTGGGATTGGAGGCGCGGGTCGGAATCGAACCGGCGTACACGGAGTTGCAGTCCGCTGCATGACCACTCTGCCACCGCGCCTATGATTGATTTTTTCTACACTTTTCTCATGTACGCCGGACATCTACCGGCTCTTTTTTTCGCCGCAAGTGCTGGAGCTGCAATCCACTGCATACCACTCTGCCACTTAGCAAAATACATTGCAGGCACGCTGCATTGCAACGATATATTGGAGCGGGAAAGGAGGCTCGAACTCCCGACCTCAACCTTGGCAAGGTTGCGCTCTACCAACTGAGCTATTCCCGCGTCGCACTATATCTAGATAGTTTACTTGATCTCTCAAGCCCAACTTACAGCTCGGGGCTGTGCTTCAGGAAGGCGCCTATTCTAGTCAGTGATTATTTTCTGTCAAGCAAAGTCTCTGATTTAACGTGATTTTTTTCTAATTACTGGCTGTATCACGTAAATCTGGCCACGCCGCATGAAGATAGATCACCATTGACCACAATGTGAGTATCGCAGCGGTATACAAACACGCGATATTGGCGTAATACAATAGGCTTGCGCTATCTGGCGACACCAACAACCATCCAAAAATTGCCACCATTTGTACCGCTGTCTTCACCTTACCTATATATGACACTGCCACACTAGTGCGTTTACCTAGCTCAGCCATCCACTCCCTCAACGCGGAGATGACAATTTCGCGACCGATAATGATGATGGCCGGAATGGTGAACCACGGGGCATCGTAGCGTTCAATTAACAAAGCCAATGCAACCGAGATCATCAGCTTGTCTGCAACTGGGTCTAGAAACGCACCCAACGGGGTACTTTGTCCTAATTTACGCGCTAGATAACCATCAAGCCAATCGGTTAATGCTGCCACCGCAAATACTGCCGCCGTTAAAAAATAGGTATGGGCTTGAGGCCAGTAAAATAAGGCCACAAGTACCGGTATTAGAAAAATTCGGAGCAGTGTTAGCGAGTTAGGTATATTCATATAAGTCTCAATAGGGAGAATTGTGGCTATTCTATTTGTTTTCTAGGCGCTGCGCAGGCCTTCATGAATTTGTAGCGCTATTTTTTCACTAATACCTGACACTCGCCGTAAATCCTCAACACTCGCCGTCTGAACGCCCTGAAGACCCCCAAAGTGCCGCAGCAAGTCGCGGCGGCGCTTGGCACCGACTCCGGGTATTGATTCAAGCGAAGACTGTCTCCGGGCCTTATCTCTGCGACCTTTGTGACCGGTGATAGCAAAACGGTGAGATTCATCCCGAATGTGCTGAATCAGATGTAGCGCCGGGCTGTTGTCGGGCAAGCTCAGCTCCCGACCATTATCACCGCGTATGAGAATCTCTAAACCGGCACGACGATCTGAACCCTTGGAGACACCCACCATGAATAATCCGGCTATGCCGAGCTCTTCCATGACTTGCTTGGCCTGACTGAGCTGACCTTTGCCACCGTCAACAAACAATATGTCTGGCATTACAATCTCACCAGCTTTCACTCGCTTGTAGCGACGGCTAAGCGCCTGACGCATAGCAGCGTAGTCGTCTCCAGCTGCAACGCCATCAATATTCATTTTGCGATAATCAGACTTAAGCGGGCCGTTGGCATCGAAAACAACGCAGGAGGCGACCGTTGCTTCACCACTGGTATGGCTTATGTCGAAACATTCCATGCGCTCTGGCTTGTCAGCTAGCTCTAACACCGCTTGTAAAGCTTTAAATCGCTTTAAGGTACTTGCTGACGATGCCAGCCGATTGATTAAGTTTTGCTCCGCCGCGGTTAGCGCTAAGCTCAACCACTTGGCGCGATGACTTCGCACATTGTGGCTTATGCTCACTTGCCTGCCGGCCTGCTCACTTAAGCCCCCCGCCAGCAAGGCGGCATCATCAAGTACAATGTTAGTGATGATCTCTCGGGGCATATCTACCCCGCCCGCGCCAATCAGATAGTGCTGTGCCACAAAAGCTTCGAGTTGAGACACCAGGGGCTCTTCTAGTTGGCTTTTAGGGAAATAGCTACGGCTGCCCAGCACCCGGCCGCCGCGCACGCAGAGCAATTGTATGCAAGCAGTACCGGCGTTCATAACGCCCGCCACGATATCGATATCTCCGGTTTCGCCTTCAATGCATTGTGTCGCTTGCACCTGCTGTAGGTGGCCGATACGGTCTCTGAGTTCCGCCGCTTTTTCGAATTCTAAAACGTTGGCACAGCGCTCCATCTCATCAGCTAGCTCGCGACTTATAACACTGCTTTTTCCTTGTAAAAACATCTGTGTATGCTGGACATCTAATGTGTATTCTTGATCAGTAACTGCGTTAACACAGGGGCCAGAGCAGCGCCCAATTTGGTACTGCAAACACGGCCGGCTGCGCCCGCGGTAGTAGTTGTCGTCACACTGGCGAACCCGAAACACTTTCTGCAGCCAGCTCAGGCTTTCACGCACTGCGGCGGCACTTGGATAAGGGCCAAAGTACGTGCCCTTGCCTTTTTTTGTACCACGATGAATAGTCACTCGCGGATGCTTATGGTCGGTACTTAAATAGATGTAGGGATAGGATTTGTCGTCACGCAGTAAAATATTGTAAGGCGGTTTGTATTGTTTAATTAGGTTTTGTTCAAGCAGCAAAGCCTCGCGCTCGGTCCCGGTGACTGTCACTTCTATTTGCTGAATATGCGACACCAAGGCCACGGTTTTACTGGTAAGCCCGCTAGCTCGAAAATAGCTACTGAGGCGGTTGCGCAGATTTTTAGCTTTACCAACGTAAAGCACATCAGCTTTAGCACTGAGCATAACGTAAACACCCGCCTTGGCGGTAACATGCTTCAAGAATGTTTTGGCGTCGAAAACAGCGGGACCAGGATCACCCGTGACATCAGAGATTTCTATATTTTTACTGCTCATAACTATCGCAAACTGCCACTTAGGTTTCCGGTACGTCTATTAGACCATGTCGCATTGCCAATAAGGTCAATTCAACATCGCCACTTATATCCAATTTTTCAAACACACGATAACGATAGCTGTTCACCGTTTTAGCAGAGATATGCAGATTATCTGAAATTTCTTGAACTTTATGGCAGTTGGCGATCATTAGGCTTATTTGCATTTCACGCTCAGATAGCGATTCAAACGGCGAGTTATCATTACCATTGAGCTGTTTTAACGCCATTTTTTGGGCGACTCCAGGACTGAGATAGCGCTGGCCTTTGGCGACTAGGCGCACGGCTAAGATCATTTCCTGTTCAGACGCGCCTTTTGTTACGTAGGCAGCCGCACCGGCTTTTAAAAGCAGGCTGGGCATAGGCTCTTGATCATAGGCACTAAGCGCGATTACTCGAGTGTCAGGCGCTATTAGTTTCAATTTACGAGTCGCCTCTAGGCCACCGATACCTGGCATCCGCACATCCATCAAAACTATGTGAGGGCGCAGCACACGACAGCTACTAATCACTTCTTCGCCGCTGGCAGCTTGGGCAATAACCGAAATGCCGTCAGCATCGTCTAACATTCGGACTATTCCAGCACGCACCATCGCGTGATCATCGGCCACCAATACTGTGATCATGAACTACCCCAAAAATAATATGTAAACGATAACATTCCCAACTGAGCCTAACTAGCCTAGGGGGGATAATTAAACTCCGCTCTAAAGCAGGTTTCGAAAAGTTAAGTTAATACGACCGTGCGCTATGCCCTTGCGCACCGGTAAGGCATGTTGCCAGTGTTGCTGGGTCGGTGGCAACATCACTAATAGCGAGCCTGAGGCCAAATTCAATTTTTCGGTTTTACTGCCGCCAGCTTTGGGTTTTAGTAAAAAATCTCGCTCTGCACCCAAGCTAATAGAAGCAATACACGGACTGTCGCCGAGCTCGGGTTCGTTGTCGCTGTGGTAGCCCATACAATCATTGCCATTGCGATAATAATTCAGCAAAGCGCAGTTAAATTCATAGCCTGTATCGGCACATAATTGTTCTCGAAGCGCTTTGAGCGCGGCCGGCCAGGGCTCAGTCACATGGGTCGCTCCGCTATAGCGGTAACTTCGCCCAGCATCGCCGACAAAACTGACTAATCTGGGGGTGACGTGCTGGCGGCCATAAACAGTAACAAGAGGTTGTTGCCAGTTAACGCCATCTCGCAGCTCTTCAAAAAGGGTCTGCGGCCCAGCTAAATATTCGTCGTAATAATCTAACCCGCCGCCGGCCAATGGAATGTGTTGTACGCCACCAAACATCAATACACCCGCGGCTCAACGTCCAGATTCACGCCATATTTCGCTAGCACATCGGCTTGGATCTGAGCTGCAAAGGCCACGATGTCATGACCACCGCGACCGTCATAATTCACTAATACAATCGCCTGTTTAGGATGAATACCGACCCCGCCTTCGCGCCGACCCTTCCACCCAGATTGGTCAACTAACCACGCGGCAGCAAGCTTAACCCGCCCATCGGGCATTGACCAATGCGCGAGCGCAGGAAAGTTAGCCAGCAGTTCACTGGCCTTCTCTGCCGAAATAAGCGGATTTTTAAAAAAGCTGCCAACATTTGGCTCAACACGATAGTCGGGTAATTTTTCGGCCCTGATTGATGCCACTGTGACAGCAACTTGCTCCGGTGTTGCGTTATCAGCATCGGCAAGTTCAGCGCGCAGTGCTGGATAACAGACCTCTGGATGAGGCTCGATACTCAGCCGCAAAGAGACAGCAGTAATAATAAAACGGTCTTTAAGTTGATGCTTAAAAACACTGTCGCGGTAGCTGAGTTGGCATTCTTGTGCGGTCAGGGTTCGCAAGACGTTTTGCTGACAATCCCAGCCTGTTACAGATTCAAGCACCCGAGAGAGTTCAACACCATAAGCACCGATATTTTGAATGGGTGCGGCGCCAACCGAACCGGGAATTGCCACTAAATTCTCTAAGCCATACCAGCCTTGGTCGAGACAATAGCGCACCAACTCATGCCAGTTTTCACCCGCAGCGACATCCACAATACGGTCTGTTCCACTGATGCGGCAATCGATACCACGCAGCGCCATACGTATTAGCAAGGCGTCAATTTCGCCGGTGAAAACGACGTTGCTGCCGCCACCCAAGACAATAGAGCGTTGATTATTAAGCTGGCAAAATACCAGTGCGTCCTGTAATTCCTGAATCGTGGTAACTTCGGTAAAGTACGCGGCCTTGGCGGGAACAGCAAAGGTATTGAATGCACTAATATCTACATCCTGCGAAATATTCACTGATTAGCCTCCTCCCGACCTCGGATGGTCGCTAACAGACCACGAGCCGCGTCTTCGACCAGCTCTAGTACCGTTTCAAAACCATCTTCACCACCGAAGTACGGATCGGGTACCTCGCGCTTCCACGACGACTCGGCAAAATCCAAAAACAAAGACACATGGCATCTGGGTTTATCCCCCGCCATTACCCGTAAATCTTTAAGATTGCTCTTGTCCATTGCCAAAACATAATCGAATGCTTGGAAGTCAGCTACGCTGACCTGACGCGCGCGCAACATCGATAAGTCATAGCCGCGCTTGCTCGCAGCTAGCTGAGTGCGCTCGTCCGGTGAATGACCAATATGCCAATCGCCGGTACCCGCAGAGTCAACGTGGATACTGTCCTGCAGCCCCGCGTCTAAAATTAACTTTTGGAATACGCCGTGCGCCGTTGGTGAACGGCAAATGTTCCCAAGGCAGACGAATAGCACCTTGCTAGTCATTATGCTTCACCTGACAAGTGCGCGCGCACGGCATTTAAATCTGCCTCTGTATCCACGCCGCCGGGGATATTGATGCAGGCAAGTTCAATATGAATACGCACACCGTTTTCCATTGCCCGCAGCTGCTCAAGCTTTTCGACCCGCTCCAGCATTCCCGTCGGCCAAGTGACAAACTGATGTAAAAACCCCACTCGGTAGGCATATATTCCAATATGCCGCATAAATGGCGCAGCATCCGGCAGCTCGCCACGACTGTCGCTTTGCTCGCTACCCAGATCATCTTTGGACCATTCATCCCGGCACCAAGGCATGGGCGCGCGGCTAAAATAAAGCGCAAAACCGGCGCGATCACATACTGCTTTTACTGCATTGGGATTAAAAATCGTTATTTTATCGGTAATCGTTTCGCCAAGAGTAGAAATGCCAGCCTGGGTATTTAGCGCAAGATTATTTGCAACTTGAGCGATTGCCTCTCGGGGTATTAATGGCTCATCACCCTGCACGTTCACAACAATATCATCGTCAGCTAAGCCAAGCTTGGCGACCACTTCCTGAAGTCTGTCGGTGCCTGACACATGGCTAGCAAGTGTCATCACCACATCGGCTCCAAACTTCTGACAAGCGTCAAAAACGCGCTGGTCTTCGGTTGCAATAACCACCCGCGATGCATCGCTCTCTTTCGCTCGCTCCCATACATGCTGAATCATGGGCTTGCCGGCAATATCCATCAGCGGCTTACCCGGCAAGCGGCTTGAGGCAAAACGGGCGGGAATGATAACGGTATATGACATGCAAGCTCCGAGCGGTTGTTCGCGCTGCACCACGCATTTCGAGTGGATAAGCACAGCAAACTAATGTGTGAATTATATTAAGGCGTGGCTAAGCGCTCTAGTAATATTGTGAGTTCGTCGTAAAAAGCAGAATCAATCTCGCCATTTACCGGCAGCATCCAGCAATTTTCAACATTGAATAGCGCGCATTTAACCGCATCTTTTTCTGTCATGATCACTGGATAATGATCGGCAAAATAAAAATCAGCTGCGCTAAATGTGTGGTGATCGGCAAAGGCGTGCTCGATCACATCAAAACCCTTGCTGCGCAGGGCCTGAAAAAATCGCATTGGATTGCCAATGCCGGCCACCGCGTGAATTCGACGCTCGGCCTCTGGCCAAGCACTCAAATCAAGACGCTCGCCACTACTTAAATTAACTGCGGTGTCGCCCGCAAGTAACATAGTGTGGCCACTAAGCGTGTCGCTACCACCATTAATAATGATGAGATCAACCTGAACCGCTCTGGCGGTAGGTTCACGCAAAGGGCCTACCGGTAAACAGAATCCGTTCCCAAAACCACGCTGGCCATCAACCAACAGGATCTCTATATCTCTCGCCAGACGATAGTGCTGTAAGCCATCATCACTGATAATAATATTGCATTGCTCTTGCTCAACCAATAATTTTGCTGCGGCGACACGGTCTGGCGCCACAGCTACCGGCAAGCCGCTGCGGCGTACAATCAAACAGGGCTCGTCGCCGGCAATACTGGGCTCAGTGCCGGCGTCCAGTAGATATGGATAATGAGGCGCCTGACCACCGTAACCTCGACTGACGATACCGACCCGATAGCCGCGATGACGACAAAATTCAGCCAAGGCCAGTACCGCGGGAGTTTTTCCGCTGCCGCCAACACTGATATTGCCGACAATAATAACTGGCGCACCACAGGGCTGGGGCACGACCAAAGAACGCCTCAGTGCCGCAGTAAGCCGAAATAACAGCGTCAGAGGAAACAGCAGTAATAGCCAGCCGGCGCGCCCGTACCAAGCAGCGTTAATACGCTGCTCTAATGACATTTACTGCTCCTCAAAATTCTTGTTGTAGAGCTGAGCATAACGTTTGTTCAGTGCCAGCAACTCAGTGTGACTGCCCTGCTCCATCACTCGGCCAGATTCCATCACTACAATATTATCGGCTTTTTCAATTGTCGATAGACGATGTGCGATCACGATTGTAGTTCGGCCTTTCATGATTTCTTCCATGGCCAGCTGAATATGATTTTCAGCGCGGTTATCTAACGCCGACGTTGCTTCATCAAGTATCAGTACTGGCGCATTTTTTAAAAATGCTCTCGCAATCGCTAGCCGCTGGCGCTGGCCACCAGACAGCATGACGCCATCTTCACCAATCATGGTATTGAAGCCATTGGGTAGCTGATCAATAAACTCGATCGCGTGAGCTGCTTCAGCCGCGGCGTGAACCTGCTCAGGCGGAGCACCGGCCATTTTTCCGTAGGCAATATTATTAAAAATAGTGTCGTTAAATAGTGTGACCTGTTGTGTGACTAAGGCCATTTTGTCGCGAAGATTTTCTAGCGTGTAATCACGCACATCAACACCGTCAAGCAGTATCTCGCCGTCTGAATGATCGTAAAAGCGCGAAATAAGACTTACCAGCGTTGACTTGCCCGAACCTGACAGTCCAACGAGAGCCAGGGATTGCCCGGCGCCTACGCTTAGCGTCACATCCCGCAATACTTTCTCGCCACCTTCGGCATAGGCAAAATTCAAGCCTTTAACTGCGATATCGCCCTTGGTCGTGTGGCTAACGTAGGTGCCGGTATCTTTTTCCTGCTCGGTGTCAATAAACTCGAATATATCTTCAGCGGCCGCCAGACCTTTTTGAATTGTGCTGCTCACATCGGCAAGTTGACGCATGGGCTTGGGTAAAAACAAGGCCGCCGACAAGTATGCGACGAAGGCACCCGGTGACATTTCACCGCCTAAGCCCAAGGCAATCCAAACCAGCACACCCGTCGCTAATATGACTGGGAATTGGATGACCGAAGGACTAATAGCGTTATAAAAAGCCATTTTAATGTTTTGTGAGCGGTTGCGTTGACTGGCCTCATCAAATCGCTTTTGTTCATAGCTGATGCCATCATACAAACGAATTTCTCGGTAGGCGCTAATCGATTCGTTGGTGACCTGATTCACGTCACCCATGGCGTTTTGAATATTTTTACTGATCTTGCGAAACCGCTTGCCAACCCAATACACAATGACTGCAATAATCGGCAAGGCCACAAAAAATACCATGGTGAGTTGCCAATTCGAATACAGCAGAAACATAATAAGCCCGATGGCAAACGTACCTTCACGCAATACCACTTTAGTGGCATTGACCGCTGCACCGGTGACTTGCTCTACGTTAAAGGTGATTTTAGAAATCATCACGCCGCTTGAGTTATGATCGTAATAGGAGCTCGGCATATAAAGCATTTTTTGAAATAGCTCGCAGCGCAAATTGTGGACCAAACTGTGAGAAACAATGGAGATGAAATAGTTACCTGCGAAATATCCAATACCGCGAATAATCCCTAGGAAGACCATCATCAGCACGATCCAAAGGCGAGCATCCGTTAACACGAAATCTTCGCCGCCAAGTTTCCACATAAGCTTGGCTAACAGGCCACCCTCACCGCGGGCCATATTGCCACCAATATAATCTACAATTAGTTGCATCATGTCGGCAAGTAACACCTGCACGCCAGAGAACACTGAGAAACCGAGCACACTCAATAAAAACATTGCCCACATCGGCAATACGTACTTTATTAGCCGTCCGTATATTGCTAGATCCGACTGCTCATTACTCATAATACTGGGTGTTCCTGATACTAATGATTATTGATCTACAGAAGTTGTTTCTGGATCTTGAGTGCTTAGACTGAGTTTAGCAAACCCCAGTCTACCCGCCGCATCCATGGCGGTAACTACAGATTGATGCGGGCTCTTGGCGTCGGCAGCAATCACCACTGGCACGTCACTGTTATTATCTACAGCAGTGCGCATCGCAATCATTAAGGCCTCTAGAGTATGTACCGCTAAAGGCTGTTCATTAACACGGTAATGGCCCGCGGCATCAACAACAATATCCAAGACATTACTTTCTTGAATTGCCGCTTCGCCTTGCGCAGTAGGCAGCTCGAGCTTGAGGCGGCTTTCTTTAGTGAAGGTTGTCGATACCATGAAAAAAATAAGCAGCAAAAACACAACATCAATGAGCGGCGTTAAATTTACCCCGCTATCATCCACTCGCTGACGTTTAAATTTCACGCAGACCTACCTGCCGATGAACTCTTAATTTGTACTTCACCATGCATAGCATTAATGAGTTTTATGGCGTCTTGCTCCATGGTGACGACAATTTCATCAATTCTCCGCAAAAAATAACGATGCATAATCAAGGCGGGTATGGCCACACAAAGACCAGAAGCGGTGGTAATTAAGGCTTCTGAAATGCCGCCAGCAAGAACTCCGGCATTGCCGGTTCCCTGCACCATGATTTCGGTAAACACGCGAATCATGCCTAATACCGTACCCAGCAAACCGAGCAAGGGCGCAACCGCTGCAATAGTACCGAGCGCATTAAGGTAGCGTTCTAAATCATGGATAATTAGTGAGGCGGTATCTTCGACACTCTCTTTCATAATCTCCCGGCCGTGCTTGGCATTGGCTAGCCCTGCCGCCAAAACCCGAGCCAGCGGTGAACCACGGCGTAGTTCGCGCAGTTTTGCAGCGTCAAATTGCTTGTTTTGCAACCAAGACCACACCTGATTCAGCAAGCTTCGCGGCGCGACTTTTTCGGGATTTAATTTAAGGAAGCGATCTACACAGATTGCCATCGCAATAATAGAGGACGCGATAATGGGCAGCATTAGCCAACCGCCGGCTTTCACCAATTCCAGCACATTCAATCCCTTCAATTTTTATGTGGAGGTATTATACTTAGGGAATGCCGGGGTAAAAAGCGAATCAGCGTCCGGAATGCAATTTGCTGCATATTTCCTCACCAGATTCCGGTGAATATCGATTAATTTGCCAATAGTACCGACCACCTCCCCATATTTTATCTGGCGCCGCGCCGGATTCGTCCAATATAAATCGAATACTCCCGTGATAAGCGGTAGACCAGCATCGAGCATCCGATTGCGTGTAACGTTGTGTCACCGACTCCGCTGGGTGCCCATAGCGATTGTTGCGACCCGCAGAGAAAACCACCATGGACGGTGATGCCGCGCGAATAAACTCAGTGCTTGATGAGGTTTTGCTGCCGTGGTGCGGAGCGATTAATACATCTGCCGATAAAGTCTGTCCACTTTGGATTAATTGGTCCTCGATTGATTTTTCAATATCTCCCGTCAGTAGCAATGATGTTTCGCCCGAGCTAAGCCGCAGCACACAGGAAGCATTGTTTCCGGTCAAACTGCGGTCGTCATTACTATTAAGGAACTCAAAATAGACTCCATCCCACGTCCAGTGATGGGGTCTAGCGCAAGCTAAAGCATCTTTTTTTATCGAAGTAAGGTTTTCGCCAACACGTAACTCAGTCACGTCTATTTCTTGTAAGAGCGCCGGCGCAGCACCAGCGTGGTCACTGTCTGCGTGACTGACTACCAACATATCTACCTTGTCGATACCGAAGCTCCGCAATGCTGGAATCACCACAGCATCGGCTGTGTTAAAGCCATTACCGAAGTCGGCACCAACGTCGTATAGCAAAGTTTTTGTAGCTGTTTGTACCAGCACTGACAAGCCCTGCCCCACATCTAGCGTCGTCACCCAAGCTGAGCCCACACTGGGCCGTGACGGTGGCATCAAGAAAAGACATAGCAGCGACACCATCGCAAGCCACTTTGCGGGCGTGCCGCGGGGTAGCAATAATACCAAAATAGAAATACTCATAAGTACAAAGCTGAATACCGAGATTGGTATAAAGATTTGCGGCAAACTTCCCGACGCTAAGGTGAGTCCATTTAGCAAGAGATCAAGCAAGTAGTCGGCAATGCGCCAACTGCTATCCGCCAGTGATGGTGCCAAGCTTATTAGCAGCAAACCGCAAAATAGTAAGGGTAGTATCAGTACTGTAAGTAATGGAATAGCCAATAAATTAACCGGAAAACTAACTGGACTTATCCCGTAGCCCCACATCATTAATAGCGGAATTAGGCCTAACAGTACTCCCCACTGGGAACGAAATAGACTTTGTGCAAAGTGGCTGCCCAGCTGTTTGCTGCGCCGCTGGCCTGGAAATGCAAACAGCAACACGCCAACCGCCGCAAATGATAAAGTGAAGCCCGCTCTGTGTGGCGCCAAGGGATCGACAATTAACACCAGCAACATGGCCGTGATATATGCCTGCCACACAGAAATATTGCGCCGCAAACAAAAGGCAATTAAAGCCGCCATTGCCATTATTAGTGCGCGCTTAGTAGGCACTGAAAAACCAGCTAATGCGGCGTAGCCAAACGCGAAGGACAACGCAATATAGGCACCTATTACCAAGGTATTAGCTCGCGGTAACAGTGCGCCAAACACCCGGCCAATAAAAAATCCCCAAGCCAAAACAATGCCAATATGCATACCTGATATTGCCATTAGGTGGTTGGTGCCAGTGCGCGCGAAAACCTGCCACTGCTCACGGCCAATATCGCTGCGATCAGCAAACAGCAGCGCCTTCATAATATTGCCATGGCGATACTTTTCGAGATGGCGACCAACTTTGTCCACGATCCCCTGACGAACACTATTAAATGACAGCGCAGGTGATGAATCTAAGTAGACCGACATCTCTGGGTTGCGCACATAACCCCGAGCGAAATAGCCGCTGGCAAACATCCAGCGGCCGTAATCAAATGCGCCGGGTGATTGATAGCCGTGGGCTTGGCGTAAACGCAGAGTCGCCGTAAAGACATCGCCAAATTGAGGTGGTGAATCTGCATACCAGTTTAACTGTACTATGCCAAAACCCAAATATGGCGATGGCAGACGACATCTCTTAGCGGATATGTCGTCATCGCAGGCTAGCGCTATTAAATTGGCGTCAAATCGATAGTAGGTGGTGAAGCCTTGTCGTGGCTCTGGAACGGTTCGAACTTCAACTGTGGCAATAAAATCACTGGTCTTTAAACCCTCTGGTAATAATAGCGACACCCGCCAGTGCCCATAAAAACTGGCATAAACGACAGCGAGCGAAAACGATAGTCAGACAGCGCTAAGCCGCGAGCGCAACACTAAATGTATTAGCAGAGCGAGACCGGAAACTATCGCTAATGCGAAATAACTGGGTAACGCGGAAGCAAACGCCACCGTTATAAAACCGACTATCGCCGCCGTCATCCATGACAACATACTGGAGTACCCCGGTGGAAACGTGCATAATGCCGCCACTATATTACCGGTCTGCGGCTCGGTAGCTTCTATCTTTCAGAATAGTAAATTAGAATTGTACGGATGGCTCGAAAACTATTTAAACGCTGGCTACCAACGCCCGAAAAAATACGCGAGCACCCATCGGTTCGTATTTTTGGAAGTCTGCTGCATGATCCTAACCTCTGGCACCTGAACAGACGCTCGGTCACCGTGGCGTCATTTTTTGGGCTGTTTATTGCTTTTGTACCCATTCCAACCCAAATGATCCTCGCCGCATTGGCGGCCATTGTCTTTCGAGCTAATCTTCCTATTTCGGTGATGCTGGTTTGGATTACTAATCCCATCACTATGCCAGCCATTTTTTACTTCACCTACAAACTCGGTGCCGTGACGATGGGGATACCCCCTAACACCTTTCACTTCGAACTGTCATGGGCTTGGCTAGCTGAGGAATTCACTCATCTCTGGCGGCCCTTAATATTAGGCTGCTTTCTTACGGGCCTGCTATCTGGTCTTGTTGGCGCCGCAAGTGTCCATATTCTTTGGCGTGTCTACGTGATTAAGCGCTGGCGCAAACGACAGCAATCTCGACAAGCAAAACGTTAACTAATGACTCCGCAAGGCCTCCGCTGGTGGCATTCTAGATGCCCGCCAAGCAGGATAAATTGTCGCCAATAAGCTCATAACATACGCAGTGGCACACACTGTCAGCACATCGGGAATTCGAATATCTGATGGCAGGTAATTTATAGGATAGACGTCGCTCTGCAATAATTGCACGCCGAAAACGCTTTCTACCCCTGCCACTAAATCACTAATACCTAATGCCAGCAGCACCCCGACAACACCGCCAGCGGTTGCACCGACCGCGCCAATAACAGCGCCATATGTGAGGAAAATACGCAATATATCGCTTTGACTGGCTCCCTGACTCCGCAAAATACCAATATCTGCGCGTTTGTCATTGACCACCATCACCAGAGTCGACACCACATTAAAAACCGCCACGGCGACCACCGCTAGCAGCATAATCACCACCAACTTACGCGACATTTGAATCGCGTGGTACATATTGCCAAACTGCTGACTCCAATCCTTCAGCATATAATCTCTGCCGTGAACCGATGCGAGTTCCCAGCCAATTTGGGGCGCGGCAAACACATCGTCAACCGATACTCTAAGCGATACCGGCGGCGCGTCGCTAAACAGTGACCGCGCCTGATCAATATGCATCAGCATCAGTTGCTGATCTAACTCCGTGCCCGTCGCAACCAGCGCGGCCACATTCATTTGTACAAACCGGACATTTTGTCGACCCTCGCTCTGAGGTACGCCCAGTGTTACCCGGTCTCCTGTCTTTAGAGCAAGACGATCGGCCAGCGCTTTACCAAGAATAAGACCAGACACCTCTGGTGTTAATATATTGAGATCAACATATTCCTCAATACGAGAAACCCGTTTTTCTGCCGCGGGGTCTATACCAAAAAATACGCTAGGCTCAACCGCACCGCCCTTGATCAACATGGCATTGCCCTGCACAAACGGCGCAGTGGCCACCACATGAGGATGACGCTCAACGTCCTGACTAAGTTGCTGCCAATCGACATACTGATCGGACCAAGGTTGCAGCGTGATATGCGGCACCATGGCTAAGATTCGATTACGCATTTCTCGGTCAAAGCCGTTCATCACCGAGAGCACTACAACGAGTAATGCAACGCCGAGAACTAAGCCAAGCATCGATAAACGCGACAAAAAAGACACCAACTGGTTGCCAGATCGATCTACGCTATAGCGGAAACCAATATAGGTGGACAAGGAGCGCATTAGGCCTTGGCCTCTTGCAAGCTGCCGTCATATAAGTTGAGTACTCTGTCCATGCGCCCAGCTAATGTTAAATCATGGGTCACTATTACCAAGCTTATCGCCAGTTCTTTATTTAACTCTAACAACAGTGCCTGCACGGCTTCCGCATTATCGCCATCAAGATTGCCGGTTGGCTCATCCAGTAAAACGCAAGCCGGCTCATTAACCAGGGCTCTTGCTATAGCTACGCGCTGGCGTTCGCCGCCAGAAAGTTGCGAAGGCCGATGTTTTAGCCGGTGCCCCAAACCAACACGATCTAATAAGGCCCCGGCGCGATCAAAGGCCACAGCGCGTTTGGCGCCGGCAATTAATAAGGGCATGGCCGCATTTTCGAGAGCAGAAAACTCATTTAGAAGATGGTGAAATTGATATACAAAACCCAGTTCTCGATTGCGTAAACGGCTGCGATCACGATCACTCATTGCCGCAATATCACGTCCGCGCACCAGCACCCGGCCTTGCGACGGCACATCTAAGCCACCAAGCATATGCAGCAAAG
>JBKEFB010000040.1:0-25599 GCA_046712405.1 Zhongshania sp. | reverse complement strand
GAAGCCAGCGCGCCTTTAAGCGAGTTGTTTGAGTTGCGTCGTCGCCACAAAATTTCTGGTGTACCTGTTCTAGATAAAGGCGAGCTGGTCGGCATTGTCACCAGCCGCGACGTGCGTTTTCAGGAAGAGTTAGATGTTCCTGTATCGAGCATGATGACCCCAAAGGAAAAGCTGGTCACGGTTAAAGAGGGTGTCGATATGGCGGTTGCGCGTGAGCTGCTGCATCGTCACCGCATCGAAAAAGTATTAGTGGTCAACGATGTTTTCAAGCTCACCGGGATGATCACCGTTAAAGACATGAACAACGCCCAAACTTATCCCTTTGCCTGCAAAGACAGTGCCGGCCAGTTACGGGTTGGCGCATCAGTTGGCACTAGCGCAGATACCGATGATCGTGTGGCGGCCTTGGTCGCAGCGGGCGCAGACGTACTGGTGGTTGACACCGCCCACGGTCACTCTTTGAATGTTATTAATCGAGTGCGTTGGATTAAAGAATACTATCCACAAGTTGATGTTATTGGTGGCAATATTGCTACCGCCTCGGCGGCACTGGCTTTGATTGAAGCGGGTGCAGATGGCGTAAAAGTTGGTATTGGGCCAGGCTCAATTTGTACTACCCGCATTGTTACCGGTGTCGGCGTGCCACAAATTAGCGCCATCGCTAATGTTGCTGAGGCACTGAAGGGAACAGGTGTACCACTCATTGCTGATGGCGGCATTCGGTTCTCCGGTGATCTGTCTAAAGCCGTAGTCGCCGGCGCCAGCGCGGTCATGATGGGTTCGATGTTTGCGGGCACAGAAGAGGCGCCTGGCGAAGTTGAGTTATTCCAAGGCCGCACCTATAAGTCCTACCGCGGTATGGGTTCACTTGGTGCCATGACCAAAACCCAAGGCTCTAGCGATCGCTACTTTCAAAGCGCAGAAGACGGTGTTGAAAAATTGGTACCCGAAGGCATTGAAGGTCGCGTTGCTTATAAAGGTCCGCTGTCCGCTATTGTGCATCAATTAATGGGCGGTTTACGCTCTGCTATGGGTTACACCGGCAGCCTCGATATGGAAGCGATGCGCAGTGTTCCTGAATTTGTCCGGGTGACATCTGCCGGCATGAATGAAAGCCATGTTCATGACGTTAGCATCACCAAAGAAGCGCCCAACTACCCGACCTGATATGCGCATATAAATTTTTTTAACTACAGAAACCCGCTGCTATTACCCGTAAAGCAGCGGGTTTCTGTTTATTTGAATTGTTGCTAGTAAATTTTGCTGAATTAATTGAGAGAGCCACTGTGTCCATTCCTGATATTCATGCCCACCGAATTCTAATTCTTGATTTTGGTTCGCAGTACACCCAATTAATCGCCCGCCGTATTCGTGAGATTGGTGTATATTGCGAAATTCGTGCTTTTGATATTGATGAAGCAGACATCGACGCCTTTAAACCCTCGGGATTTATCTTGGCGGGTGGACCGGAATCGGTTACCGAAACGGACTCACCTAGGGCGCTGCAGAAAGTGTTCGAGTTTGGTGTACCGGTTTTAGGGATTTGCTACGGCATGCAAACCATGGCCGAACAAATGGGCGGTAAAGTGGAAGGTTCGCCAGTGCACGAGTTTGGCTATGCACAAATTAAATTGGAAACCGCTAGTGCCTTGACGCTGGATATTGCAGATCATATCAATACTAGCGACGGTAAAACGCTGCTGGATGTGTGGATGAGTCATGGCGACAAAGTGATTCAATTACCTGAGGGTTTTGAAATATTGGCGTCAACACCGTCGTGCCCAATAGCGGCAATGCAATGTGAGGCGAAGAAACTCTATGGTGTGCAGTTTCATCCAGAGGTCACTCACACGCTGCAGGGACAGCGTATTTTTGAACACTTTGTACTGAAACTGTGTGGCTGTGAAGCCTTGTGGACGCCCGCCAATATTGTTGAAGACGGAATAAAAAAAGTACGCGCCCAAGTTGGAGGGCAAAAAGTATTGCTGGGTTTGTCTGGGGGTGTAGACAGTTCAGTGGTTGCGGCCTTACTGCATAAGGCTATTGGCGCGCAGCTAACCTGTGTGTTTGTCGATAACGGGTTGCTGCGCAAGAATGAAGGCGACCAGGTTATGGATATGTTTGCCAAAAATATGGGTGTGAAAGTGATTCGCGCTGATGCCGAAGACGCTTTTTTGAGCAAGCTGGTAGGCGAAGCTGATCCCGAGAAAAAACGTAAAATTATTGGCAATATGTTCATTAATATTTTTGATGAAGAGGCCACCAAGCTTAAAGATGTTCACTTTCTGGCGCAGGGAACAATTTATCCCGATGTTATTGAGTCGGCGGCTTCAAAAACGGGCAAAGCTCATGTTATTAAGTCCCATCACAATGTTGGCGGTTTACCCGACGATATGGCGATGGACTTGGTTGAGCCGCTGCGTGAATTGTTTAAAGATGAAGTTCGCCGCATCGGCCTTGAGTTAGGTTTACCTTACGATATGGTCTATCGTCATCCTTTCCCAGGTCCGGGTTTGGGTGTGCGTATACTCGGTGAAGTTAAACAGGAATACGCCGACATTCTACGTGAGGCCGACGCGATATTTTTGGAAGAGTTGCATCGCGCCGACTGGTATCAAAAAACTAGCCAGGCCTTTGCGGTTTTCCTGCCGGTCAAGTCTGTTGGTGTAGTAGGGGATGCCCGCCGCTATGAGTACGTGATTGCCTTGCGGGCGGTAGAAACTATCGACTTTATGACAGCCCGCTGGGCACACTTGCCATATGAGCTGTTGGAAACGGTTTCAAATCGTATCATCAATGAAATAAAGCAGGTATCGCGAGTTGCCTACGATGTTAGTAGCAAGCCCCCAGCTACTATTGAATGGGAGTAGTTATTATTGTGTAACTAATTAATTTAATTTTATTAATTTATTACACATTACTTTCGCATAAAAAATTAATCATAGATTTTATCGAAAGGTAGAGAAAAACAATGAACAATGCAGAGATACAGCAACTAGCAAATCAATTAACTCCTAAGGTAGAGTTAAAGGTTTATGATAACTATCACAGATATGACGTTCTTGAAGCCCTCAAAGAAAACAACAATTTAGGAATTGAATTTGGGTAGCGGGTGGTCATTACTCAAAACGGATGATGCAGTCTGGAAAATTCAGAAGATTTTATGGCGTAGATCTTTACGAAGACGATCACGACACAAAGGAATACATTTCGGCGTTAAAACTAGTTGGTATTGAAGATGATTACACACTTCTTCGTATGTCATTTGATGATGTAATAGAATTATTTGAAGATACTTTCTTTGATTTTATATATTTTGATGGTTACGCCCATACGGGTGAAGAACGCGGCAAGACCTTCTCTGATTGGTATCGAAAGTTAAAGGTTGGTGGCGTTTTTGCTGGGGATGATTCTCATGATGATTGGCCATTAGTTAAATGGGCGGTAAACGATATTGTAAGTAAATTAGATTGTGAATTAAATATCACTGGAAAAGTTGAAAGCGCTCACCTAAACAGATATCCAAGTTGGTTTTTTACTAAAGAAAAAGAGCATAAGTTCAAGATAAATGAAGAGCTAAGAAATTTAGGCATAGCAATCAGAAATGCCACTAGAGAAAAAACAACAGAAACTTTTCTATTACAGCTCAACAATTAGAAGCTGTGCTAAAGCAAATGAGAGATAAAAATCCAGAAATAGCCAGTATGCTTAAAACTCTTTTGTAACCGCAACACGTTAGCGCCAAATTTGGTGGATTTTAATTACTGTATAGATCAACTAAAGTTGATTGATTAAGCACGTTCTTCGTTATACAGTGTGCGAATGAAAATTACGGAAACTTTTGAATTGCAATAGCTTTAGCGGCGTCGAAATAATATGAATAGCGAGAGGCGAGTTACATATTGATTACATATATATTATTAAGTGCATTTAAGTAATTGATTGATAATTATTTTTTAGTTATATAAAAATTCATAAAAAATATAACTGACTTTTTCTAAAATTCTTCTTCAGTTATACTGATTTAACTGAACGTGTGACTGCTTAAAATACTTACATAGCGGCGTTTAAGAGCATTTCATGGAACTGACTATTGAGCAAGCGCTACTGCAGGCTGTCGCAGCACATAAAAAAGATAAGCTTCAGGACGCCAAACGCCTTCATCAGGCTATCTTACATCCCATCCTTTACATCCGGACGCTAACCATAACTTAGGCGTATTAGCGGTCTCAGTGAATAAAGCTGATGCGGCACTACCGTTATTTAAAATTTCACTGCAGGCCAATCCAAAGATAGAACAGTTTTGGTTGAGTTACATTGATGCCCTTATTAAAGAAAAACAGTTTGATAATGCAAGGGAAGTTGTTAAGCAAGCAAAGAGGCAGGGGTTGGCTGCAGAGAAATTAGGCACCCTCGAGTCAAAATTAGTTTCCAATACTCAAACCAAAGATGTTGGTAGTGCAAGTCCATCTCAACAATAATTAAATCGTCTCTTAGAATACTATCAGGCTGAACGATACGGCGAAGCTGAGCAGTTGGCGTTATCCATTACTGAAAGATTTCCAGATCACCAATTTGCCTGGAAAGTCCTTGGATCTGTGCTCAAGCAAAGTGACAGAATAAGTGAGTCATTATGTGCCAGTCAAAAATCTGTGCAATTGGCACCACAGGACGCTGAAGCCCACAATAACCTAGGTGACACGCTCAAAGAACTAGGTAGATTAGATGGGGCTGAGGCAATCTATGTACAAGCAATAGCGTTGAAACCTGACTTTGCCGAAGCCCACTGCAACTTGGATCTCACGCTTAAAGAACTCGGCAGATTAGACGAGTCGGCAGCAAGCTTCAGGCAAGCTATAGGGCTGAAACCTGATTTTGGCGAAGCTAAACATATGCTTGCGGCTTTATCTGGAGACATAACTGCAACTGCACCTCGAGATTACGTTGAAGGGCTATTTGATAATTACGCTGATAAGTTTGAAAGATCTTTGGTTGATAATCTTGAATATAAAAGTCCAAGAGTCATCGCGGAAATGATTATAAAAGATAGCGAGTTCGATTTATTGGGTTCAATAACGGATTTGGGATTTGGGATTTGGGATGTGGCACTGGCTTGTTTAGAATGGAAATTAAAAATTTTGTGAACATCTTGAGGGTATCGATTTATCAGGAAAGATGCTTGATGAAGCAAAGGAAAAAAAATTATAATAAATTAATCAAGAAAGATACTATAGACTACCTATTAACTGAAAGTTTGAATTTTGATTGCTTTATCTCAACCGACGTCTTCGTTTATGTTGGAGATTTATATGTAGTATTTCGATTGATAAAATTTCGAAATAAAACGGTGGTAAGTTAGCTTTTTCGACAGAAGATTATGATGGTGACGGTTTTTTTCTTGAGCAATCTGGCTCTTATTCGCATTCAAAAAAGTACATCGAAAGTTTATGTAAAACATTTGGCTTTGAATTTCGCCATTTTGAAACTCAAGCTCTGCGTAAAGAGAAAAATCAATATATCAGCGGAGGATTTTACTTGTTAGATTATAAAGCTGCCTCAATTTTGGTGCGAGTAAGCAAGATTAGCAGCGCACAGTGGCAGGCTAAAGATTGCCTAAGCCATTAAATCTGATGAAAATATATGCGTAATAACAGGGTGAAATAAAGGGCTGGGCTTACATATAATTTATACTTGTATTCTTGGACGAATATAAGTCATTGAAAAAAAGTGTAATTAAATTTGGTTGCTACTAAGTGGGAATAAGGGAGCAGGTCTAAGTCATTTCTTTATAAATACTGCTATACCGAATGCGGACCTTTAAGACGAGAAAGTTGAAGACGAAGTGCAGTGGTTTACTCCTTATTTGAGCCACAGAGATATCCATTTCGGCTTTGTTCTCGATCTTGGCTCAGCTCTAAATTTATAGCGTGTGTGTCTGTGTCATAATGGCGTACTTAGCCTTTGTCGTGTATTAACATCTTGTTGGTATTGGCTACTTATTTTGACGAAGAGTCGATTAAATCTGATATGGATACTTTTACCGACGAGCAATGGATGCGCCACGCGCTAGCGTTAGCGCTAAAAGCAGATGCAAGCAACGAAGTTCCGGTTGGCGCCGTCGTTGTTCGCGACGGTGCTATTATTGGTGAGGGCTTTAATCAGCCCATCGGCAGGTCAGATCCCAGCGCTCACGCTGAGATCATTGCTTTGCGAGACGCTGGTCAGGCTGTCGGCAATTATCGCTTTCCTGGCGCTACAATGTATGTATCGGTTGAACCGTGCGCAATGTGCGCAGGAGCCGTTATTCACAGCCGTATTACGCGTCTCGTCTATGCGGCAAGCGAGCCTAAAGCTGGTGCGGTATGCAGTCATTTTCAACTGTTTGATCAACCGCAAATGAATCATAAAGTTGAATGGCTTGGAGGGGTGCTGGCAAGCGACGCCAGCAGTATTGTGCAGGCGTTTTTTGCTCGCCGCAGGGATGAGAAAAAACGCGAGAAACGTGGATAAAAAATAACAGCTGGTGTGAAACTGCGGTGTTTTTTGCTTTTTTGTTTAAGAACTTTAAAGTCCATCAAAGCCGCGGTTTAACTCGGCGGATAAATAGTCTGATACGATACGTGGGGGCGGTACTCGGTAGCGATTGAGTTCATCCCATTTCAGTAAAGAATAATAATCACGGATATTGCGCACATAAAGTGCGGCTTCATCGCCACGAGCGTAGCCATATTTTGACGTTTTATACCATTTTTGCTGACGTAATAAGGGTAAGCTTTCTCTTACATCATTCCAGAGATTGGGGTTGCCACCGCGTTGCTCGGTGATGATCCTGGCATCCTCTAAGTGCCCCAAGCCAATATTGTAAGCCGCGAGCGCGAACCAGCTGCGGTCAGGTGATTCGACTCCCGACGGTAAGCGACTATAAAGTTTCTTGTAATATCGGGCGCCACCTCGCAGGCTTTGCATTGGATCAAGCCGATCGTCAACCTGAAGTTCCCCAGCGGTAGACCGGGTGAGCATCATCATTCCGCGCACGCCAGTGGGTGAGCGGGCAGTGGCGTTCCAATATGATTCTTGGTAACTGATGGCGGCTAAAAAACGCCAATCTAAGTCATATTCAATGGCAACCTGCTCGATCATCCCTTTTACGTTAGAGAGACGGTCTTTCTTCATTTTTAGAAACGTATGCGTACTAATAAAAGTTTGCCGTTCGTTGAAGGTAAATTTCTGCTCTATTAAACGGGCTAATTTGCCGTTGTCGTTGATGTTCTTAAAGAATAAAGTCATTTCTTTTATCAGGCTGGCATTTGCCGGCGTAGCCGTCATTGCCCAGGCTAATTTGCGCGGTTTTCCGGCGCTAAAGGCAATGCGAAATCTGGGGTAAAAAGCACGGTTGGCATAGTATTCGGTAGAGTTGATGATGGTGGCATCAATCTGGCCTCCAGCGAGTTGTTCGAGTAAATCGATGGTTTCAAGGTCGCGACTTTCTGCCCAGCGGAGTTCGGGATACTCCTTTTGCAGACTTTTGAGCTCTTCAACATGGGCAGTATTACCGATCACCCGAATTTGCTTGCCGATAAGCTCGGCCACAGAACTCATTGGTGCATTGACGTCGCGGTTATAGATAAAATATTGTTTTATGCTGAAATAACTGGGACCGAACCACAGGGCTTTCTGTCTTGCCGGGGTAATACTAAGCCCGGCTGCGGCAATATCTGCGCGATTGTCAGCGAGACCACTAAATACTTCGTCTAGTCCAACCACTGGAATCATTTCTAAATCTACATTGAGATGGTTGGCAAAGGCGAGGGCGAGTTGGTACTCAAAGCCTGCTGGCTCACCTTGAGATTGATAATAAATAGTTGAGCCGTTGCGGGTGAGTACCCGTAAGACACCATCGTCACGAATTCGCTGTAGATTGTCGCTAGTGACTCCGCTGCTGTTTAATAACACCGCGATAAGCACGCAGCATCCAGCAAAAAGCCATAATGCGAGAAATCGTAATGTCTTATGGCTTGTCTCCAAGGGCGAAACTCCAATTAATATAAGGTTAATTGTATCGTTATGGGGCTGATCACACCATAAACACTATTTTGGATAAAAATCCTCGCATAAATCCTTTACAATGCGTCGCTTAAATCCATTCGATCTAGGTTGTCGCTCCGAATGCTTATTCTTTATGGTGCCTCGGCACTTTCAGACTTTCGTATAGAAAAATTAAAGGCTGCTTTGGCCGTCGCAATTCCCACCCTGCGGGGTGTGAGCGCGCAATATGTTCACTTGGTAGAGACTACCGCTGAGCTTCATGGCGATCATGGCGAGGTCTTGAGTCAGTTATTGCAATACGGTCCCCGTGCGGAGTTTGTTGCAAGCCAGGGGCAGCGCTTTTTCGTTGTGCCTAGGCCGGGAACAATCTCTCCATGGTCGAGTAAAGCCAGTGATATTGCCCATAACTGCGGTCTAGATATGATTGCGCGCATCGAGCGCGGCGTCGAATACTGCTTTGATATCGACGGCGAGCTAAATACTGACCAGCGCAGTGCCCTGTTAGCGGCGATACATGACCGCATGGTAGAGTCAGTATTGGATTCGCCGGCCGGGGCCGAGGCGTTATTTGTTCGTCAGAGTCCGAGACCTATGCAAGCAATTGATGTGCTT
Source organism: Zhongshania sp. (assembly GCA_046712405.1). GTDB lineage: Bacteria > Pseudomonadota > Gammaproteobacteria > Pseudomonadales > Spongiibacteraceae > Spongiibacter. The sequence goes on along the minus strand of JBKEFB010000040.1, from coordinate 16,941 downwards.
GATAGTGGTCGTGACGCCTTAGTCCTCGCCAATGGCGAGCTGGGTCTGGCGCTGGCCGATGACGAAATCGATTACTTGCTGGAGAGCTTTACTGAGCTGGGCCGCAATCCTAGTGATGTCGAGCTGATGATGTTTGCCCAAGCGAACTCAGAACATTGCCGCCACAAGATTTTCAACGCCAGCTGGACTATTGACGGTGTGCCGCAGCCACACTCGCTATTTGATATGATTAAGAACACCAATGAGCTTGGTGGTGAAGGTGTGCTGAGCGCTTATTCTGATAATGCCGCCGTGGTGAGAGGGCATCGTGCGGGGCGTTTTTATTCTGCGCCCGACTCGGCAGAATACCAATATCATCAGGAAAATATTCACTTGCTGATGAAGGTTGAAACTCATAATCATCCCACGGCGATCTCACCGTTTTCAGGTGCAGGTACGGGTTCTGGCGGAGAAATTCGTGATGAAGGTGCTGTTGGGCGTGGCTCCAAACCTAAAGTCGGTTTGAGTGGCTTTAGTGTGTCCAACCTGCGGGTTCCCGGATTCGAGCAGCCTTGGGAAGCTGATTACGGAAAGCCCGGGCGCATTGTCTCGGCATTGGATATCATGCTGGACGGACCGATTGGCGGCGCGGCGTTTAATAATGAGTTTGGTCGACCCAATTTGTGCGGTTACTTTCGCAGCTTTGAAGAAAACGCGATGGGCGCGGCGGGAGAAGAGCGCCGCGGCTATCACAAGCCGATCATGATTGCCGGTGGTTATGGCAATATCAAAGAAGAGCACGTCCTTAAGACCGAGTTCCCCGCGGGCCACAAGTTGATTGCCCTGGGTGGCCCGGCGATGCTCATCGGTTTGGGTGGCGGTGCGGCTTCCTCAATGAGCAGTGGTGCCTCCACTGAGGATTTAGATTTTGCCTCGGTACAACGTCAAAACCCAGAAATAGAACGCCGCTGCCAAGAGGTCATTGATCGCTGTTGGGCGATGGCAGATGATAATCCCATTGCCTTTATTCATGATGTCGGTGCCGGGGGCTTATCGAATGCTTTTCCCGAGTTAGTTAAGGATGGCGGTTGTGGCGGTGATTTTGATTTGCGCAAGGTTCCCAATGATGAGCCGGGTATGTCGCCATTAGAAATTTGGTGTAATGAATCACAAGAGCGCTACGTTATTGCTATTGCGCCGGGAAACCTTGCGACGTTTGAAGCGATTTGTGCTCGCGAGCGTGCGCCTTATGCGGTGGTTGGTGAGTCTGTTGCCGATAAGCGCTTGCGGGTAGGTGATACCCACTTCGGCAATAACCCAGTCGATTTGCCGATGTCGGTTCTCTTTGGTAAGCCGCCGAAAATGCACCGAGAATTTATCCGTCAGCATCCGCAGCTGCCTGCTTTTGACGCCAGCGCAATAAATATTGATGAGGCTTTGGAGCGGTTGTTAGCCTTGCCGGCAATCGCAGCCAAAAACTTCTTAATCACTATTGGTGACCGCTCCATTACCGGGCAGGTTCATAGAGACCAAATGGTCGGTCCCTGGCAGGTTCCGGTTGCGGACTGCGCGGTGACTACGGTGAGCTACGATTCTTATGCCGGCGAAGCCATGGCAATAGGTGAGCGCACCCCGCTGGCGTTAATTGATGGACCGGCATCCGGGCGAATGGCGATTGCCGAAGCCTTGACCAATATCGCCGCGAGCCGTATTGAAAAGATATCAGATATTAAGCTGTCGGCTAACTGGATGTGCGCGGCGGGCTATGCAGGCGAAGATGAAAAGCTTTTTGATACCGTAAAAGCGGTGGGGATGGACTTTTGCCCGGCACTGGGTATCACTATTCCAGTGGGTAAAGACTCTATGTCGATGCGCACTACTTGGCGTGATGGAGATGAAAGCAAAGCTATTACCGCGCCGATGTCGCTCATTATTACCGCGTTTAGTCCTGTTGCGGATGTTCGCAAAACCGTTACACCGGAGTTGCGTGTTGATCTGGACGGCAACGTCTTGTTATTGATCGATTTGGGCGGCGGCAAGCAGCGTTTGGGTGGTTCCTGCCTGGCGCAAGTTTATCAGCAAGTAGGTAACGTCGCGCCAGACATTGATAGTCCCGCATTGCTTGCAGGATTTTTTAGCAGTATTCAGCAGCTTTTAGAAGATGAAAAAATAATTGCATATCACGATCGTTCCGACGGTGGTTTGGCAATAACCTTATTGGAAATGGCCTTCGCCGGTCACTGCGGCTTAGATGTTGAGTTAATCGCTCAAGGTAAGGTGCACGGCGCCCTCTTTGCCGAAGAAGCTGGCGCGGTATTGCAAGTACGTCGTGGCGATGTTGAGTCGGTCATTGAAGAATTTGCACGTCAAGGATTGGCTGGCTGTGTGCATAAAATAGGCCGCGCTGTTGCTGGTAGTGATATTGCGATTAGCTTTGGTGGCGTAGAAGTGCTGCGAGATGATCGTCTGGCGCTTCAACGTAAATGGCAGCAGCTCAGCTATCGCATGCAGTCACTGCGTGACAACCCCGACTGTGCGCAACAAGAATTCGAGTCAATAATAGAAGCGGATCCCGGGCTAAGCCAGTTATTGCGTTTTGATGCCCAAGACAATATCGCGGCGCCATACATTAATTCTGGTGTACGACCTCGCATTGCGATACTTCGTGAGCAGGGCGTCAATGGCCAAATGGAGATGGCGGCCGCTTTTGACCGAGCTGGTTTTAGTGCCATTGATGTTCACATGAGTGACATTCTTAGTGGCCGGGTAAGTCTACAAGATTTTAAAGGCCTTGCGGCCTGTGGCGGTTTTTCTTATGGCGACGTGTTAGGGGCTGGCGAGGGCTGGGCAAAAACCATTTTGTTTAATAGGCTTGCCCGAGATGAGTTTGCCGGTTTCTTTCAGCGCAGTGACACCTTTTCGCTAGGTGTATGCAACGGCTGTCAGATGATGTCTAATCTGCATTCACTGATTCCGGGTGCCGAACATTGGCCGCGTTTTGTGCGCAATCGCTCAGAACAGTTCGAAGCACGCTTTTCCTTGGTTGCAATTCCAGAATCACCCTCCATATTATTAGCGGGAATGGCAGGTTCGCATTTGCCGGTTGCGGTCGCACATGGCGAAGGACGCGCGGAGTTTGCCGATCTTAAGCAGTTGCAAGGTCTCCAGCAGAGTGGGGGAGTCGCTTTACAGTTTATAAATAATACCTTGAGCGCCACAGAGGTATATCCGGCCAACCCCAACGGTTCCCGCTTTGGTATTGCCGGTGCAAGTAGTGTGGATGGCCGGGTTACCATTATGATGCCCCATCCAGAGCGAGTGTTTCGCAGTGTGCAGAATTCATGGGTGGCAGATAGCGCGGTTGAAGATAGTGGTTGGATGCGTTTATTTCGCAACGCACGGGTTTGGGTAGATTAAGATAGTAAAGCATGGGCGACGGCGTTTGCCGGCGCTGTTACAAAGGCGGTTCAGGGGTGTCCCGTTTGTTGTTGGCGTCTGTTGTTGGCGTCCGTTATTAAATAAATACCGTCGCAACAGACGGTTTTGGTGAAAATACAATGCTAAATAAATATCCGCTCTGGAAAAATCTGCTGATTTTAGCGGTTCTGGGAATTGGTTTGCTGTACGCGGTACCGAATCTTTATAGGGCCGATCCGGCCTTGCAGATTTCCGGGCAAAGCAGCGGCGTATTGATTGATCAAGCATTGATGACTCGCTTATCTATGGCATTAGACGCTGGTGGCATCGAGCACTTTGGCGAAAAAGCCAATGAAAGCGGTAAATCTGGTTTGATTCGTTTATATGAAACCGATATGCAGCTGCGCGCTCAGCGCGTGGTGCAGCGTGCTTTAGGTGATGGTTATGTTGTTGCCTTAAATCTCGCTTCGAATACCCCAGATTGGCTTAGTAACTTGGGGGCGCAGGCGATGAAGCTGGGCTTGGATTTAAGTGGCGGCGTTCATTTTCTACTCGAGGTTGACACCGACTCGGCCATTGAAACGCGATTAGAACACTATAACTCCAACATCAAAAAGAAGCTTCGTGAAGAGCGTATCCGCGGTTTTGTTACTCTGGATCGCGGCGTGATTTCGGGTAAATTCACTACCGCCGAGCTCCGCGATGCGGCACTGGGTTTGATTCGCAAAGAGTTTACCGATTTGACCGGTGAGCGGGTGGATGCTGGCGCTGGTGATGATGCCTTTTATATGCGAGCAATTATCGGCGACGCCAAGCGTAAAGAAATAGAAGACTATGCGGTCAGCCAAAACTTAACTACTTTGCGTAATCGTGTAAATGAATTGGGGGTATCAGAGCCCTTGGTTCAGCGTCAGGGCCGTAATCGTATTGTGGTTGAATTACCTGGTATTCAAGACACTGCAGAAGCAAAACGTATTCTGGGTAAAACCGCTAACCTTGATTTCCGTTTAGAGGCTAAATATGACGCGCCCTTATCAGACCGTGAGCAATTTGAATTTCGCACCCCAGGTCGCGGTGAGCCGACTGCTTGGTTAGAGCGAGACGTGGTCATTACCGGTGAACGGGTCGCGAATGCGCAAGCGAGCTTTGATCAAAATGGTATGCCGCAGGTGAGTATTACGCTGGACGGTCAAGGCGGTACCTTGATGCATCGCGTAACTCGTCACAATATTAACCGTCGTCTTGGGGTGTTATTCATTGAGCGTAAAAGCCGCACCTATTATGAGCGAGATGAAAATGGTGTGGAGCAGGCGGTAAGGGTACCGTATGAAGAGAAGAAAATTATTAGTCTAGCCACCATCAAAGATGCCTTGGGCGTACAGTTCCGGATAACTGGTCTCGATGCGCCGGGTGAGGCGGCTGAGCTGTCGCTGTTATTGCGAGCTGGCGCACTAGCGGCGCCCATTGATTTTGTTGAAGAGCGTACCGTTGGTCCATCTTTGGGGGCGGAAAATATCGCTAAAGGCCTTAACGCGGTTAAGATTGGTCTGGGCCTCGTCGCTTTGTTTATGGTGGTTTATTACCGCGTGTTTGGCATCATTGCGGTGGCTGCACTTGGTGCTAATATCATTTTGCTAACGGCGTGTATGTCTTTACTTGGTGCGACATTAACCTTGCCGGGTATTGCTGGTATTGTCCTTACTGTCGGTATGGCAGTGGATGCTAACGTGCTTATTTTCTCGCGAATACGAGAAGAGTTGCGTGCGGGTCTATCGGTGCAACACGCCATCGAAGCTGGTTACGGGCGTGCTTTTGTTACCATTATGGATTCGAATATCACTACTTTGTTAGTTGCAGTCATTTTGTATGCGGTTGGCACCGGTCCTGTTCGCGGTTTCGCGGTGACCTTGTCAATCGGGATTCTAACGTCGATGTTCACTGCGATTATGGGTACCCGCGCTATTGTTAATCTCGTTTACGGCGGTCGTCGTATCACCAAACTGGCGATCTAGGGGAAACGTATGCCTGACACTAAAAAAATGATTAATTTTATGAGTGGACGTCGCATTGCGATGTTCATTTCAATCGGACTAATGACTGCATCGATTGGGATTCTGGCTTTTAAGGGCCTAAATTTTGGTCTCGATTTTACCGGTGGCACCTTAATAGAGGTCATTTACGAAGAACCGGTACCGTTACAGCAAGTGCGCGAAGACTTGAGTGCGGCTGGATACGAAAGTGCGATTGTGGTTAATTTTGGCTCTGATACCGACGTGTTGGTAAGGATGCCAGAAGGTATGAGTCCGACACTGGGAGATGAGGTGCTCGCTGTATTACTGGCTGGTACCGAGGGCGAAATTGACCTGCGTCGTATCGAGTTTGTCGGACCGCAGGTGGGTGAGGAGCTTCGCGAGCAGGGTGGTCTAGCAGTATTGCTCGCTTTGCTGGTGGTGTTGATTTATGTCGCCATGAGGTTTCAGGTTAAGTTTTCTATCGGCGCTGTTGCTGCCTTAGGTCACGACGTTCTGATCACCCTAGGGGTATTCGCCCTAGTAGGCTGGGACTTCGATTTGACCGTGTTGGCAGCGATCTTAGCGGTTATTGGGTACTCGCTAAACGATTCGATAGTGGTTGCTGACCGTATCCGTGAAAACTTGCGCAAATTGCGTAAACACGAGGCGGGTGAGGTCATTAATATTTCCTTGACCGAAACCTTAGATCGTACTTTGGTAACATCCGGAACTACTTTATTAGTATTGGTGACCCTGGCCTTTGTTGGGGGGGAGATGATTCATAGCTTTGCCTTAGCTCTGCTAATTGGGGTTGGTATTGGTACTTATTCGTCTATCTATATTGTTGCAAGCTTGCTGCTAACTATGAATATAAGTCAGGATGATTTGATTGTAGTTGAGAAAGAAGGTGCGCAGCTAGATGACTTGCCCTAATTGCGGGGTATTTCCCTAGGGCATAAAAAACCGCAGCTTGCTGCGGTTTTTTTAAGTCTGAGGCTTAGGTTTAGCGAATATCTTGTAAGTGCGGCTTTATTGCTTGCAGCATACCTTTGAGGCATTTTGGATTGGCGGCTACAATATTACCGCTTTCGTAGTAACTGCCACCACCCCTGAAGTCGCTGACAAGACCACCGGCTTCGCGCACCAGCAAGATGCCGGCAGCGATATCCCATTTGTTTAAACCGATTTCCCAGAAACCATCTAGGCGACCCGCCGCTACATAAGCCAAGTCGAGAGATGCGGCGCCAGCCCGGCGAATACCTGCGGTTTCGCCTGCAAGAGCTTCTAAGCTGCGCATATAAGCAGGGATATGTTCTTCGCAGCGCGCCTTAAACGGGATGCCTGTGCCTAATAGTGCGCCTTCTAGACCGGTGTTCATGGCTACCCTAACTCGGCGACCATTCACCTGAGCGCCGCGACCACGGCTAGCAGTAAACTCTTCGCGACGAATAGGGTCCAGAATGACCGCATGCTCAATTTGCCCCTGATTTATACAGGCGATAGAGACTGCGAAGTGAGGTATGCCGCGGACGAAGTTAGTGGTGCCATCAATCGGGTCAATAATCCACTGGTAAGGACTGTCAGCATTGCCAGTTTGGCCGGATTCCTCTCCCAAGAAGCCGTGATCTGGGTAGGCTTTTTGCAGGTGGTAAATGATTTCCTGCTCGGCCTTGCGGTCGACTTCAGTGACGAAATCATTTTCGCTTTTGGTTTCAACTTGAACGCGATCAAGTTGTTCGGAGGCGCGCGCGATAAGGTCACCGGCTTTGCGGGCGGCGCGCAATGCAATATTCAGCATGGGTTGCATAGTTCTAAGGCCTTGATGTGCAAGCAATTGGGCCGGCATTGTAGCAGAGACTCGGTAGCGTACGGAGCTCTAATTTCATTGTTTCGCTATGGTCTTCCTGTTAATATGACGTCCCATCTCATGGGGGCGAATTAGCGCTGCTTTTTTAGGCCCTTGTATCTCTTCGTACTATATAAAAAGGCTTTACATGGCGCGTTTTATATTCGTCACCGGTGGTGTTGTTTCGTCCTTGGGTAAGGGCATTGCCTCAGCTTCCTTAGGTGCTATTCTTGAGGCGCGTGGTCTCAAAGTCACTATGCTGAAACTCGATCCGTATATTAATGTGGATCCGGGCACAATGAGTCCATTTCAACACGGTGAAGTGTTTGTTACCGAAGACGGTGCAGAAACTGATCTGGATTTGGGGCATTACGAGCGCTTTGTGCGTGCCAAAATGGCAAAAGGCAATAACTTTACCGCCGGCCGCGTGTATGAAACTGTGTTGCGGAAAGAGCGTCGCGGTGACTATCTTGGCGGTACCGTGCAGGTTATTCCGCACATTACCGACGAAATAAAGCGCCGAGTCATGGCGGGTGCCGGTGATGCAGATATAGCCATTATTGAAATCGGCGGTACCGTTGGCGATATCGAAGGCCTGCCGTTCTTTGAGGCGGCACGTCAGCTAAAAGTTGAATTGGGCGCTAACCGTGCCATGTTAATGCACTTAACCTTAGTGCCTTATATTGCGACTGCCGGCGAAACAAAAACTAAGCCAACTCAGCATTCTGTTAAAGAGCTTCGTTCTATCGGTCTCCAGCCCGATATCTTGCTGTGTCGCTCAGATCATGAAATTGATCAAAGCAGTCGACATAAAATTGCGCTTTTCACCAATGTTGAGTCCCGCGCGGTTATTCCTCTGCGCGATGTTGATTCGATTTACCGGATTCCGTCGCTATTAGCGTCAGAGGGTTTAGACGAGCTGGTGGTTGAGCGCTTTGGTCTTGATTGTCCGCCTGCTGACCTGAGCGAATGGGACAAAGTGATTGAAGGTGATTTACACCAAGATCAAACGGTTACTATCGCCATGGTTGGAAAATACATGGAGTTATTGGATGCCTACAAGTCCTTGAATGAGGCCTTAAAGCATGCCGGTATTCACAGCCGCACCAAAGTACAAGTTCGCTACATCGACTCGGAAGCGATTGAGAACGATGGTATTGACATATTAAAAGGGGTCGACGGCATACTTGTCCCCGGCGGATTTGGTAGCCGAGGCGTCGAAGGTAAAATCCTTACCGTACAATATGCTCGCGAGAATAAAATTCCATACTTAGGTATTTGCTTAGGTATGCAAGTTGCTGTCATTGAATTCGCCCGCAACGTGTTGGGTTTAACTGACGCAAATAGCAGTGAGTTTAATGATAATGGTAAAAACCCTGTTGTTGGTTTGATTACCGAGTGGGTTACCGCAGATGGTGATGTTGAGCAGCGCGCCCATGATGACGACTTGGGCGGCACGATGCGCCTAGGTGCACAGGTTTGTCATTTGGTTGAAGGGGCTGCCGTTGCCAGTGTCTATGGAAGTGAAACAATTACCGAGCGTCATCGTCACCGCTACGAAGTTAATAATAACTATGTGGAGCGCTTGCAGGCAGCTGGCCTAAAAGTGGGCGGTTGGTCTGCTGATAAAAGTCTTGTTGAGGTTGTCGAGGTTGCAGATCATCCTTGGTTTATTGCTTGTCAGTTTCACCCGGAATTTACATCTACGCCCCGCGACGGTCACCCTTTGTTTACTGGGTTTGTTAACGCTGCTATCGAGCATAGCAAATAAGTACTCGTTTGGCCGGGGTGAGTTCAAGGAGTAGGTCAATGGAAAATAAAATTGTTAGTGTTAATAACATAAATATAGCAAATGATAAGCCGTTTGTATTGTTTGGCGGTATGAATGTGCTTGAGTCTCGTGACCTTGCCATGCAAGTAGCAGAACACTATGTTGAGGTGTGCGGAAAATTGGGTATCCCCTATGTTTTCAAAGCCTCTTTCGATAAAGCTAATCGCTCATCAGTGCATTCTTATCGCGGCCCTGGAATGGAAGAGGGGCTTAAGATTTTCCAAGAAATCAAACAAACGTTCAACGTTCCAGTCATCACAGATATCCACGAAGTTCATCAAGCCGGACCAGTTTCGGAAATATGTGATGTGCTTCAGCTACCTGCATTTTTAGCGCGTCAAACCGATCTTGTGGCGGCAATGGCAGCGACGGACGCGGTTATTAATATTAAAAAACCGCAGTTTTTAAGTCCCGCGCAAATGAAAAATATTGTTGAGAAGTTTGCAGAATGCGGCAATGACAAAATCATGCTTTGCGAGCGAGGCAGTAACTTTGGCTATGATAATTTAGTGGTAGATATGCTCGGCTTTCGCGTCATGCGAGAAGCCAGTGGCGGCGCGCCGATTATTTTCGATGTCACCCATGCACTGCAGTGCAGAGATCCTATGGGCGCAGCCTCTGGTGGACGTAGAAACCAAGTTGTGGAGTTGGGTCGTGCCGGTATTGCAATGGGTATTGCCGGTCTATTTTTAGAGGCGCATCCCGATCCAGACAGGGCTAAATGTGATGGTCCAAGTGCATTGCCCTTGTCAGCTTTAGCACCGTTTTTAGAACACATGAAAGCGGTGGATGAGACTGTGAAGTCTCTGCCTGCACTGGATATTAAATAATTTAATTTTTCACTTAAGACGGAGAAGATTTGCATGGCAGAGATTGTCGATATCAAGGCGTTCGAGATATTGGATTCGCGGGGAAACCCCACGGTTGAGGCAGATGTTGTTTTAGCATCGGGCGCCGTTGGCAGTGCCTGCGCTCCTTCCGGCGCATCGACAGGCTCTCGTGAAGCTTTGGAGCTGCGTGATGGCGATAAGGCGCGCTATTTGGGCAAAGGAGTATTAAAAGCGGTTGCTAATATTAATACCACAATCCGTGATTTGTTACTGGGAATGGATGCTGAGGATCAGCGTGCCATTGATAATGCTATGATCGAGGCCGACGGTACTGAAACTAAATCTGTGCTGGGTGCAAACGCGATTCTGGCAGTCTCCTTGGCTACGGCCAAAGCGGTAGCGATTGAGAAGGGTGTGCCACTTTATCAGCGTATTGCCCAAATTAATGGTACAGAAGGTCAGTACACCATGCCGGTACCGATGATGAATATCATCAATGGCGGCGAGCACGCTGATAATAATGTCGATATTCAAGAGTTCATGATTCAGCCTGTGGGCGCTGCGACTTTTGCTGAAGCTTTGCGTCAAGGCGCTGAAATTTTTCACGCATTAAAAAAGGTATTAGTAGCCCGAGGATTAAATACTGCGGTGGGTGACGAGGGTGGTTTTGCGCCGAATTTACCATCAAATGAAGCGGCTTTGGAGGCGATTGCCGAGGCGATTGCTAATGCTGGATATGAGTTAGGTAAAGATATTACTTTGGCGTTAGATTGTGCTTCATCTGAGTTTTATAAAGATGGTAAGTATTCCCTAAGCGGCGAAGGAAAAGAATTTGATGCTGAAGGTTTTGCGGCCTATCTAGATGAGCTCAGTCAGAAATACCCTATTATCTCGATTGAAGATGGTATGGATGAAAGCGATTGGGAGGGCTGGGCAGCCTTAACTCGTCGCATTGGTGATCGTGTGCAATTAGTTGGTGATGATTTGTTTGTGACCAATACAAAGATTTTGAAACGTGGTATTGATAATAATATTGCAAACTCTATTTTGATTAAATTCAACCAGATTGGCACGCTTAGCGAGACACTGGATGCCATTAAAATGGCAAAAGAGGCGAATTATAGCGTTGTTATTTCACATCGTTCTGGTGAAACAGAGGACACCACTATCGCTGATTTAGCAGTAGCGACATCGGCGGGCCAAATTAAAACCGGGTCTTTGTGTCGATCTGATCGAGTGGCTAAATATAATCGTCTGCTGCGCATAGAAGCAGAGATAGGCGCGGCTTATCGGGGTCGGGACGAATTCCAAGCTCAGTAATTAAAAGTCGGCTATGGTCGCCTTTTTAGCTTTTTGCTATGGTTACATAAAGTTCTTAAGGTGCGTGGTTCTGGAATTGGAATGAGCAACACTATCACTTTGCAGGGTGAAATATGACTCGCCGCCGGCTGCTTTTTTTACTGCTGGCGATTCTTGCCATGTTGCAAGTGCGGCTGTGGACTGGACCCGGAAGCTGGGAGCAAATTGCCAGCTTGCGTCGTGATATTGCTATTCAAAAAGATACTAGCAGTGAGTTACAGTTACGAAATGAACGCTTGTATGGCGAAGTGCGTAGCTTGAAGGACGATTTAGACAGTATTGAGGAGCGGGCCCGTAACGACATGGGGCTAATTAAGTCTGATGAGACGTTTTATCTCATTGTCGATGAATAAAATTATTAAACGGAATAATAAGTGCTGACTAATTCGCGTATATGGGCTGTTATCCCCGCAGCTGGCACCGGCGCGCGGTTTGGTGGGAAGCTAGCTAAGCAATACCTTCCTCTTGCTGATAAAACTGTTATAGAGCACAGTGTTAATAAGCTGTTGGCGCGCAGTGATATCACCGCCATCGCGGTTGCGTTGCATAAAGATGATGAAATTTTTAGTTCTTTGCCATGTGCAAATGATCCCCGTGTATTGCGCACAAACGGGGGCAGTGACCGTGCAAGCTCGGTAGCACAGGCGTTGATGGTGCTAGATGAAGCTGACGACGCCGACTGGGTTTTGGTGCACGATGCTGCGCGTCCCTGCGTTTCTCAACACGATATCCAGCAACTGTTAGAGTTGGGTTGTGCTCATGCTGTAGGGGCGATTTTGGCATCGCCCATGGTAGACACGGTGAAGCGCAGTGACACGAGTGGCGATATTGCCGAAACCTTAAATCGCAATGAGTTATGGCGCGCCTTAACCCCGCAGTTGTTTCGTTTCGGTGAGTTGCGTGATGCACTTAACTATTGTCGTGAACAACAATTTGCGGTGACCGATGAAGCGTCGGCAATCGAGTACTGTGGTCGCCGCCCTTTGCTGGTGGAAGGTAGTTGTCGCAATATAAAAATTACTTACCCTGACGATCTCGCGATTGCTGCGGTGTTTTTAAGCGGAGAAGAGCGGTGAGTTTTATTCGTATTGGTCATGGCTACGATGTTCATCCCTTCTCCGATGGCGACGGGATTAGGCTATGTGGTGTCGATATTCCGTGTCAGTGGTGCTTGCTTGCCCATTCCGATGGCGATGTGGCCCTGCATGCATTGTGTGATGCGATGTTGGGCGCTCTAGCGCTGGGTGATATTGGTAAGCATTTTCCTGATAGCGATCCGCAATACGCGGGTGCTGATAGCAAAGTATTATTGAAACACTGTTACACATTAATAAAAGAGCAGGGTTATCGTCTCGGTAATGCTGATATAACGATAGCGGCGCAGCAACCACATTTGGCGTCTTATATTCTTGCTATGCGTGAATCTATCGCTATTACCTTAGGTGTTTTAGATTCCACTATAAGTGTCAAAGCAACGACCACTGAAAAACTTGGTTTTGTTGGGCGCAGTGAAGGTATAGCGGTTGACGCGGTGGTGTTATTGGAGCGAATTGATGTTGCCTGACTGGCCTCGGGCACTAGGTCTGCCCACCGTATCTGGGGTATTAAAAGCCAAGCCTGAAGATTTTGTGGTTGAAGAAGTCTTTGATATTGAATTTAGTGACGATGGCGAATTTGACTGGCTGTGGATTGAGAAGTGTGGCGATAACACCGAGTATGTTGCCAAGCAATTAGCACGCTTGGCTGGGGTTCAGCCGCGTGCGGTGACGTATTCTGGACAAAAAGATCGCCATGCGGTTACACGGCAGTGGTTTTGCGTTCATTTGCCGGGTAAACATAAACCCGAATGGCATGTGCCGGTAAATGAAACTTGGCAGATTTTGCGTCAAGGTCGTCACCGCCAAAAATTACGTTTGGGAAGTCATCGCTATAATCGGTTCATTTTGCGATTAACGTCTCTAGACGGTGATCTTGCTCTGTTAGAGGCGCGTTTATCTGTCGTTGCTCAGGGGTTCCCTAATTATTTCGGGGAACAGCGCTTTGGTCATGGCGGTGGCAATGTCGATGCCTGTCGTCAATGGTTTGCTGGCCAGTTAACCCCAGGGCGTTTTGTAAGGGGTATGTATTTATCGGCAGCGCGCGCACTTATTTTTAATTCGGTATTGGCGGCGCGTGTCAGTTCGGGTCATTGGAATAGTGGTTTGGACGGTGATGTGTTTGCATTGCGGGATAGCGGTAGCGTATTTTTGGCAGATTTGGATGCAGATACTGTTTTGCGCCTAGCTGAAGGTGATATTCATCCCAGTGGTCCACTTTATGGTAAACCCGGTAAGTTGTTGGGGCCTGATGCGGAGGTCGCTCTGCTTGAAGAAAAAGTATATGCCGAATTTGCTGATCTCTGTGCGGGCTTAATAAATAATAATTTAACGATGGAGCGACGCGCCATGCGTGTTGTTCCGAAAAACTTGCAATGGCAACAGCTAGGTAATGAGGCTGTGTCATTGGCATTTTCATTGCCTAGGGGCTGTTTCGCTACGGCGCTTGTGCGAGAATTGATCAACTATTAAGGGCGTACTAGGCCCTGATGTTTACTGAGAAGACACGGTGACAATTTTAAATTTGCAAGGTATCGGAATGACCTCTCAGCGAACCAGAGATCGCTTGATCGAACGTTTGACTGAGCAGGGTATCACTGACAAATCGGTTCTCAATGTGATAAGGGGAACCCCTAGGCACATTTTTCTCGACGAGGCATTATCACACCGGGCTTATGAAGACAGTTCTTTGCCAATTGGTTTCCAGCAGACTCTTTCTCGACCCTATATTGTTGCCCGCATGACTGAGTTGCTGATGGCGCTGGGCCCCCGAGGCCGTGTGCTGGAAGTGGGTACTGGATCGGGCTATCAAACGGCAATACTCGCACAAATGGTGGAGCGCGTGTTTAGTGTTGAGCGCATTCGCCCATTGCAAGAGAAAGCGCGTCGGCGACTGCGCCAACTTGGCTTATATAATGTGCATTTACGTCATGCTGATGGTGGTATGGGCTGGCAAGATCGGGGTCCGTTTGACGCTATACTTTCTGCCGCGGCGCCAGAAGTAGTGCCAGCAGAATTATTGGAACAGCTCGCGATCGGCGGGCGTCTTGTTATCCCCGTGGGGCCGGTGGGGAAGCAACAGTCGTTATATGTATATGATAAGACCGAGACGGGGATTGAAGAGCAGTTAATCGAGCCGGTTTTATTTGTGCCGATGGTCACTGGCGTTGTGGTTGCTTGAGTATATTTTTGAATATATCCGCTGGGTGAATGAGGATTAGTAATGAAAGTGTTTTCTCCTGGGGTGTTCGTTCGCGGTATTGCTATGGGCGCCGCCGACGTGGTTCCCGGTGTATCTGGTGGTACGGTAGCGTTTATTACCGGCATCTATGACGAGTTGATAGAAAGCCTTAAATCTTGCAACCTAAAAGCGATTCAACTGCTATTTAAGTCAGGTCCAGCGGCATGTTGGCTGCATGTTAATGGGAGTTTTCTGTTTAGTTTGATGTTGGGCATTGTAGTCAGCGTAGTGTCTTTAGCTCGTCTGATCGCTTACGGTTTAGATGAACACCCACTTCCTTTAGCGGCTTTGTTTTTTGGTTTGATCTTGGCCTCAGCGCTGATTGTTTTTCGACAAATCACCCATAGTAGTCGACAAGTTGGCTGGTTACTCTTTGGGATTATATTTGCTGTGGCGATTGGTGAATTACGCCCCGCAGGGATTACGGCAACGCCATTGACGCTGTTTCTGTCTGGCGCGCTGGCGATATGTGCGATGATTTTACCCGGAATATCCGGTAGTTTTATCTTATTATTACTGGGTATGTACGAACCGGTGATTGATGCCGTCAGGCAGTTTGAAGTGGTTTCACTGTTAAGTTTTGCAGCTGGTTGTGGTACTGGTTTAATGTTGTT
Source organism: Zhongshania sp. (assembly GCA_046712405.1). Lineage (GTDB taxonomy): Bacteria > Pseudomonadota > Gammaproteobacteria > Pseudomonadales > Spongiibacteraceae > Spongiibacter. The sequence goes on along the minus strand of JBKEFB010000040.1, from coordinate 1,717 downwards.
TGTGCGCTTTTTATCTTGGCTAATGCATCATTACCGGCCGAGACTGCTGGCAACATTGACGGGAATTCTATTGGGGTCTCTGACAATTATTTGGCCTTGGAAATTAAATGCAGACAAGCTGTTATTGCCTGAATCACTCGAGCCCGGTTGGCAGAATGTGATGCCTTGGGAGTATGCCAATCAAGCTGACTCTCGTCTCTTGGTGTGTTTACTTATTGCAATTAGCGGGGTACTTTTGGTTTTGTTTGTAACGCGAATAGCCAAAAGGCAGTGATTTTTTAAGAATATTTTTTTCTAATATTTCGGTTTATAGGTACATAAAGTAATCAAAACGATATTACGAATTGGTCGGCGCTAGCGAAATTTCTAATCTTACGTGCAGTACGGTGGTACTTTTCTGGCGAAAAAGGATGATTTTTGTGCTCATAAGTATGTATACATAATGGCGATGCTGAGGTCGGTTTTCAGTATAATTGCCTTAATTGTTGGCATTTCAGCGTGCACGACTAATGGTGACTATGCGCCTGTTTCTGATCGTTATAATCCATCTGAGCGCCCCCCCCCATATTATGTTGTTAGCGCTGGCGATACCCTTTTTTCTATTGCATGGCGTTATGGCTTCAATGTTAAAGGGTTAGCGAATGCTAACAATTTGGCTGCGCCGTATACCATTTATCCAGGTCAAGCCCTAGAGTTGCAGGAAAGTACACGGTCGATTGCGACTTCCGCTAAATCGGCTTCAAGCCCGAAAAAACGGTCTGCTAGTACTTATCGCACTACAGGAGGTAAATCGACTACTAGCGTGAAACCGGCAGTGACAAAACTAATGAAAAAATCTGCACCGGTGATGGTTTTCTCCGGAGAGGGTTGGCGCTGGCCGGTAAGCGGGCCTTTAGTGCGCTCATTCGTGGCGACAGGGCAGGCTCATAAGGGTATTGATATTAAAGGTAAAATGGGCGAGCCTGTGCGTGCTTCAAAGGCGGGAGTGGTGGTGTACTCGGGAAGCGGTTTGGTAGGTTATGGCAATCTATTAATTCTTAAACACTCTGATCGTTACTTAAGCGCTTACGGGCACAACCGACGTTTATTAGTTAAAGAGGGGGACAGCGTGAAGGCAGGAGCTGTTATTGCAGAATTAGGCGACAGCGGAACTGATTTACCAAAGGTACATTTTGAAGTTCGTGTAGATGGAAAACCGGTTGATCCTCTAAGACTGCTTCCTAGGCGTTGAACGCCGCCATAATAAGAAGAGTGTCTTAAGTATCACCCAAGTCGAGTAATAACGGGAAAATAGGGATTCGACGATGCGGATAGATGAAGAAACCAATAATTATCGTTCAGGTTTAATTGAAATATATAATGACGCCGACGAAGACGGCGTACTTAGTGCTAGCAGCTCACGCAAGTCGGTATTCGACCCCGTACTTAAATCAACCAAGATAAATCGTGCTCGACGACAGAGTACCGATCTCGATGCGACCCAGATGTACCTTAGCGAAATCGGTTTTTCGCCACTATTGAGTGCTGAGGAAGAAGTGCATTTTGCGCGGCTTGCACGCAAAGGCGATGATGCTGGTCGAAAACGTATGATTGAAAGCAATCTGCGTTTGGTGGTAAAAATTTCCCGCCGTTATTTAAACCGTGGCCTGAGTCTTCTAGATTTAGTTGAGGAGGGCAACCTCGGCTTAATTCGCGCGGTAGAAAAATTTGATCCTGA